>DATJYN010000060.1:0-2554 GCA_035499575.1 Burkholderiales bacterium | reverse complement strand
GGAATCCGGTGCCTTCTCGTACACCGGGATTCCCATGTCGTTGATCATGTTGACGATGTCTTCGATCTGCTCGGGATCGACGATCTCGCTCGGCAGGTGATCGTTCACCTGCGAGTACGTCAGGAAGCTCTGCTCCTTGCCGAGCGCGATCAGCAGCTTCAGCTGCGACTGGCGTTCCTCGGGCATCACCGGCGCGCGGCGTTCGACGGCGGACAGCGCCTCGGCCTCGGCGGGCGTGAGGGTCTCGCGACGCTTGCGGCCGGGCTTGCCCTTGTCCGCGGCGGGAGCGGGCGCTACCGCTTCGATCCGCGGCTTTTCCGGCTTGGCGGGTAACTTGCCTTTGGCCACAACCACCGGCGCGGGCGCGACCTTGCCCTTGGGCGCGGAAACAGCCTTGACTGGTGCCGCGGGCTTTTTGGCCGGCGCAGCTTTCACGGCGGGCTTGGCAGATTTCGCCGGTTTGGCGGCGGTTTTCGGGGCGGTCCTGGCGGCGGCGGACTTGCGGGCGGGCACGGGTTTCTGCGGCTTGCGGGTGGACGCCATGAGCTCTCCAGCACGGAAATGGGGTCGCTTTAGCGGATCGCGGATTCTAGCGGCGCGGCGGGCTTCCTGCCACGCGGCTGGCGCAAAATCTGCCCCCGTTTGAGCGGTGGGCTGCCCTTGGCACGATCCTTTCCAAAGGGCTGCGGACTGGCCCGTTGGTGGACGGGGTTGTCCGGAATACGCGCGATTAGACCATTCCGGCGGCCGCCGAGTTCAGCCGCGGCGCACTTTTTTCAGCAGTTCCACCATGCGCTGGCGCTCGGCGTCCGAGAGCCCGCCCTGCTGTTCCCGGGCGATCAGTCCGTTGAGTTCGGCCTCGCCCGCGCCGCGTCCCAGTTCGCGCACCGCATGCAGCAGTTCGTCACCGGCGGCCTGCTCCTCCTCCAGCATCGAGGCTTCGGCCGCCAGCCGCGCCAGGCGCTCGCCCAGCGGCTGGTCGCGCCAGCGTTCGAGCAGCTGCGCGGCGTGCAGCGCGGGCTGGGCCTGCAGCATGTCCAGCAGTTCGCGCAGCACCTCGACGCCCGGTTCGGTGACGGCATCCAGGCCGTTGCGCTCGGCCGCGCCGACACGCGCCGCGGTGGCCGGGAAGTGCAGCAGCGTCTGCACCGATTGCCGCACCAGGCCGCCGCGTCCGGCGCCGCGCGCAATGGCGGGGCGGTTTGCCCGCGCCGCCGCGCCGGCGGTTTCCGCTCCCGCTGCATTGGCCATCGGCCCGACGATGGTGAGGAAGCGTTCCGCCGACACGCCGATGGCCTGCGCCAGCCGGTCCAGCAGCAGCTCGCGGTACGCGCCCGCCGGGGCACGCTCGAGCAGCGGCCGCGCCTCGGCGACGAAGCGCGCCTTGCCATCGGCATGGGAAACATCGATGGCCGCAGTGAGATGCGCGACCAGGTATTCCGACAGCGGCAGCGCGCCGGCATAGCGGGCTTCGAAGGCCGCCTTGCCTTCCTTGCCGACCAGCGAATCCGGATCCTCGCCCTCCGGCAGGAACAGGAATTTCAGCTCGCGGCCCGCCTCGGCCTCGGGCAGCGCATTGCCCAGCGCGCGCCAGGCCGCGGCGCGGCCGGCCTTGTCGCCGTCGAAACAGAAAATGATCTCGCGCACCAGCCGGAAGGCGCGCTTGAGGTGCTCGGGCGTAGTCGAGGTGCCGAGCGTGGCCACGGCATAGCCAATGCCGGCCTGGTGCAGGCGGACCACGTCCATGTAGCCCTCGACCACGATCAGCCGCGTCAGCGGCGCGCGGTCCTGGCGTACTTCGTACAGGCCATAGAGTTCGCGGCCCTTGTGGAACAGCGCCGTCTCGGGCGAGTTCAGGTACTTGGGCTCGCCGGCGTCGAGCACGCGACCGCCGAAGGCGATCACGCGGCCGCGCTGGTCGCGGATCGGGAACATCAGCCGGTCGCGGAAGTAGTCGTAGTGGCCTTCGCCCTTGTCCTTGTCGCGCTCGCGGATCAGGCCCAGCTCCAGCAGCTTCGCGCGCGAGGCCTCGCTGGCACCGAAGCGCTTCAGTACCTCGTTCCAGCTGTCGGGCGCGTAGCCGATGCCGAACTTGGCCGCGATGTCGCGCGTCAGGCCGCGCTGCTTCGCATAATCGCGCGCCCGCTCGCTGGCGGCCAGCTGCTCCTGGTAGAAGGTGGCCACCTTGGCCATCAGCGAGTACAGGTCCTCGCTGACTGGCGCGGCCGCGCCTTGCGTGCCGCCTTCGCGCGGCACCTCCAGGCCCAGCCGTTGCGCCAGGTCCTCCACCGCCTCCACGAAGCTCAGGCGGTCGTAGTTCATCAGGAAGGAAATCACCGTGCCGTGGGCCCCGCAGCCGAAGCAGTGGTAGAACTGCTTGACCGGGCTCACCCAGAACGAGGGTGTCTTCTCGTGATGGAAGGGGCAGTTGGCGCGGTACTCGCGCCCGGCGCGCTTCAGCGGCACGCGCGCGTTGATGACTTCCACGATGTCGGCGCGGCCGATCAGGTCGTCGATGAAGCTCTGGGGAATGCGGCCGGCCATGGGAGGGCTA
>DATJYN010000059.1:0-3651 GCA_035499575.1 Burkholderiales bacterium | reverse complement strand
GGAGGCCGGGGCTTCAGCCCCGGCGCTAGCGGACGCAAATGGAAGGGGCTTGAGCCCCTGAAGGAAGATTTGAAGTGGCGTCACCGAGGCACCGAACGGCACCGGGCACGTCGTACTTCGTTACCACGCGCTGTTGGGAAGGCAGGAATGTGTTTCAGGCGATATACGTTTGACGCGATTCTTGAGCGCTACATCGAATCTGCTTCAGGGGCTAAAGCCCCTTAGTTGATGAAGTCGGTGCGCCGGGGCTGAAGCCCCGGCCTCCTGAAGAAGCAGGGGCTAAAGCCCCTTTTTCTGGGTGTGATAATGTCGGAGCTGAAGCTCCGACCCCCTAAACGACTATGTCTCGCATTCGCATACTTGCCGAGCACGTCGCCAACAAGATCGCCGCGGGCGAGGTAGTCGAACGCCCAGCCTCCGTCGTCAAGGAGCTGCTCGAAAACGCGCTGGACGCGGGCGCGCGCTCCATCCGCATCGAGGTCGAATCCGGCGGCAAGCGCCTGATCCGCGTTACCGACGACGGCAGCGGCATGAACCATGACGACGCGCTCCTGGCCTTCGAGCGCCACGCTACCTCCAAGCTGCGCACCGCCGACGACCTGCTTTCCATCGCCACGCTGGGATTCCGCGGCGAGGCGCTGCCCTCGATCGCCTCCGTTTCGCGCCTTGTGCTCGAAACGCGCACGCCCGAGGAAGAGCAGGGAACGCGCGTCGAATTCGCGGGCGGGAAGCTCATCGGCGTGAAGCCCGCGGGCCTGCCTGCCGGCACTTCCATCGGCGTCGCCGACCTCTTCTACTGCGTGCCTGCGCGGCGCAAGTTCCTGAAGTCCGAAACCACCGAGCTCGGCCACATCGCCTCGCTAGTGACTCACTACGCTCTGGCGCATCCCGAGGTGCAGTTCGTCCTGAAGACTCCGTCGCAGCTGATCCTTGATTGCGCGCCGGTCGAAAAGCTTTCCGAGCGCGTCTACCAGCTTTTCGGCCGCCAGGCGCTCGACGAGCTGATCGAAATCCCCTCGACCGAAGGCCCGGTGCGCTCAGCGATCACCGAGCCGCAGATCGAGCCGGACGAGCAGGCCGCCACCCTGCGCGTCACCGGCTTCGCCTCGCGCCCCGAAGTGCAGCGCACCAACCGCAACGGCATCTACATTTTCATCAACCGCCGCCTGGTGCGCGACCGGCTGTTGCTGCACGCGATTCACGAGGCCTATCGCAACGTTACGCCGCCGGGCGTTTTCCCAGTGGTGCTGCTGTTCCTCGACCTGCCCTACCAGGAAGTCGACGTGAACGTGCACCCGGCGAAAATCGAAGTCCGCTTCCGCCACCCGCAGTTCGTCCACGATTTCACGCGTGACGCGCTGCGCCACGCGCTCTCGCTCGCGCGCCCAATCCCGGGATTTCCCGCCGCGCGCGCGGCTTCTGCTGGAATGGGCGCCGCAGCCGGCGCGCCGGGCGCGTCGAATGGCGGCGCATATCCCGCGGGCGCTCCGCCGGCCGGATTCGGCGCGGCCGGCTCCGTGGCGCTTCCTCCCGGCCCGCCGCGCGCCGAAATTCCCATCGCGCTGGGCTCCGGCGCGGGCGCCGTGACCGCCGAGGCGTTCGAGTTGAGCGTCGGGCCGGACCGCCCGTTCGCGCAGCGGCTGGGCTTCGATTCCGCTGCGGTGATGAATTTCCCGATGCCGCCGCTCGACCGCCCCGCGAGTGAATCGGCCGCGATGCCCGTATCCGAATCCGGCTCGCTGCCCAGCGTCGAGGAAATCGCCGACCTAAAGCCGCTCGGGCAGGTGAGCGCCAGCTTCATCGTGGCCATCAACTCCGAGGGCCTTTGGATCATCGACCAGCACGTGGCGCACGAGCGCGTCCTTTTCGAACAGCACCTCCGCGCGCGCCGCGAAGGCGAACTCGGCGGCCAGCGCCTGCTGCTGCCGGTGATGGTCGACCTGACGCCGCAGCAGCTGGTTACCTTCGAGCAGATCGCCGACGAGCTGCGCGCCAACGGATTTGAAGCTGAGCTGATGGGCGCGCGCACTGTGGCCATTCAGGCCGCGCCCGCGGGCATCACCAGCGCCGACGCCGAAAAGCTGCTCTTCGAAATCCTCGACGGGATCGCGCGCGAGAACCAATCGATCTCCATCGACTCGCTCCAGTCGAAAATCGCCGCTTCCACGTCGTGCCACGCGGCGATCAAGGTCAATACGCCGCTCGACACCACCAAAATGGAATGGCTACTCGGCGAGCTCGCCAAAACCGAATACCCCATGAGCTGCCCGCACGGCCGCCCCGTCGTGCTGCGCTACTCCGTGCGCGACATCGAGCGCGCCTTCAAACGAATTTGACGATGCGACCAGCGTCGTCATCCTGAGCGGAGTCCGCCGCGGCGGACGGAGTCGAAGGATCTCTCTTTGTTTTGTTGCAGTCGCGAATCGAAGAATGCCTAACCTCATCATCGCCATCGACGGCCCTGTCGGCTCGGGGAAGAGCACGCTGGCGCGGCGCGTGGCCGCGCTGATGGGCTACGTCTACATCGACACGGGCGCCATGTACCGCTCCGTGGCGCTGAAGGCGCAGCGGCGCGGCGTCCCGCTCGACGACGGCGCGAAGCTCGCCGCGCTCGCGGCTGAAACGCGCATCGACCTCAAGCAGCTCGACGGCGCAACCGCCGGCGTGCAGCAAGTGCTGCTCGATGGCGAAGACGTGACCGCGCTGATCCGCACGCCGGAAGTGGCGCAGGCCGCGTCGAAGGTGGCGCTCCAGCCCGGCGTGCGCAAGGTGCTGGTCGCCGAACAGCGCCGCGCCGGCGAAAAAGGCGGCGTGGTCATGGAAGGCCGCGACATCGGCAGCGTCGTCTTCCCGGACGCGCAGCTGAAGATTTTCCTCACCGCCTCGCCCGAAGTCCGCGCCCAGCGCCGCTGGCTCGAGCATCAGCAGAAAGGCGACGCCATCGACCTGCCGCGCACCCTCGACGAAATCCACGAACGCGATCGCCGCGACCGCGAGCGCGCCACCTCGCCCCTGGTCCGCGCGGCGGATGCCGTGGTGGTCGACAGCACTGCCATGGAGCCGGAAGAAGTGGCCCGCCTGGTGGTCCTGCTGGCAAAGGACCAAGCCTCCGCAGAGCCTTTGTAGCGGCGGCCTTTCAGGCCGGCCGGTGTGCCCTCGTAGCGGCCGCCTTTCCCGCTCTGCGGGTCCCGGTCGTCAGACCGGGAAGGCGGGCGCACTTGCTCTCGTAGCGCCGGCGTCTCGCTGGCTTTGGCGAGCTAGGCCGACAGTTCCTCGGGAAAGCTTCACGGGTTAGCTGGATCGGACTTATAATTTGGTAAATGCCCAGACACGACTCTCCAGCACGCTCGCTCAGTATATTCCTGCTCAAGAACGAGTTCGCCTCGCCAAATCGCGCAATGCTCGACGTGGCTTCCCTGGACCACTCCCAGGTAATAGCCGGAGGCACGCCGCTAGGCGACCTGTATGTCAAACCCACGTCGGACCGAACACCAAAATGGCTTTCGCTGTTCATCGGTTCGCTGGACCGGACACCTCGAGACCTCCATAACGCCAGTGCGGCCGCCGTCTTCCTGATACGGGCGGCCGGCAGGATGTTCGCCCTTACGTTCGGGTATGGTCGTATGCTCCTGCGGCCGGGCGCTTGGGAGG
>DATJYN010000058.1:0-49097 GCA_035499575.1 Burkholderiales bacterium | reverse complement strand
GACGGGTCGGTCAGGTCGTCCGCGGGCACGTATACGGCCTGGATCGACGTGATCGAACCGGTCTTCGTGGAAGTGATGCGTTCCTGCAGCACGCCCATTTCCTCGGCCAGCGTGGGTTGGTAACCCACCGCGGAAGGCATGCGGCCCAGCAGCGCCGACACTTCGGTGCCGGCCAGCGTGTAGCGGTAGATGTTGTCGACGAAGAACAGCACGTCGCGGCCGCGGCCGTTGGCCTGCTTCTCGTCGCGGAAGTATTCGGCCATGGTGAGGCCGGTGAGCGCCACGCGCAGGCGGTTGCCCGGCGGCTCGTTCATCTGGCCGTACACCATCGCCACCTTGGACTTACTGAGGTCCTTCAAGTCCACCACGCCGCTCTCTGCCATCTCGTGGTAGAAGTCGTTGCCTTCGCGGGTACGCTCGCCCACGCCGGCGAACACGGACAGGCCCGAGTGCTCGGTGGCGATGTTGTTGATGAGCTCCATCATGTTCACGGTCTTGCCCACGCCGGCGCCGCCGAACAGGCCGACCTTGCCGCCCTTGGCGAAGGGGCACAGGAGGTCGATCACCTTGATGCCGGTCTCGAGCAGGTCCACCGAGGGCGAGAGTTCGTCGAACTTGGGCGCGATCTGGTGAATCGAACGCTTCTTGTCGGATTTGATCGGGCCGACTTCGTCGATCGGCCGGCCGAGCACGTCGACGATGCGACCGAGCGTGCCCTGGCCCACCGGCACTGAAATCGGCGCGCCGGAGTTTTTTACCTTCATGCCGCGGCGCAGGCCGTCCGAAGACCCGAGCGCGATGCAGCGCACCACGCCGTCGCCAAGCTGCTGCTCGACTTCGAAGGTCAAGCCCTTTTCGGCAAGGCCCCCTTCGGCCGTATCTTCCAGGATCAGGGCATCGTAGATCCCCGGCATCGATTCGCGGGGAAACTCGATGTCGGTGACCGCGCCTACACACTGAACGATGATGCCTTCCGCTTGTGCCATGATTTCTTCCCCGAATTTGTAACTTCTATACGGCGGCTGCGCCGCCCACGATTTCCGAAAGTTCTTTCGTGATGCCGGCCTGACGGTTCTTGTTGTAGATCAGCGTCAGATCGTCGATCAGGTCGCGTGCGTTGTCCGAGGCCGCCTTCATTGCCACCATCCGCGCCGATTGCTCGGATGCCATATTTTCGGCGACCGCCTGAAAAATAATGGCTTCGATGTAGCGCCTCAGAACCTGCTCGAGCACTAGCTTGGCCTCGGGCTCGTATATGTAGTCCCAGACCGTTTCGGGCGAGCCCATGCGCTCGCCGGAAAGCGGCAGCAGCTGTTCGATCACCGGTTCCTGCTTCATGGTGTTGACGAAACGCGTATAGGCGATCATCAGCCGGTCGAAACGGTCCTTGGCATAGCCGTCGAGCATGACCTTGATGGTGCCGATCAGCTTTTCCATCTGCGGGCGATCGCCGATCTGGATCGCGTTCGAGACGATGTTGGCTCCCAGGCGCTGCATGAAGCCCAGCCCCTTGTTGCCGATGCAGCAAAGGTCGATCTCCTCGCCCTCGGTCTGCCAAGTCTTGTACTGCTGCAAGACGACGCGCAGCAGATTGGTATTCATTGCGCCGCACAGGCCCTTGTCGGTGGTGATGACAATCAGGCCGACGCGCTTGACGCTGTCGCGCGGCACCAGGAACGGATGTCGATATTCCGGATTGGCGTGGCTGATGTTGGCGGCGACGTTGCGGATCTTCTCCCCGTAAGGACGCGCATGCCGCATACGCTCCTGCGCCTTGCGCATCTTGGAGGCGGCGACCATCTCCATCGCCTTGGTGATCTTCCGGGTGTTCTGCACACTCTTGATCTTGACCCGGATTTCCTTGGTGCCTGGCATGGCGTCTGCTCAGTAAGACCCGTTTTTCTTCCAGTCGGAGACCGCGTCCTTCAGCGCTTTCTCATCTTCGGCCGAAAGATCCTTCTTGTCCTCTATGCGCGCGATCAGCGCGGCGTACTTGCTCTTCAGGTAATCGCGCATCGACCGCTCGGCGCCGAGCGCCTTTCTGACGTCGATGTCGTTGAAGAAGCCATTGTTGACCGCGAACAGCGTGACCGCCATTTCCCAGACCTGCAGCGGACTGTATTGCGGTTGCTTCATGAGTTCGGTCACCATCTTGCCGAGCTCGAGCTGCTTGCGGGTCGCTTCGTCCAAGTCGGAAGCGAACTGCGCAAAGGCCGCGAGCTCGCGGTACTGGGCAAGCGCCAGCCGCACGCCCCCGCCAGTGTCCTTGCGCTTCATGATTTTGGTCTGCGCGGCGCCGCCAACCCGCGACACGGAGATGCCGGCGTTGATCGCGGGGCGGATGCCGGCGTTGAACAGGTCCGTCTCCAGGAAGATCTGGCCGTCGGTGATCGAGATCACGTTGGTCGGCACGAATGCGGTGACGTCTCCCGCCTGCGTTTCGATCACCGGAAGAGCAGTCAGCGAGCCGGTCTTGCCCTTCACCGCTCCCTTGGTAAATTTCTCGACGTAGTCCGGATTGACGCGCGCTGCGCGCTCCAACAGCCGGCTGTGCAGGTAGAACACGTCGCCCGGGTAGGCTTCGCGGCCCGGCGGACGACGCAGCAGCAGCGATACCTGGCGGTAGGCCCAGGCCTGCTTGGTCAAGTCGTCATAGATGATGAGCGCGTCCTGGCCACGGTCGCGGAAGTATTCGCCCATGGTGCAGCCCGAGTAGGGCGCGATGTATTGCATCGCGGCGGATTCGGAGGCGGTGGCCGCCACGACGATGGTATAGGCCATCGCGCCATGCTCTTCCAGTTTTTTCACAACGTTGGCGATGGTCGAGGCCTTCTGGCCGATCGCGACGTAGACGCAGAAGAGATCCTTGCCCTTCTGATTAATGATGGTGTCCACCGCCACCGCGGTTTTGCCGGTCTGGCGGTCGCCGATGATCAGTTCGCGCTGGCCGCGGCCGACCGGCACCATCGAATCGATCGCCTTCAAGCCCGTCTGCACGGGCTGCGAAACGGATTGCCTGGCGATCACGCCCGGTGCCACTTTCTCGATCACGTCGGTCAGCTTGGCATTGATCGGGCCCTTGCCGTCGATCGGCGCGCCGAGCGAGTTCACCACGCGGCCCAGCAGTTCCGGGCCGATCGGCACCGAGAGAATCTTGCCGGTGCATTTGACGGTATCACCCTCGGTGATGTGCTCGTAGGCGCCGAGAATCACTGCGCCAACCGAGTCTCGCTCCAGGTTCAGCGCCAGGCCGAAGGTGTTCTTGGGAAACTCGAGCATTTCGCCCTGCATGACGTCGGACAGGCCATGGATGCGGCAGATACCGTCGGTGACCGACACGACGGTACCCTGGGTGCGCATCTGCACCGCGGCATCCAGATTCTGGATGCGGTTCTTGATGAGTTCCGAAATTTCGGACGGGTTCAGTTGCATGACTGCTCCTTAAGCTTTCAAAGCGGTTTCGAGCGCAGCGAGTTGCGCACGCGCGGAACCGTCGATGACCTTGTCGCCGATCACCACCTTGACGCCGCCAATCAGCGATTTGTCGATGCTGACCGCGGCCTTCACCTTGCGGCCGGTATTTTTTTCCAGCCGCGATACCAGGTCGGTGATCTGGGCCTGATCCATCTCGAATGCCGTGAAGACCTCGGCATCCACCGTTCCCTCGCGCTCGTTCTTGAGCGCCTCGTATTGCGTGCGGATCTCGGAAAGCACGCCGAGCCGGCCGTTTTCCGCCAGCACACGTACGAAGTTCTCGATTTCCCCCGTCAACTTGCCGGCGAGGATCGAGATGAACAACCCCGCCACCTTGGTATCCGGCAGGTTCGGGTCGCCGATCGCCTCGCGCACGCGCGCATCCGCCGCTACCGCCGCCAGGTTGGCAAGCGCCGCCGACCAATCGGCGAGCTTGCCCTGCGCGTCGGCCAGTTTGAAAGCCGCTTCCGCATAAGGCCTCGCGATGGTGCTGGGTTCGGCCACGGGTTTCCCTGTTAAAGCTGTTTCTTGATACCGTCGAGCAGGTCGGCGTGCGCCTTCGCATCCACCTCGCGGCGCAGGATCTTCTCGGCCCCGGCGACGGCCAGCGCCGCAACCTGTTCGCGCAATAGTTCGCGCGCGCGCTGCGCTTCCTGCTGGATGTCGGCCTTGGCGGCAGCTTTCTCGCGGTCGCCCTCAGCCTTGGCGGCGGACTTCGCTTCCTCGATCACCTGCGAACCGCGCTTCTCGGCCTGCGCGACGATTTCCGCAGCACGGCTGCGGGCTTCCTGGATCGCCTGTTCGGCCTGCCTGCCTGACACCTCGAGCGACTTCTTGCCCTGCTCGGCGGCCGCCAGGCCGTCGGCGATCTGCTTCTGGCGCGCCTCGATGGCGCGCAGCATGGGCGGCCAGACGAATTTGACCGTGAACCAGATGAACAGCGCAAAGGCGACTGCCTGCGCGATCAGGGTGAGGTTGAAGCTCATAGCGGCCCCCTACGGGGTTCGGTCAGCGGATGACGGCGAGCAGCGGATTGGCAAAGGCGAACATCATCGCCAAGCCAACGCCGATGATGAACGAGGCGTCGATCAGACCGAGCAGCAGAAACACTTTTGCCTGCAGAGAGTTGGTGAGTTCGGGCTGGCGCGCAGCGGCTTCGAGGAAGCGGCTGCACATCACGCCTACGCCGATGCAGGCGCCGGCGGCGCCGACGCCGATCATGAGGCCGATGCCGATGCCGGTGTAGGCCTGGATCATGGCCAAAGCTTGCAGTTTTTCCATCGTCTACCCTTTCGTGAGCAAAAAATCGTTTGTTTTCAAGTTGGCGGTATGTCAGTGGTGCTCGTGGGCCATGGCGATGTAGACCACCGTGAGCATCATGAAGATGTAGGCCTGTAGCACCACGATAAGGATGTGGAAGATCGACCAGCCGACGCCAAGGACCACCGCGAACACCGCGGCAAAGCTGCTGGTCGCAGCAAGCAGCCACAACAGCAAGAAGATGATTTCCCCTGCGTACATGTTGCCAAACAGCCGCAGCGAATGCGACAACGGCTTGGACACGTACTCGATGAAATTGAACATCAGGTTGAAGGGCCACAGCAGCGGATTCGAGCCGAAGGGGGCGCAGAACAACTCGTGGATCCAGCCGCCCAGGCCTTTCGCGGAAATGGAGAAGCCGATCATCAGCAGCCAGACTGAAAGCGCGAGCGCGAAGGTGGTGTTCACGTCGGCCGTTGGTACGATGCGGAACGCGTGCACGTGAAACAGCTTTTCCAGCACCCAGCCGACAATGTCCACCGGCAGGAAATCCATGGCGTTCATGACCAGCACCCAGACAAACACGGTGAGCGCCGCCGGTGCCACGAAGCGATGGCGGTCGCCGTGATGGAAGATGCCCTTCACCTGCTCGTCGACGAACTCGAACGCCAGCTCCACGAAGGCCTGGCGACGGTTTGGTACGCCGGAGGTTGCGCCACGCACGATCCACCACAGCAGGCCGACCACGAGAGCGCCTATCAGCCCGGCGGTGACCATCGAGTCGACGTTGAACGCCCAGAACCCGCCGCCGTGATCCCCCGAAGTGAAGAAGGTCAGGTGGTGCTGGATGTAGTCAGTGGCGTTGAATTCTTTGCCGGCTTCCATTGCTAGTCGTATTCGCGCACAAAAAAAGCCATCGAAAAAATCAGCACTGTCACGATGAACGATCCGAGAAACACTGGCACCACGACCCCCGAGTAGGCCGCCAGCACCAGCCACAGAAGGACTGCGATTACGCCGAGCTTGACTCCCTCGGCTTTAAGCGCGGCAACCAGAACCCCCCCTGCGGAGTCCGTCTTGCGTGTAGCGACCATGGCCGACACCCATCCGGCGCAGACGCTGATCGCGCCGCCCAAGGCGGCAGAGCAAGCGCCATGCACGCCGGCCAGAACCCCGCCCAGAATCGCCAGGACGGCGGTGGCGCACATCTGCCACCGGAGAACGGTCAGAATCGGCTTACTCAGCACGCGGAACCTGCACTTGCCTCCCAAGCGTGCTGCAACGCGCGGAAATTATATTGGTTTCGCGCACTATGGGTCAACGTGTTGCGGCGCAAAATTCTGCTTTAGGAGGTCAGCGGAGTTTCTTCAGCAGCTGGTCGAGGTGATCCAGTCCCGAATAGCTGACGACGATGGTGCCGCTGCCCTTACGCCCGGGTCGGATTTGCACCGTAGTCCCCAGCCGCTGGGAAACTTCCTCTTCCAGCCGCGCCAAGTCGCGGTCCGTTCTATGTTTGCGGCGCGCTCCCAGGGCGTGCAGCAGCCTGGTGGCCAGTGCTTCGGTCTCGCGCACCGACAGCTTGCGCGCCACGATGCGGTTCGCAGCCTCTATCTGCCGGGCGCCGTCCAGCGCCAGCAGCGCGCGCGCGTGGCCCATCTCCAGCGCGCCCTGCATCAGCATCGACTGGACGGGCTTTGCCAGCTTGAGCAGGCGCAGCAGATTGGTAGTTGCGCTGCGCGAGCGGCCCACCGCGTCGGCGGCCTGCTCGTGCGTCATGCGGAATTCCTCGACCAGGCGCTGCAATCCGCCGGCTTCCTCGATCGGGTTCAGGTCCTCGCGCTGGATGTTTTCGATCAGCGCCATTGCCAGCGCGGCGTTGTCCGGTACTTCGCGCACCAGCACCGGCACCTCCGCGAGGCCGGCGAGCTGTGCCGCGCGCCAGCGGCGTTCGCCGGCGATCAGCTCGTACTGCTCGCGGCCGATGGGACGCACCAGCAACGGTTGCATCAGGCCCTGCGCCCCGATCGAGGCGGCGAGTTCCTTCAGGGCCTGCTCGTCCATGCGGGTGCGTGGCTGATACTTGCCCGGCCTGATCGCGCCGACCGGCAGCGTCGTCATGGCGTCTTTGCGCGGACTTTCGTCGCCACTACCGAGCAGTACGTCTAGGCCGCGGCCTAGTCCCTTGGGTTTGTTCATGCGTAGCCTTTCAGGATCTCCTCAGTGAGCGCGACGTAGGCCTGTGCGCCCTTGGAGGCCTTGTCCCAAATCACCGCGGGCGCGCCGTAGCTCGGCGCTTCGGCCAGCCGAACGTTGCGCGGCACCAGGGTCCGGTAGACCTTGTCGCCGAAATGCTGTTCCAGCTGCTGGGAAACCTGGTTAGCAAGCGTGTTGCGCGGATCGAACATGGTGCGCAGCAAGCCGGCGATTTCCAAGCGCGGGTTCAAGTTCGAACGCACGCGCTTGATAGTACCGACCAGGTCCGAGAGTCCCTCCAGTGCGTAGTACTCGCACTGCATGGGGATCAATACCTGCTCGGCGGCCGCAAACGCGTTCACCGTGAGCAGGCTGAGCGACGGCGGACAATCGATCAGGATGAAGTCGTAGTCGCCCGCAATCCGCTCTAGCGCTGCGCGCAGCCTTCCTTCGCGGTTCGGCAGATCGACCAGTTCGATCTCGGCGCCGGCGAGATCGCGGTTGGCTGGAATCAGGTCGTAACCGCTCTCGACACGTACGCGAATATTGGCGGCATCCCCGAGCCCGAGCAGCACGTGGTACACGGTGCGCTCCGCCTTGCTCTTGTTGACGCCGCTGCCCATGGTGGCATTGCCCTGCGGATCGAGATCCACCAGCAACACGCGGCGGCCCGACTGGGCGAGACCAGCTGCGAGATTCACGCTGGTGGTCGTTTTGCCTACGCCGCCCTTCTGGTTTGCGACGGCAAGAATTCGCGTCATGCCGATGCGCCGACCCTGCAAAGAACCAGATGACGCTCGGCATCAAGCAGCGGGACCTTGAGGCGCCGCACCTCGGCGCAGTCGCAGTCCGCGGGCACCTGCGCGAGTTCGGCCCCGGGATAGGCGCCCTTCATTGCCGCGAGTACACCGGAGGGCGCTGCCAGGTGCCGGCAGGCAGCAAGGAAGTCCACCAGGCTCGCGAAGCCGCGCGAGATGACCACCGCGAAGCGCCCCGCCGGCTGCCACGCTTCGACGCGGCCAATGTATACATCCGCATTACGCAACTCCAGTTCGATGATCGCCTGGCGCAGGAACGCGCCCTTCTTCTCGTTGGCGTCATTCAGCGTCACGCGCCGCTCGGGATCTGCGATGGCGATCGGAATCCCCGGCAAGCCGCCGCCCGAGCCGACATCGGCAAGCGCGCCTGTGCGGTCCGCCAGCTCGCACAGCACGGCGAGCGAATCGAGCAGATGGTGGCTTACGGCCTGCAGCGGGTCGCGGATCGCGGTGAGGTTGTAGGTCTGGTTCCACTTCGCGAGCAGCTCCAGGTAAGCCAGCAGCTTGTCGTTCGCACCGGCCGGTAGAGCGAGTGCGAGCTCGCCAAGGCCGCGCTGCAACGCCGCTCGCGGCGTCGTACGTTCCGCTCGCGGCGTCATGCACTTTTCTTATCGCGCGAATCCAGCTTCTTCCGGCGCCGCAGATGCACCAGCAGTAGCGAGATCGCTGCCGGCGTAACGCCGGAAATTCTCGCTGCCTGTCCCACGGTCTCCGGCATTTGGCGCGCGAGCGCCTGACGCGCCTCGATGGACAGCCCGCGCACTTCGGCATAGTCGAGATCGGCCGGCAGACGCGCGCCTTCGAGGGATTCGCGGCGCTCCACCTCATCCCGCTGGCGGGAAATATAGCCTTGGTATTTAGCCTGGATTTCCACCTGCTCCGCCACGGCGGGATCTAAATAATCCTCTGTATACGTTGATATTAGAGAAAGTGAGTGATGACTTATGTTCGGTCTCCGCAATAGCTCATGCAGCGTGTATTCCCGCTCTATGGCTTGGCCGAGGATCGGTACCGCCCTCTCCGGCGGCAATGTCCGCGGATTCACCCAAGTGGACTTGAGGCGTTCAGTCTCCTGCGCGATGGCGTCGCGCTTGCGGCTGAATACATCCCAGCGCAGGTCGTCCACCAATCCCAGCTTGCGCCCGATGTCGGTGAGTCGCAGGTCGGCATTGTCCTCGCGTAGCATCAGGCGGTACTCGGCCCGGCTGGTGAACATGCGGTAAGGCTCGCTCACGCCACGCGTGGTCAGGTCGTCGACCAATACGCCGAGGTAGGCTTCGTCGCGGCGCGGGCACCAGCTGTCCCTGCCTTGCACCTGCAGGCCAGCGTTCAGCCCCGCAAGCAGGCCTTGCGCGGCTGCTTCTTCATAGCCCGTGGTGCCGTTGATCTGACCCGCGAAGAACAGCCCCGGGATCGACTTTGTCTCGAGTGAAGTTTTCAGATTGCGGGGATCGAAGTAGTCGTACTCGATCGCGTAGCCGGGGCGCAACAGGTGCGCGCTTTCCAGGCCACGAATCGAGTGTACGAGTTCCAACTGTACGTCGAAGGGCAGGCTGGTTGAGATGCCGTTCGGATAGATCTCGCTGGTCGTCAAGCCCTCGGGCTCGAGAAAGATCTGGTGCCCGGTCTTGCCAGCGAATCGGTGGATCTTGTCCTCAATCGAGGGGCAGTAGCGCGGACCGACGCCTTGGATCACGCCGGTGAACATGGGCGAGCGGTCCAGGCCGCCGCGGATGATTTCATGCGTCCGTTCGTTGGTATGAGTTACCCAGCACGGCAACTGGCGTGGATGCATGTCGCGCCGGCCGAGGAAGGAGAACACCGGTTCCGGCGTATCGCCAGGCTGTACCTCCAGTGCTGAGAAGTCGATGGTGTTGCCATCCAGCCTCGGCGGCGTTCCGGTTTTCAGGCGCCCGACTGGCAGTTTCATTTCCCGCAAACGCGCAGCGAGGGTCACCGCTGCCGGATCTCCCGCGCGGCCCGCCTGGTAATTCTGCATGCCTACGTGCACCCGCCCAGCGAGAAAGGTGCCTGCCGTCAGCACGACCGAGCGGGCGCGAAAGCGCAGGCCGATCTGCGTGAGGACGCCGACGGCACGATCCCCTTCTATCAGGATGTCGTCGACCGCTTGCTGGAACAAGGTCAGATTCGGCGCCTCTTCGAGACGGCGGCGAATGGCCTGCTTGTACAGCAACCGATCCGCCTGCGCCCGGGTTGCGCGTACGGCAGGCCCCTTGGAAGAATTCAAGGTACGGAACTGGATCCCCGCTTCGTCGGTGGCAAGCGCCATCACGCCCCCGAGAGCGTCGATTTCCCTCACCAGATGCCCCTTACCGATGCCACCCACGGAGGGGTTGCAGGACATCTGCCCCAGCGTCTCGATGCTGTGGGTCAGCAAGAGTGTCCTGCAGCCGAGGCGTGCTGAAGCAAGAGCGGCTTCGGTGCCGGCGTGGCCGCCGCCAACGACAATGACGTCAAATTCGCTAGGAAATTGCATGGGGGGTGGCGATGCGGGGCGAATGATACGTGAATGTTCCACGTGGAACTAGGCAACTAACCCAATGCCTGGTTGTTTCACGTGGAACAGCCAGAACTTAGCGTTATGGTGCGGCGCAGCATAGATGGCCGGTATGCGACAATCCGGCCCCTTTTTGGTACTTCCCGGATCCGTCCCCCTCTATCGTGATTTCCTTTGCGCGCTACTCCGCCTTGCTGGGACAACCGGCGCTGCGCTCGGCCATCCTCGCGTCGATGCTGGGCCGCCTGCCGATCGGCATCACGGGCCTAGCGATCCTGATGCTCGCGCAGGACACCACGGGCTCCTTTGGACGCGGCGGCGCTGTCGCAGCCAGCTATGTCGCCGGACTTGCCGCATTTGCGCCGCTGCTCGGCCGTTTGATCGACCGCTATGGGCCGCGCACGATGCTGCTCGCCTGTGCTTTCGCATTTCCGGCCGCGCTCACGGCGCTCGTTGCCGCCCTGTCCGCAAGCTCTGCACGGTCACCTTCGTGGCTTGCATACGTTCTCGCCACGGTTGCCGGCGCCAGCTTTCCGCCGATCACGGTGTGCATGCGGACTTTCTTCAAGCAGCGGTTGAAGGAAGAGTCCCTGCTGGCTGCCGCCTACTCGCTCGAATCCGTGCTCATCGAACTGATCTTCATCCTCGGCCCGGTGCTGGTGGCCATATTCGTCGCGCTCGCTTCGCCGGCGGCGGCCGTGCTGTTCGCCGCCGCCTGCGCCTGTTCCGGCACGCTGCTGTTTCAGCGGTCGCGCGCTCTCCAGCAGTGGCGCATCGAGCCGCGCGGCAACGCGAGCCTGTTCGGTCCACTTGCTGAACGCGGCTTCGCGCCGCTGCTTGCTGTCATTCTCTGTTACGCATCGGCGTTCGGGCTGGTGGAAATCGGCACAACTGCGTACGCGACGGAAACCGGCGAGTCCGCTCTCGCCGGCATCCTGCTCGGCATCATGAGTATCGGCAGCGCCGCAGGCGGACTCGTCTACGGCAGCCGCAGCTGGCGGCTGCCGCTCGCGCGCCAGTTTCCGCTGATGCTCGCGGTCATGGGCCTGGGGATCGCGCCTCTGGCTCTCCTGCCGTCGTCCTGGGCCTTCGGCCTTTGGTGCCTCGCTGCGGGCATCGCAATGGCGCCGGCCCTGATCATGCAGGCCATGCTGGTTGCGAAAAATTCCCGTCCCGAGTATTCGACCGAGGCGTTTACCTGGTCCTCCACGGCCTTGCTCGCTGGAGTCGGGCTGGGACTGACTCTCGGAGGGGCGCTGCTCGAGTTCGCGAAATCGCCGGCCGTGTTTGCGGCCGCCGCTGCCCTGTCGATTGCCGCAGGGCTGCTGGCGCTACCACTGGTGAAAGCGAAAAACTAGGCGGCCAGCTTCTGGTGCATGCTGCCGCGGCGCGACTCCAGCGCGGCCGGCAAGTGTCCCTTGAGGGTGCCGAAAAGCTCGTCGTGCGACTTCAGTTCCGCACCCCAGGCCTTCTCGTCAACGCGCGCGATGTCCTCGTAGCGCGTCCGCTCGAAACGCTCCAGGCCGGTCCAGTTGAGATCCTCGTAGCGCGGGATCACGCCGAGCGCGGTTTCAACCCCCTGCGCGCGGCCGCCGCAGCGATCGACGATCCATTTCAGCACGCGCATGTTCTCGGCGAAGCCGGGCCAGACGAATTTCCCGTTCGCGTCCTTGCGGAACCAGTTGACGCGGAAAATCTTCGGCGGCCGCGACACCGCCTTGCCCATCTTTAGCCAGTGCGCAAAGTAGTCGCCCATGTGATAGCCGCAAAACGCGAGCATCGCCATCGGATCGCGCCGCACCACGCCGACCTTGCCGGTGATCGCGGCGGTCGTCTCCGAACCCAGCGTGGCACCCATGTAGACGCCGTCTTCCCAGCCCGGTGCTTCGACCACCAGCGGCACGGTAGACGAGCGTCGGCCGCCGAAGATGAACGCCGAGATCGGCACGCCCTTGGGATCTTCCCAACTCTCATCCATCGAGGGGCATTGCGCCGCCGCGACCGTGAAGCGCGCATTCGGGTGCGCCGCCGGCCTGCCGCAGCCGGGTGTCCATTCCTTGCCCTGCCAGTCGATCAGGCGCGCGGGCGCTTCCTTGGTCATGTCCTCCCACCACACATCGCCCTCGGGCGTCTGCGCCACGTTGGTGAAGATGACATTCTCCCGCAGCGTCTTCATGGCGTTCGGGTTGGTCGATTCCGAGGTGCCGGGCGCGACGCCGAACAGGCCCGCTTCCGGGTTGATTGCGTAGAAGCGGCCGTCCGCACCGGGCTTGATCCAGGCGATGTCTTCGCCGATGGTGGTGACCTTCCAGCCGGCGAATGCCGCCGGCGGGATCAGCATCGCGAAATTGGTCTTGCCGCAAGCGCTCGGAAACGCGGCCGACACGTAGTGTTTCTCGCCCTCGGGAGACTCCAGTCCGAGGATCAGCATGTGCTCGGCGAGCCAGCCTTCATCGCGAGCCATCACCGAAGCAATGCGCAGTGCGAGGCATTTCTTGCCGAGCAGAGCGTTGCCGCCGTAACCTGAACCGTAGGACCAGATCTCGCGCGATTCGGGGAAATGGACGATCCACTTCTCCTTCTCGTTGCAGGGCCAGGTGACGTCCTGCTGGCCGGCGGCAAGCGGTGCGCCGACCGAATGCACGCAGGGCACGAACGCGCCGTCCGCGCCGAGATGTTCGACCACGGCGCGGCCCATGCGCGTCATCAGCTTCATGTTGACCGCCACGTAGGCGGAATCGGACAGCTCGACGCCGATCTGCGCAATGTGCGAACCGATCGGCCCCATCGAGAACGGCACCACGTACATGATGCGCCCCCGCATGCAGCCGTCGAACAGGCGTGCCAGGGTGCCGCGCATCTCGGCGGGCTCGATCCAGTTGTTGGTCGGGCCCGCGTCGTCCTTGCGGGCGGAGCAAATGAAGGTGCGGTCTTCCATCCGCGCGACGTCCGTCGGGTTGGAGCGCGCGAGATAGCTGCCGGGACGCAGCTTCTCGTCCAGGCGGACGAAGGTGCCGGCTGCCACCAGCTCGGCGCAAAGGCGGTCGTACTCCGCCTGCGAACCATCGCACCAGACAATGCGCTCGGGCTTCGCAAGGCGCGCCATCTCGGCTACCCAGTCGAGCAATTTCCGGTGGCGCACCCATTCGGGCGCCTGCATCGAATCAGCCTTGGAATGCTGACGGTCGTTCATCAAGCTCACTCCTGGAAAACAAAACGGCCCTGGCTACGCTCGGGCCGGCGGGATCCTCGTCGGGGGCGGATTTTACCGTGCCCGCAGGGGCCTCGCCGGCCCACCAGCGGCAGAAAAAATTTCCCTTAATTTCCAGTGCGATAGTCGGCGCATCGACAACTACTTGCCGACGCAAAAGCGCGCGAATATTTCCCCTAGCAGCTCGTCTGCGCTGACGCGGCCCGTGATCGCCGCGAGCGCCTCCTGCGCGAGGCGCAATTCCTCGGCGAAAAACTCCCATTCCGCCACCTGCGCGGCCGCAGCGAGGCGCGCGCGCGCCTCGCCGAGCGCGCGCAAGTGGCGCTCGCGGGCGAGGAATACGGATTCGCCTCGCGCACCCCAGCCGGCTGCCTTCAGTATCGCGGCACGCAGCGCGTCCAGCCCAGCGCCCGACTTTGCCGAGACGCGCACTTCGTCGCCCTCCCTGCCGGCTGCCAGTCCAGGCACGAGATCGATCTTGTTGATCACCGTAATGCGCGTCGCGCCCTCCGGCAGCGCCGGCGGCTCCTCGAGGCGGCCGGCTTCCAGCACGACCAGCAACAGATCGGCGCGCGTCATTTCGTCCCTGGTGCGCGCCATGCCCAGGCGCTCCACTTCGTCGCGTGATTCGCGCAGCCCCGCCGTGTCGACCACGACGATCGGCACGCCTTCGATCTGGATCGATTCTCGCAGCGCGTCGCGCGTGGTCCCCGGCACTGCCGTGACGATGGCGCGCTCTTCACCCGCGAGACGGTTCAACAGGCTGGATTTGCCAACATTCGGGAGGCCGGCGAGTACCACATGAATGCCGCTGCGCAGGAGGCTGCCTTGCCGGCTTCTGGCGAGTACGTCTTTCAGACCCGCACTCAGCCGGACCAGGCGCGCCTGCGCGTCTTTGCGGTGCAGGCTGTCGACGTCTTCTTCGGGGAAATCAAGCATCGCTTCGATGAGGGCGCGCAGTTCTGTAAGCTCGGCGACCAGCCCTTGGATTGCCGCGGAGAAATCTCCGCGTAGAGAGCGCAGCGCCGAGCGCGCGGCTTCGCGGCTTGCGGCGTCGATCAGGTCGGCAACAGCTTCGGCCTGCGCCAGGTCGAGCTTGCCGTTGAGGAAGGCGCGGCGCGTGAATTCGCCCGGCTCCGCAAGGCGGGCGCCGGCATCAAGCACGGCGCCGAGCACGGCCTGCATCACCACCGGGCCGCCATGTCCCTGCAGTTCCAGCACTGCTTCCCCCGTGTACGAATGCGGCGCCGGGAAGTAGAGGGCCAGGCCCTCGTCCACGCGTTCGCCGTCCGCACCGAGGAAAAAGCCATGCGCTGCCGCCCTTGGCGCTGGGAGCGAACCGACCACGATCCGGGCGATTGCAGGAACCTTCGGCCCGGACACGCGAACGATGCCGATGCCGCCCCGTCCGGAGGCCGTGGCGAGCGCGGCGATCGTATCCTGGGCTAGTTCACCGCTTGGCATGGGCAGGTTTGTCGCGGTCGAACATGCGCTGGATCTGCCATTGCTGAAGGATGGAAAGGATGTTGTTGACCAGCCAGTACAGCACCAGTCCGGCGGGAAAGAAGAAAAAGAAGATGCTGAAGACGAACGGCATGAACTGCATGACTTTCGCCTGCACCGGGTCCGGCGGGACAGGGTTGAGTCTAGTCTGGACGACCATCGTCACGGTCATCAGCACCGGCAATACAAAGTAGGGATCCCGCGCCGACAAATCCTGAATCCACAGTATGAACGGCGTGTGACGCAACTCGATCGCTGCAAGCAGCACCCAGTAAAGAGAGATAAATACCGGAATTTGGATCAGGATAGGGAAGCAGCCGCCGAGCGGGTTGATCTTCTCGGTCTTATAGAGCTCCATCATTGCCTGGTTCATCTTCTGGCGGTCGTGCTCGTACATCTCACGGATCTTCTGCATCCGCGGCGTGACCAGCTTCATCTTCGCCATCGACTTGTAGCTCGCTGCCGAGAGCGGGAAGAACAGCAGCTTGATCGTCATCGTCAGCAGGATGATGGCAACGCCCCAGTTGCCGCTCAGCGAGTGGTATTTCCCCAGCAGCCAGAACAGCGGCTCGGCGATGACGGTGAGCAAGCCAAAATCGACCACGCGATCGAATCCCGGCGCGACGGCAGCCAGACGGCGCTGCTCCTGCGGCCCGGCATAGAGCGAGACCTTTACCGTGGCCGCGGCGCCGGGCGCGATCGCCTGCACCGGTATGCGCACGTACCCGGAATAATTGCCATCGTCGCGCTTCAGCAATTCATAGCTGCGGGCAGTATTTTCGGGCGGAATCCAGCCGGCAACGAAATAGTGTTGCACGTACGCGAGCCAGCCGTCGTTCGACTGCTTCACGTAGTCCGCCTTGTTCTTGTCGATGTCGGTGAGGTGGACCTTCTGGAATTTCTTCTCCTCGGTATAGACGGCGTAGCCGAAAAAACTCTGCGCTCCGAAGGTGTGTGCAATGGAATCGAAAATATTCTGCGCGCCCGTATTCGCATCGGCCGGCGGCTTTCCGTCGTGTGTGAACTGGAAATAGGTCGCCGGCGCAACGGGCGCAGCGCCCTTGTTATGCATCTCGAGTGCGACCTCGATCAGGTAGCTGTCGCGCTTGAAACGATAGGTCTTGGTGACCTCGAGGCCGTTGGCACCTTGTGCAGTCAACTGGACTTCGAGGAAGTCCTGCCCTGGCGCAAGCGTGAACTCGCCGGCTTTCGCGCTCCACAGCGTTCGATGATTGGGCCCCTCGCCCACCAGGCCGCTCTGAGCTTCGTAATGGTGCTCCGGCCCGAACAGCGTCAGGTTTTTCGACAAATCCTGGGCTTCCTTGTGCCTTAGGAGTTCAAGGTGCGTCAGCGTCGCGCCGAGCGTATCGATCTCAGCGTCTACCAGGTCGGTATGCACCTTGATCGTCTGGCCCTTTACCGCAGGCGCGGCGGCGCCGGGCACGATGCCAGCGGCAGCAGGCAGTGCGGCGGGATTGGCGGCCGCAGCCGGGCTCGGTGCAGCTGACCCCGGCACGACCGCAGCGCTGGACGGCGTCTGCGCTTCGGGCTTCGGACGGTGGTCCGCCTGCCAGGCTTCCCAGAGCATCAGCAAGGAAAAGCCGAATATGAACAACAGCACGGTCCGCCGGGTATCCATGCTAGCAATGCCTTTCTTCTACCGGACCACGGCCCGACGGCACCGGATCGACGCCGCCAGGATGCCAAGGGCCGCAGCGGCATAGTCGCCGAGCAGATAGCCAGCTGCCGTGCAGCGCGCCATGCAGCTGCAGAGCTTCTTCGGCATACGCCGAGCAACTGGGATGGAACCGGCACGCGGGTGCCAGCAGGGGGCTCAGAAAATACCGGTAGCCGCGCACAAGCAGCCGCAGGATTGCGCTCATTGCGTCCTCACTTGCCAAGCTCCGAAAAGAACCCGCGCAGCCGGCCCAGCATCTCCGCGCCCGGCCGCACGCCGAAGGGCGGGCGCACCAGAACGTCGATAGCCCCCAGTCCTGACTGCTCCAGACGGAACGCCTCTCGGATGCAGCGCTTTATCCGGTTACGCACTGTTGCCTTTGCCGCATGCTTGCGTGAAATAAGAATACCGAGGCGCGGCGGGCCTTCCGCGCGCGCCGCCATGAAGAATGTATAGCCCGACCGGCTTCGCCTGGTGCCTTCGCGCAGCAGGCGCTCGAAATCCGCCTTGCTGGCGAGCCGCTTTTCCAACCCCAGCCCGAAGCGTGCCCGTTTGGAGTCCACGAGCGCGTCGAGCGCAGGCCTACACGGCGAGGCGTTTACGCCCTTTTGCGCGCCGGGCGCGCAACACTGCACGGCCCTTCGCGGTGCGGCTGCGCACCAGAAACCCGTGCGTTCTTGCGCGACGCGTCTTGGACGGCTGGTAAGTGCGCTTCTGCTTCATTGGCCTGACCGATCGGAAAAAGGGCGGTATTAGAGCCCGTGCGCTGAAGCCTTGTCAAATCTAGGTTTTTTTCTTGTCCGCGCTGTGGATAACGCAATGAGGAAAAGGTAAAATCGTTTCCCTCCACGGCCGACAAAAAAAGATGCAAAACCTCTGGCACGCTTGCCTGCGCCGACTGGAGCAGGAGCTGCCTGCGCAGCAGTTCAATACCTGGATCCGCCCGCTCACACCAGAGTCCGGGGCCGCGGATTCCGCAACACTGGTGCTGGCCGCACCCAACCGCTTCATTCTGGACCTCGTGCGCGAGCGCTTCGCCACGCTCATACAGCGTCTGGCGGCTGAATCCTGCAACCGGGAAATCGACGTAAAGCTGGTGCTGGCGGACGCGGCTGCTCCTGCCGCTAACCTTGGTGCCGCCGTGCGTGCATCGTCGACTGCGATGCCCGCACCGCAGCAGAGTGGCGCCCACCCCCATCCTTCGCAGTCCGACCGGGCGCGCCTGAACCGCAATTTCAACTTCGACAACTTCGTCACCGGCAAGGCCAACCAGCTGGCGCGCGCGGCGGCCATGCAGGTTGCCGAGAACCCCGGCATCTCCTATAACCCGCTGTTCATCTACGGCGGCGTCGGTCTGGGCAAGACGCACCTGGTACAGGCCATCGGCAACCAGCTCGCAGCGGAGCGCCCGCAAGCCCGCATCCGCTACATCCACGCCGAGCAATACGTCACCGATGTCGTGCGCGCCTACCAGCAGAAGTCGTTCGAGGAATTCAAGCGCTACTACCATTCCCTGGATCTGCTGCTGATCGACGACATCCAGTTCTTCTCGAACAAGGACCGCACGCAGGAGGAGTTCTTCTACGCCTTCAACGCGCTGGTCGAAGCGCACAAGCAGATCGTGATCACCTGCGACACCTATCCCAAGGAAATCGCCGGGATGCAGGAACGTCTGATATCGCGCTTTGGCTGGGGTCTCACGGTCGCCATCGAGCCGCCGGAGCTGGAAATGCGCGTCGCGATCGTGTTGAAGAAAGCGGAAGCCGAGGCGCTGGCGCTCGCGGAGGACATCGCTTTTTTCATCGCTAAACACATCCGTTCCAACGTCCGCGAGTTGGAAGGAGCCCTGAAGAAGGTGCTCGCCTTTGCGCGCTTCACCGGCAGAGAATTGTCGCTGGAACTGGCGCGCGAAGCGCTGCGCGATATCCTGCACGTGGCAAACCGGCAGATCAACGTCGAGGGTATCCAGAAAACCGTGGCCGAGTACTTCAAGATCAAGGTTTCCGACATGCACTCCAAGCGGCGCAATCGCAATGTCGCCCGGCCACGACAGGTTGCCATGGCGCTCGCCAAGGATCTCACGCAGATGAGCCTGCCGGAGATCGGCGAAGCTTTTGGCAACCGGGACCACACGACCGTGCTGCATGCCTGCCGGACAATCGCGACCTTGCGCAAGCAGGATACCGGACTGAACCGGGACTACCACCTGCTTGAGCAGGTGTTGAAAGGATGAAGCTGTGCGAAGGCTGGGGACGCTTTGTGCATAAAACTTCAATTCCGGGATTTCATCGGAACAATGCACAACAGTGCACAGGCCGCTCCACAGGTTGAGCAGATGCTGGCAAGCGGGCAAGTGCCGGGCGCGTCGGCGAATTCCGGGTTATACAGACTTCGGTACGGCTCTATTAGTTGTTATTAGTATTAGATAAAGAAAAGAAGGAACAACGATGGTTCTAGTCAAAGCAAAGCGCGACGAATTGCTTGGGCCGCTTTCCGCAGTCAGCGGAATCATTGAACGGCGCCACACGCTGCCGATCCTGTCTAACGTCCTGATCGAACGAAGTGCCGGGGCGCTCTCCTTCCTCGCAACCGACATTGAAATCCAGATCACCTCCCGCGGATCGGTGGAACCGTCGGGAGACTCGCATGCAGTTACGGTCGGCGCGCGCAAACTGGTCGATATTCTGCGCGCGCTGCCCGACGGCGCCGATGTGACCTTGCAGCAGCAGGACAAGCGCCTGCTAGTGAAGGCGGGCAAAAGCCGCTTTGTGCTGCAGACCCTGCCGGCTGAGGATTTTCCGCGGCTGGCGAAGCCCTCCGGAGAGGCGGCCCGCTTTGCGCTGCCGCAAAAGGCGCTGCGGCGCCTGCTTGGCCTGGTGCAGTACGCGATGGCGCAACAGGACATCCGCTATTACCTGAACGGCTTGCTGATGGTGGTTGAGGACAAAACCCTGAAGCTGATCGCTACCGACGGTCATCGCCTTGCCTATGCGGCCATGGCGCTGGAGTCGAAGCTGCCGAGGCAGGAAGTGATCGTGCCACGCAAGACCGTGCTGGAACTGGCGAAGCTGCTGGCTGACAGCGACGACGAGGTGCGCGTGGAGCTGTCGGCGACCCAGGCTTCCTTTGCATTTGGCAGCGTGGAACTGGTTTCTAAGTTGGTCGACGGCAAATTCCCAGACTACACGCGCGTGATCCCGGTGGGGCACAAGAACAAGCTTTCGATCGGCCGCGAACCGCTGCGTCAGTCGCTCATGCGCGCGGCGATCCTGTCGAACGAAAAATTCCGCGGCGTGCGTTGGGTGCTAACCGACGGCAGCCTGAAGATCGTTTCCTCCAATACCGAGCAAGAGGAGGCCGAGGAAACCGTCGAGGTGGGCTACAAGGGAGATGCCCTGGACATCGGCTTCAACGTCAATTACCTGTTGGATGTGCTGAACAATGTGGGTGGTAGCGATGTCGAATGCTTGTTCGGGGACGCTGCCTCCAGCGCCTTGATGAGTTTTCCGTCCGAAACGGAGTTCAAGTACGTCGTCATGCCGATGAGGATCTGAGGGTGGCAGAAGAGGAAAAGCCGGCGCCGGACGCCAACGATTACGATTCGGACAGCATCAAGATTCTCAAGGGCTTGGATGCGGTGCGTAAGCGCCCCGGCATGTACATCGGCGATACGTCGGACGGTACCGGCCTGCACCACATGGTCTTCGAAGTCGTCGACAACGCGGTCGACGAAGCGCTGGCCGGCTTCTGCGACGAAATCGTGCTCACCATCCACACCGACAACTCGGTGTCGGTGCTCGACAACGGGCGCGGCATCCCGACCGGGACCAAGGAAGACGACGACCAGAAACGCTCGGCCGCCGAGATCGTGATGACCGAGCTGCATGCTGGCGGGAAGTTCGACAACAACACCTATAAGGTTTCGGGCGGCCTGCATGGCGTCGGCGTTTCCGTCGTCAACGCGTTATCCGGCTGGCTGCGCCTGACCATCTGGCGCGACGGCAAGGTGCACCAGATCGAATTCGCCGACGGCGCGGCAACCGGCCCGCTACGCATCACCGGCACCACCGAGAAGCGCGGCACGGAAGTGCACTTCCTCGCTTCGCGCAGCATTTTCGGCGTCGTCGATTACCACTACGACATCCTGGCGCGGCGCCTGCGCGAGCTGTCCTTTCTCAACAACGGCGTCAGGATCGTGCTGATCGACCAGCGCGCCGGCAAGCAGGAGGACTTTGCCTTTTCCGGCGGCGTGCAGGGCTTCGTCGAATACATGAACCGGTCCAAGACCGTGTTGCACCCGAGCGTATTCGTCGGCCGCGGCGAGAAGGACGGCATCATCGTGGACGTGGCGATGCAGTGGAACGACTCCTACCAGGAAAGTGTGCTGCCCTTCACCAACAATATCCCGCAGAAGGACGGCGGCACACACCTGACCGGCCTGCGCGCGGCGATGACGCGGGTATTGAACAAGTACATCGAGGACCACGAACTCGCCAAGAAAGCCAAGGTCGAAACCACGGGCGACGACATGCGCGAGGGCCTCGCCTGCGTGCTTTCCGTCAAAGTGCCGGAGCCGAAGTTTTCCTCGCAGACCAAGGAGAAGCTGGTTTCCTCCGAGGTCCGCCCGGTGGTGGAGGAACTCGTCGCGGAGAGGCTGCGTGAATTCCTCGACGAGCATCCGGCGGACGCGCGCGTGATCACCGCGAAGATCGTGGATGCGGCGCGCGCTCGAGAAGCCGCGCGCAAGGCCCGCGAAATGACCCGCCGCAAGGGCGTGCTTGACGGCTTGGGGCTGCCCGGCAAGCTTGCCGACTGCCAGGAGAAGGATCCGGCGCAGTGCGAGCTCTACCTGGTGGAGGGCGACTCGGCCGGCGGCTCCGCTAAGCAGGGGCGCGACCGCCGCTTCCAGGCGATCCTGCCGCTCAAGGGCAAGATTCTGAACGTCGAGAAGGCCCGCTTCGACAAGCTGCTCGGCTCGGCGGAGATCGCGACGCTGATCACGGTGCTTGGCTGCGGTATCGGCAAGGAAGAATACAACCCCGAAAAGCTGCGCTATCACCGCATCATCGTGATGACCGACGCCGACGTGGACGGCTCGCACATCCGCACGCTGCTGCTCACTTTCTTCTACCGGCAGATGCCGGAACTGGTCGAGCGCGGTCATATCTACATTGCGCAGCCCCCGCTCTACAAGGCGAAGCTCGGCAAGGACGAGCGCTACCTGAAGGACGAGTTCGAGCTGAATGAATTCATGCTGCGCCAGGCGCTGGTGGATGCGGCACTGCACCCGGCGGCACGGCGTGACCCGATCACCGGCCATACGCTCGCCGAGCTGGCCAAGGCCTACCTGCTCGCGGAGGCGGTGATCGAAAGGGTTTCGCGCTGGATCGACCGCGACGTGCTGGTGGCGATGTTGCGCGGCGTGCAGATCGAGCTCGGCAGGCGCGATGCCGCGCAGACCTCTGCTGACGCGCTCGCCGCGGCGATGTCCGGCAACAGCGTCCGTGTCACCGCGCATTTCGATCCGAAGACCGAGCGCTATCAGGTGCGCATCGAGCGCTCCCGCCATGGCAACATGCGCGCGACCACGATTGATTCGGAATTCGTGCATTCCGGCGACTACGCGCAGATCCGCCAGACGGCCGAAATGCTGCGCGGGCTGGTCGGCGTCGGCGCCTATGTGCAGCGTGGCGAGAGGAAATTTCCGGTGAAGGATTTCGGCGAGGCCATGCGCTGGCTGCTGGCCGAAGTGCAGAAGTCGATGAGCCTGCAACGCTACAAGGGCCTGGGCGAGATGAACCCTTCGCAGCTCTGGGAGACCACGATGGACCCGACGGTGCGGCGCCTGCTCAGAGTGCAGATCGACGACGGTATCGCTGCCGACGAAATCTTCACCAAGCTGATGGGCGATGAAGTCGAGCCGCGTCGCGCCTTTATTGAATCGAACGCACTAGGCGTTCGCAATCTCGACGTCTGATTAAGCCGCGCGCTTCTTGCGCGCCGCCTTCTTGGCGGGTTTTTCCTCGACGGCTACCTTCTCTTCCGGTTTTTCCTTCACCGGCTTGGCGGGCTTTTCCGCGCGCGGCAGGAACTCGAAGCCGATTTTCCCCTGCGGCGTTTTGACCAGGAAGGCCTTGAACTTGCGGTTCTTCCTGGACATGAAATTGGTGAGCAGGTCGGTGCGGCCGGTGGCGAGCAGCTTCTGCATTTGTTCGCGTTCCACCGGCTGCTGCAGGATCATGCGCCCCGAGCGGAAGTCGCAGCTGCGATCCTTGCCGACCGATTTTTCGCAGACGTAGGACACGCCATGCTCGAACACGCGGCTGCCGCACTTTGGGCAGGTGCCCAGCGGTTCCTGTCCGCTGAAATCGACCGGTTCGTTGCCGTCGGTGCCGTCCGGCTGGCCGAAATCGAATTCGATCTTGAAATCGCTGGTCAGCTTCAGGCCTGCGGAAAACGGCCTGCCCTGCTTGCTGCGGAAACCCGTCAGCGGGCCGATGAATTTCTTGGTCACCAGCTCGGCAACTTCCTCGGGCGACCATTCGCGGCCGAGTAGCACCGGCCAAATATAGAAGTCGCAGGTCTGGCACTGGAACTTGCGGTAGGTTTCCTGGATCACGCCGCCATCCTTAGGGCAGGGGGCAGCAACGGTGGCAAAGGCCTCTTCCGGAATGCTGCCGGCCTTGATGCGCTTTACCAGGTCGCGCGCCACCTTTTCGATGTGCGCCATGAATTTCTCGCGTGGCAGCTTGGCCTGTTCCATCTGCTTCAGCTTGAATTCCCAGTCGCCGGTGAGTTCGGGCGAGGTGATCTCGTCGACGCCGAAATGGCGCAGCGCGAAGAACAGGCGGAACGCCTTCCAGGTGGGTTTCAGCTCCCTGCCGAGGCGCTCGACGTACTTTTCGTTGATCAGGCCCTCAATCACGGCCGCGCGCGTGGCAGGCGTGCCCAGGCCCTTGGCACCCATCGCTTCGCGCAGATCATCGTCTTCCACCAGCTTGCCGGCACCCTCCATCGCGGAGAGCAGCGTCGCCTCGTTCAGGCGCGCTGGCGGGCGCGTCTGGTTGGCGGTCGCAGTGGCCTCGAGCGTGTTTACCTTCTCGCCCTGCGCGATCGCGGGCAGGCTTGCGTCGTCTTCCTGTGCCGCCTTGCCGTACACCGCCAGCCAGCCCGGGCTTTGCAGCACCTTGCCCTCGGTCTTGAAATGCTCCTCGCCCACGGCGGTGATGCGGGTGGTCTGCAGGTACTCGGCCGACGGGAAAAATACCGCCAGGAAGCGCCGCACCACCAGATCGTAGAGTTTGGCTTCCGGCTCGCTCAGGTGGCTGGGCGTCTGCAGCGTCGGGATGATTGCGAAATGATCCGAAATCTTCGCGTTGTCGAAGATGCGGCGGTTCGGCTTCACCCAGCCGTTCTTGAGCACCTGCTTGGCGAACGGCGCGAACTCCTTCATGTCCGCGAGCGCGTCCATCGTCTTCTTGACAGTGGCGATGTAATCCTCGGGAAGTGCGCGCGCGTCGGTACGCGGATAGGTCAGGGCTTTGTGCTTTTCGTAGAGAGCCTGGGCGATGCCTAGCGTGCCCTTGGCCGAGAAGCCGAAGCGGCCATTGGCTTCGCGTTGCAGGCTGGTGAGGTCGTAGAGCAGCGGCGAGGCTTGGGTCGTGGGCTTAGCCTCCTCGGTCGCTGTGCCGGCCTTGCCCGAGCAGCCGGCGGCAATCGCCTCGGCTCGCGCCGCGGTCCAGAGGCGTTCCGTCTTGCGCTCGGGATCATCGTCCTTCTTGAACGCGGGATCGAACCAGCGGCCGGGATACTCGCCAGCCTTGGCAGCGAAGCGAGCATGCACCTCCCAGTAGTCGCGCGGCTGGAAGGCGCGGATCTTCTCCTCGCGTTCCACCAGGATGGCGAGCGTCGGCGTCTGCACGCGCCCGACGGTCGTCAGGTAGAAACCGCCCTCCTTGGAATTGAAAGCCGTCATCGCGCGCGTGCCGTTGATGCCGACCAGCCAATCGGCTTCCGAGCGGCTCTTGGCTGCGTCGGCGAGCGGCAACAGTTCCTTGTCCTTGCGCAGGCCAACAAAGCCGTCGCGGATTGCCGACTGCGTCATCGACTGCAGCCAGAGGCGCTCGATCGGCTTCTTGGTTTTCGCGTATTGCACGATGTAGCGGAATATCAGTTCGCCCTCGCGGCCCGCGTCGCAGGCGTTGACGATGCCGGTCACATCCTTGCGCTTCAGCAGCTTCAGTAGAGTGTTCAGGCGCGTCTCGCTGCGCTCGATCGGTGCCAGGTCGAAGTGCGGCGGGATCACGGGCAGTCGCGCGAACGACCACTTGCCTTTCTTGACGTCGTGTTCCGGCGGCAGGGTGAGTTCCAGCAAGTGGCCGACGGCGGACGACAGCAGGTACTTGTCGCTCTCGAAATATTCGCCCTTGCGGGTGAAGCCGCCGATCGCGCGCGCGATGTCAGCGGCGACCGAAGGTTTCTCAGCGATAATCAGCTTTTTGGACATGCGGGGGCGCGAAGGATACCCGCAAAGAGAGCGGCGTATCAACCCTGCGGAAATAATGCGCGCCCGCGGGCGCGCGAAATCAGGACGGGAGGCGGCCCATGACTGGCGACAACAAGTCCTCGGCAATCAACCGGCTGCTTGGGGTTTGCTGGTTCCACAGCACCATCAATACCACCAGCTTCAGTTGCTCCAGCGTAAGGCCCTCGCCGTTGGCGGCGAGCGCCCGCTCGATCACGTGTTCGCGCATCTGCGGCGAGAGGATGCCGGACTGCTCGAAGTGGATCAGCAGTCCGCGGCATTCGGCATCGAGCTTGGCGAGTTCCTTGGGCGCGTAGGCGCGGAACGCAGCGCCCGATTCCGGTAGCGGCGCGACCGAGCGGTGCGGCCCGCGCATCACGCCCGCAAGCCACGTCAGCGCTTCGCTGATGTCGGAATCGTCGAAGCCGGCGGCGGATAGCTTCTTGGCGACCCGGTCCTTCTGGTCGGACAATTCGTATTGCTGGCAGTTCTCGAACACGTATACGAGGACGTCGTACATATTGTTTTTCTTTCCTCTGTTAGGTGATCAGTTTAGCCTCTGATAGAGCCCGCCCGGCAAAACGGCGACGCGCCCGGCCAGTTCTAGTCGCAGCAGCTCGGCCGACACGCGCTCCGCGGGCAGGCCTGCGCGCGTGCACAGCGAGTCCACGTCCACCGGATCGAAGCCCATGTGGCCGAGCAGCGGGTCGTCGCCGGCGTCCTCGTCGCGGAGGGCCTCTGAGCGCGGGCGCGTGGAGGCGAAGCCGGTGCGGCGGAACGCGGCCAACTCGGAAAGCACGTCCTCGGCGGATTCGACCAGCTTGGCGCCCGATCTGATCAGCGAATGGCAGCCCTTGGAAAGTGGCGAATGGATGGAGCCGGGCACTGCGAAGACCTCGCGGCCCTGCTCGGCGGCACTGCGCGCGGTGATCAGCGACCCGGACGCTAGCGCCGCTTCGATCACCAGGCAGCCCTGCGCCAGGCCGCTGATGACACGGTTGCGCCGCGGGAAGTTGTAGGCGAGTGCCTTGCTGCCCAGCGCAAATTCCGACACCAGTAGTCCACGCTCGACGATTTCGACGGCAAGTGCCGCATTGGCCGGGGGGTAAGGGTTATCGACGCCCGTGCCGAGGACGGCGATGGTCGAGCCTTGACCCGCAAGTCCGCCGCGGTGTGCAGAGGCATCGATGCCCTGCGCCAGGCCCGACACGATGGTCAGCCCGGCGGCGCTGAAGCTGCGGGCGAATTGCTCCGCATTGCCGGCTCCCTGGGCGGTGGCGTTGCGGCTACCGACCATGGCCAGTGCCGGTCGGTTGAGCAACTCCGTACGCCCGTGGCAGTAGAGCAACACTGGTGGATCCGGGATCTCCAGAAGCGGGCGTGGGTAGGCCGCATCGGCCAGCGTCACGACCGAGCGCCCAGGCTGCTCCAGCCAAGCAAGTGCGCGCTGGACTGCCTTGGCGACCGCATCGGAGTCGAGCGCCCTCAGGGCCTCAGCGTCTGCGAAACGCGCTAGCTCGGAGCGCTGCGCGGAGAGAACGTTTTCAGGAAGACCGAACTGCGTCAGCAGGCGGCGGATTGTCGCGGCGCCGAGGCCCGGCGTAAGGGTCAGTTGTAGCCACCCCGCCAGCCCCGGATCAGACGTCATTCCGGCGGCGCGCTCCGGCGGAAACCTCCGCCCGGGAAAGCCTCTCGGCTAGGGATTCTGGACAAGATCCTGCGTGTTTAGTGGCTTGTTGATCCCCATGACCAGCGCATAGGAAACACGGTCGAAGACCCGGAATACCATTGCCAGCCCGTAGCGCTCGTCCGGCAAATCGAGATTGCCGGCGGTAGACCTGTTCCACGGGTAGGCAGAATCCTTGGCGACGGCAACGGTTGTACCAGGCCGGTACAGGGCGACTACGTTGCCGGGCTCCAGGCCCTGCGATTTGCCGGCGCTGATGGCGATGACCGTGTAGGGGCCGTTCTCAGCCAGCTTGGTGGCGTTGCCGTAGAGGGAGAGGATGCGGCCCTTGATCGTACCCGAGGGCGCGTGCGGCGCGTACGTCGGAATTTCCGGTTTGCCGGCCGGCACCAGCTTGTCGCCGACGCTTACTTCCTGCGTGACCGAGGTCAGCACGATCGCCGCCGGCTCGCCGGAGCGGACGACACGTGCAGTGCCGAGGTAGATCGCTTCATAGCCGAGCGTCGTTTTCGTGTCCTCGTCGACCAGCGGGCGTCCGCGCCGGTAGATGAACCACTCGGTCTCCTTAGAATCGCCTATGCCCCGTACGAAGGCGCGATTGCCACCTTCGAGGATGGCGCGGTTGTCTTCCGTGGCGACGATGGTCGGCGCATGGTCCAAGCCGTCCGGCTCAACGACCAGCGGCCGCACCAGGAAGGGCTCGATCACCTTCGGCGGGATGCTCGGGATTACGGGCCTTGCAATGGATTCCGCATGCACGCGCGGACTGAGCTTGACGGTGCTCTCGTCCAGCGCCAACTTGCCGCCGGCGCGGTCGAGCACGATTACATTGCCGGGGTAAATGCGGTTCGGATTCTTGATGTCGTCCTTGTTCAGGCTCCACAGTTCGGACCAGCGCCAGGGCGAATCGGTATAGCGCTGTGCGATCGACCAGAGGGTATCGCCGGGAACTACAACATAACGGTCCGGTGCATCCGGCTTCAGTACCAGGGGTGTCTTGGGGGCTTGGCCGATGGCCCCTGCCGGGAGTGCCGAGGCAAGGACAAAAGCCAGCGTTGTGATAGACTTACGCCATTGTTGGTGCATAAAGCCCCCGATCGGTGGCCGGCATTTCGGGCTGGTTGAAATAGTGCTTTGTGGTCCCAAATTTAGCATAATGCCCCGACTGCTTAGCCTTAGCCTGAGATACTGCACGTAATCGATTCTATTTGCAAGCAAATTACAGATTCATGCCCCTTCTAAACATCCTCCGCTATCCGGATGCGCGGCTGCACAAGACCGCGGCCCCCGTTACGGTATTCGATGAAGCGCTCAAGCAGCTGGTCGCCGACATGGCCGAGACCATGTATTCAGCACCGGGTGTGGGCTTGGCGGCGACGCAGGTCGACGTGCACAAGCAGGTAGTCGTGCTGGATGTTTCGGAGCGCCGCGATTCGCTGTTGGTGCTGATCAATCCTGAGATCGTCGACGCGAGCGGCGTATCCGACATCGAGGAGGGCTGCTTGTCGGTGCCCGGAATCTACGACACGCTGGAACGTGCCGAACGCGTGAAAGTGCGCGCTTACGACCAGAACGGCAATCCCTTCACGCTCGAGGCGCAAGGCTTGCTCGCGGTATGCATCCAGCATGAAATGGATCACCTCAAGGGTAAGGTATTCGTCGAGAGCCTGTCGCACCTCAAGCAGCAGCGTATCCGAGCGCGGCTCGCGAAGCAGCTTCGCAAGAGCGCGTAACCCTTCCTGCGTCTCGTTTTCGCAGGCACCCCGGAGTTCGCAGCGCAGGCGCTGGCGGCCCTGATCGCCGCAGGTCATGAGCTTGCGCTGGTGCTCGCGCAACCGGATCGCCCGTCGGGCCGTGGCCTGCACGCCACCTCTGGCGCCGTCAAGAAGTTCGCCCTGCAACGCGGGCTCGACGTTTTCCAGCCGCCGACATTGAAAGACGACGGCGCGCTCGCGCGGCTTGCGGCCGCGCGGCCGCAAGTACTGGTGGTAGCCGCCTACGGCATGCTGCTGCCGCCCGGCGCGCTTACCGTCGCGCCGCATGGCGCGATCAATATCCACGCGTCGTTGCTGCCGCGCTGGCGCGGCGCGGCGCCCATCCAGCGCGCGCTGCTTGCCGGCGATCGGGAGACGGGGATCACCATCATGCAAATGGATGCTGGCCTGGATACCGGCCCGATGCTCTCCCAGCACGCGCTGCCGATCGCGGCGGACGACGACGCGCAGACCTTGCACGACAAACTGGCCGCGCTCGGCGCCGAGGCGATCGTGCGCACACTTGCCGACTTGGAGGTCGGACGTACCAAGCCGGTGCCGCAGCCAGAAAGCGGGGCGAGTTACGCGCGCAAGATCGGCAAGGAGGATGGCAAAATCGACTGGCGGCGCCCGTGCGCGGAACTCGAGCGCCAGATCCGCGCGATGCGCCCGGCCCCGGGCGCCCGTACGCTGCTCGGCGGCGTGCAACTGAAAATCTGGCGCGCGTGTTGCGCGACGGCTTCGGGCGCGCCGGGATCGGTGCTGGATGCTGGCGCGGCAGGCATCCTGATTGCCTGCGGCGAGGGGGCGCTGCTAGTGACCGAGCTGCAGCGTGCGGGCGGCACGCGGCTGTCTGCGGCTGAATTTCTGCGCGGCTTTCCCGTGCGTATCGACGATCGCCTTGGCGCCGCTCGCTGAAGCTCTCGCGGCGGCGGCGGTGCTGGTCGCGCAGGTAGCGGCGGGACGCAGCCTGACTACCGAACTGGAGCGCGCTGCCGAGGAATCGCCGCTTGCGTCACGCGCAGCACTGGCTGATCTCTGTTATGGCACGCTGCGTCGCTACGGACGTTCGCAGGCCATCGTGGTTGCGCTGTCGCGCCGCGCCAGCGCCGCCGATCCGCTGGTCGAGGCGCTGCTGTGGTGCGCGTTTTACGCGCTCGAATCCGGACGCTATGCCGACTACACGGTGGTAGATCAGGCCGCGCGCGCCTGCACAGCGCTGCAGCGCACGGGCGCGAAGGGATATGTGAACGCGTTGTTGCGCGGTTATCTGCGCGCGCGGCCGAATCTTGAGGCGCGGCTGGCCGCGGATCCGGTCGCGCACTTTCAGCATCCGGATTGGTGGATTGAGCGCGTGCGCGTTGCCTTTCCGTCCAGCTGGGAAAACGTGCTGGCGGCGGGCAACCAGCATCCGCCGATGTGCCTGCGGGTGAACGTGCGCCGCACCACAGCAGATGACTATGCCCAGTGTCTTGCCAGAGAGGGAATCCACGCGTGCCGTGTCGGCACAGCGGCGTTGCTGCTGGAAAAGCCGGTGCCGGTCGACCGGCTGCCCGGTTTCGCCGCCGGCGACGTGTCGGTACAGGACGCCGGGGCGCAGCGTGCCGCTGGACTTCTGGACCTGCGCGCAGGCCAGCGCGTGCTCGACGCTTGCGCAGCACCGGGAGGCAAAAGCGCGCACGCTGCCGAGACCGCCGATATCCAGCTGACTGCGCTCGACATCGATGCCGCACGCTGCGCGGATGTGAAGCGCAACCTGGCCCGCCTCGGTCTGCCGGCCGAGGTGCGCGCTGCCGATTGCAGTTCGCCTGAAGCGTGGTGGGAAGGGACTGCGTTCGATCGCATCCTGGCCGATGTGCCCTGCTCCGCCTCCGGCGTTGCACGGCGCCATCCGGATATTAAGTGGCTGCGCCGGGCGACCGACGTAGCGGCATTCGCGGCGAGGCAGGCGCGCATCCTGGATGCGCTTTGGCGCACGCTCGCCCCGAATGGTAAATTGCTGTATGTCACCTGTTCGGTATTCCCGGAGGAGAACGGCGCGGTGATCGACGCTTTCGTTGCGCGCACGCCGGGCGCGCGCTGCGCGCCCCTGGCAGACGGCGCTCCTGCGCAACTGCCGCCTGGTCCCGGACACGACGGATTTTTCTTTGCCCTGATAGAGAAGCCGGCCTGAACGGGTCCGAGGCGACGCGCCATGCGAGGCATCGCTGTCCTTAGAAAATTGTTTGCCGCGCTTGCGCTGGGCGCCGCCTTTGCCGTTTGCGCCGATGAAATCGAGGTCAGCGACGCGAGCCTGAGCGCCACCGAGGACAGCGTCGTGCTCGCCGCGGATTTTGCCTTCGAGCTGAATCCCCGGCTCGCCGAAATAGTGCTGAACGGCGTGCCGCTGTATTTCGTGATCGAGTTCGAATTGACCCGGCCGCGCTGGTATTGGTTCGACGAAAAGGCCGCCGTCAGGCGGATCCAGTTGCGGCTTTCTTACCACCCGTTGTCGCGCCACTACCGTCTCTCGACCGGCGTGCTGCAGCAGAACTACGCGACTCTGGAGGAAGCGCTGAACGTCCTGCGCCGCGTGCGTAACTGGCCGGTGGTGGAGCGGTCCGCCGGCCTCTCGGATGCGAACTATGAGGCCGCGGTACGCATGCGCCTGGATGTCGCGCTCCTGCCCAAGCCGTTCCAGCTGAGCGCGATTACGGATCGGGAGCTGAAGCTAGAATCTTCGTGGAAGCGCTTCACTTTCCGCCCGCCCGCCTCATTCTCCACGCCTGCGCCCGCGCCGGTAGAAAACCGCGAGGTCAAGGAACTGAAGGAAGTGGAGACCAAATGAGGCTGCTGATCATCCTCGGTGCAGCGCTCGCCGGCGTGCTGCTGTTCCTGCTCGCAACGGCGAGCGGCAACACCACGCTGTTTGCGCAGCACTATCCGCTGCTGCTTGGCCTGAACGCCGCGCTCGCCGGCTTGCTCGCTGCGCTGGTGGCCTGGCAGATGCGCAATGTCTGGCGAAAGTACCGCGAACGCGCTTTTGGTTCCCGGCTCACGGTGCGCCTGTTGCTGCTGCTTTCGGTGATGGCGGTCGTTCCCGGCGTGCTGGTCTATACCGTGTCGGTGCAGTTTCTTTCCAAAAGCATCGAATCCTGGTTCGACGTCAAGGTGGATGCCGCACTGGAAGGCGGCATCAGCCTAGGCCAGTCGGCGATCGACCTGCGGCTGGCCGACTTGCAGATGCGCGCGCGCGCCATCGCCGGGGAACTCGCCGACCGGCCTGCGAGCCAGCAGGTCGGCGTGCTCGGCCGGCTGCGCGACCAGGCCGGTGTTCAGGAAGCGGTCATCGTCAACAGCGGCGGTCGCGTGCTCGCGAGCGCCAGCGAGGACGTATCGCGCCTGGTGCCGGACTTGCCAAGCCTGCAGGCGCTGCGCCAGGCGCGCAGTGCCCGCGCCTATGCCGCGGTCGATGCGGCCCCGGGCAAGCCGCTCTCGCTGCGCGTGGTGGTGCCGGTGGCGAGTTTCAGCTTTGCCGAGGAACCGCGCTACCTGCAATTGCGGCAGACGGTACCCGAGCAGCTCGGCAGGAGCGCCGAGGCGGTCGAGGCCGCCTACCGCGATTACCGCGAACTCGCCCTCTCGCGTCAGGGATTGAAGCGCATCTACATCGTGACCCTAACGCTGGCGTTGTCAATGGCGCTGCTGGTGGCGATCGCGCTCGCGGTCCTGCTTGCCAACCGGCTATCCGAACCGCTTGCCAATCTAGCGCAAGCGACCCAGGCGGTGGCGCGTGGCGACTTCACGCGCCAGGCGCCCGTGACCAGCCGCGACGAGTTGGGGGTACTGACCGAATCGTTCAATTCCATGACGCGCCAGCTGGGCGAGGCGCGGCGCGTAGTGGATGACAATCGCATGGCGCTGGAGAGCGCAAAAGCTCGCCTGGAGAACATTCTTGCCACGCTCTCCGCGGGGGTGCTGGTGTTCGACCGGGATCTGGTGCTGTCGATCTCCAATTACGGCGCCCAGGCGATCCTCGGCGACGAACTGGATCTCTTCGCCGCGAACATGCGCGAACAATTCCGCGCGCACGGTGCGCTGGCATGGCAGCAGGAGGTGGAGCTCAAGGGTACCGGCAAGACGCTGCTGGTGCGCGGCACGGCCCTGCAGCAGGATCCGGAAGGCGGCTACGTCCTCGTATTCGACGACATTACCCAGCTGATCCAGGCGCAACGTGCCACGGCCTGGGCCGAAGTCGCGCGGCGCCTGGCACACGAGATCAAGAACCCGCTCACGCCGATCCAGCTCTCGGCGGAGCGCCTGGAAATGAAACTCGCCGCCAAACTGTCGGCAGAGGATGCCGAGGCCCTCGCGCGGGGAACCCGCACTATCGTGAATCAGGTGGCGGCGCTTAAGAGCATGGTGGACGACTTCCGGGACTATGCCCGACTGCCGGCGCCGGTGTTTGCGGGGCTGGACCTGAACGCGCTGGTACAGGAAGTGCTAGCGTTGTACGAGACATCGAAGGCGCCGATCGCCAAGAGGCTGGCGGCGAATCTGCCGCAGGTACGCGCCGATTCGGCGCAGATCCGGCAGGTGCTCCACAATCTGGTACAGAACGCGCAGGACGCGCTGGAGCAGCGCAAGAATGCCGCCGAGCAGCCGATGGTGGAAGTCTGCACCGAGGCGGCGGGAGACAAGGTGCGCCTTTCGGTCACCGACAACGGCGGCGGCTTCCCCGAGGAAATGATGGCGCGGATATTCGAACCCTACGTCACCACCAAGCCGCGCGGCACCGGCCTCGGTCTGGCAATCGTAAAAAAGATCGTCGATGAACACCACGGCGAACTGGCAATCGAGAACCATGTCGCGAAAGGAGTCTCGGTGACCATAATCTTGCCCGCGGCCGAGACCGCGGCGAAGGCGGCATAGAGCCATGGCGCAGATCCTGGTCGTGGACGACGAAGTCGGCATCCGCGAGCTGCTTTCCGAGATACTCGCCGACGAGGGTCATCAGGTGCTGCTCGCCGAAAGCGCGGGCGAAGCGCGCCGCCTGCGCGAGCGCCAGCGTCCGGATCTGGTGTTGCTCGACATCTGGATGCCGGATACCGACGGCATCTCGCTGCTCAAGGAATGGGCTGCGAGCGGGCAACTCGGCATGCCGGTGGTGATGATGTCCGGGCATGGCACCATCGAAACTGCGGTCGAAGCGACGCGTATCGGTGCGCTCGACTACCTCGAAAAGCCGATCGCGCTGCAGCGTCTGCTGGCTACCGTCAAACGCGCGCTGCGCAATCACGAGGCGGTGGCGCCGCGCGAGCTCTCGCTCGCCACGCTCGGCCGCTCGCAGGCCCTGGCCGACACGCGCAAGCGCCTGGCGCAACTTGCGCAGTCCGGCGCGCCGGTGATGCTGCGCGGCGAACGCGGTATGCGGCCGGAGCTGTTTGCCCGGCTGCTGGCGGCCGCAGGCGCGCCGTTCGTCGATGGACCCGAACTGCTGGACGAGCCCTCCTCGGAGATGCTCGCGCGCGGGAGCGGCGGCGTGCTCTTTGTCGGCGACCTGGCTCGCCTTGGACGCGCCGCGCAGAAGAATCTCGAATTCCTGCTGGCGCGCGCCGACAGGCACAAGGCGCGCGTGGTCTCGTTCTCGACGCTGGATCCGCGCGTGCTGATCGACAAGCACGAGTTCGACGCCGGGACCCTGGCGCGCCTGGGCGAGCTGGTGCTGAAGCTGCCCGCGCTGCGTGATTTCGCCGAGGACGTGCCGGATCTTGCTGCGCTGATGCTCGCGCAGCTCGTCGAAGGGCGCGCCTGCCCGCCGCGGAGGCTGTCGGTGGCGGCGCTGAACGCATTGCGCCACCACCCCTGGCCGGGCAACCTCGCGGAACTGGAAGGTGCGGTCAAGAACCTGGCGCTCGGTGCGCTCGAAGAAGATATCGGCCTGGCGGACGTGGAGCGTGTACTGGCTGCGCAGGCCGGCGCCGCGCCGCCACCCGAGATCGCGCTCGACCGCCCCTACCGCGAAGCGCGCGAGGCCTTCGAGCGGCTCTACTTCGAGCACCTGCTGGCACGCGAGAATGGCAGCATGTCGAAGGTGGCCGAGCGCTCCGGGCTGGAGCGTACCCACCTGTACCGGAAGCTGAAGGCACTCGGCCTGCCGGTCGGCAGGCGCGAAGAGAGCTGAATTACTTCTTCTTGGTTTTCTTTTTGGCGCTGTGCGGGCGCGATTTGCCGTAGCTGCCCTTGTAGATCTTGCCGCGCTTGGTGCGCTTGTCGCCTTTACCCATGGCTTTCTTCCTAGTTTGGAGTGGCCGCAATTATATCGGCCGGTTCGTAGGCCAGGTAAGGCGCGAGCCATCGCTCGGCTTCCGCTACCGTGAAGCCTTTGCGTCGCGCGTAGTCCTCGATCTGGTCTCGGCCGATCTTGCCGACCGCGAAATAGGCCGAATCCGGATGCGACAGGTAGAAGCCGGAGACCGCGGAGGCGGGCAGCATCGCAAAAGATTCGGTGAGCGTGATGCCGGCGTTCCTGTCGGCCCGCAGCAGTTCGAACAGCGCGCCTTTTTCCGTGTGGTCGGGGCAGGCGGGATAGCCCGGCGCAGGACGGATGCCGCGGTAGGCTTCGGCGATCAGCTGCGTGCCCGATAGTTGCTCGTCCGGCGCATAGCCCCAGTATTCGCGTCGCACGCGTTCGTGCAGGTGCTCGGCGAATGCCTCGGCGAGCCGGTCTGCCAGCACTTTCAGCATGATCGCGCTGTAGTCGTCGTGCTGCGCCTCGAATTGCGCGAGTTTCGCCTCGAAGCCGCCCGCCGCGACTGCGAAGGCGCCGATCCAGTCGGTGACGCCGGATTCCTTCGGCGCGACGAAATCCGCCAGGCACTGGTTGGCGCGGCCGGTCGGCTTCTGGTTCTGCTGGCGCAGGTTGTGCCAGGTCATCGCGACCGCGCTGCGGGTTTCATCCCCGTAGATCTCGATGTCGTCGCCGTTCACCCGCGCTGCCGGATAAAGGCCGAAGACGCCGTTGGCGCTGAGCCATTTCTCGCGTGCGATCTTGCCGAGCATCTCCAGCCCTTCCGCGTGCACCTTACGCGCTGCTTCGCCGACGATCGGATCCTCAAGAATTTTCGGATGAGGCCCCGAGAGTTCCCAAGCCTGGAAGAACGGCGTCCAGTCGATGTAGGGAATCAGTTTCTCGACAGGGTAATCGCGCAACACGGTGATGCCGGGCGCGCGCGGAGCTGGCGGCCGGTAGGAGGACCAGTCTATGGCGTGTCCCAGGCGACGCGCCTCCGAAATTGGAACCAGGGGTCCGGGCCCTTTCTTGTCGCGGTGCTGGATGCGGATTTTTTCGTAATCGGCGCGTACCTCGGCGACATACGCATCGCGTTGTTCCTGCGACAGGACGTTCTGCATCACGCCCACCGAGCGGGATGCGTCCGGCACGTAGAGCACTGGGCCGGGATAGTTGGGAGCGATCTTCACCGCAGTGTGCGCGCGCGAGGTGGTGGCGCCGCCGATCAACAGCGGCACGGCAAAGCCTTCACGTTCCATTTCGCGCGCCACATGTGCCATTTCCTCGAGCGACGGCGTAATAAGCCCGGACAGGCCGATCGCATCGGCGTTCTCGCGCCTCGCGGTCTCGAGAATGGTCTTGGCCGGGACCATCACGCCCAGGTTCACCACGTCGTAGTTGTTGCACTGGAGGACCACGGCGACGATGTTTTTGCCGATATCGTGCACGTCGCCCTTCACGGTGGCGATGACCAGCTTTCCCTTCGGCTTTGCGGCGTCGCCCGAGCGCAGCTTCTCAGCCTCGATGTAGGGCAACAGGTAAGCGACCGCCTGCTTCATCACGCGCGCTGACTTTACGACCTGCGGCAGGAACATCTTGCCGGCGCCGAACAGGTCGCCGACCACGTTCATGCCGTCCATCAGCGGGCCTTCGATGACTTCGATCGGGCGTGTGAAGCTCTGCCGCGCTTCTTCAGTATCGGCCACGATATGGCTGGTGATGCCGTTGACCAGCGCATGCGCCAGGCGCTCCCGCACCGTGCCGCGCCGCCAGGCGTCGTCTTTTTCCGTCGAGCGCGCGCCACCCTTCACGCCGGCGGCGTACTCGAGCAGGCGTTCGGTGGCATCCGGGCGGCGCGCGAGGATCACATCCTCGACGCGCTCGCGCAGCCCGGGCTCGATCTTCTCGTAGACGCCGAGTTGGCCGGCGTTGACGATGCCCATCGTCATACCTGCCTTTACCGCGTGGTAGAGGAACGCGGTGTGCATGGCTTCGCGCACGGGATCATTGCCACGGAACGAGAACGAGAGGTTCGACACGCCGCCCGAGACGCCCACGCCGGGCAGGTTGGCGCGGATCCACTTCACCGCCTCGATGAAGTCCAGGCCGTAGCGCGCGTGCTCCTCCAGCCCGGTGGCAACCGCGAAGATGTTTGGATCGAAAATGATGTCTTCGGGCGCGAGGCCGGCTTTCTGCGTCAGCAAGTCGTAGGCCCGCTTGCAGACTGCGATCCGCCGTTCGAGCGTGTCGGCCTGGCCCCGTTCGTCGAAGGCCATGACGACCACCGCCGCGCCGTACTTGCGCACCAGGCCCGCCTGCCGGAGGAACTCCGCCTCCCCCTCCTTCATGCTGATGGAATTGACGATGCCCTTGCCCTGCAGGCACTTGAGTCCCGCCTCGATTACGCTCCACTTCGAGGAATCGACCATCACCGGCACGCGCGAGATGTCAGGCTCCGAAGCGGCGAGGCTCAGGAAGGTCACCATCGCCATCTCCGAGTCGAGCATGCCTTCGTCCATGTTGACGTCGATCACCTGGGCACCGTTCTCGACTTGTTGGCGCGCAACCGACAGCGCTTCCGCGTAGTTGCCCGCCAGGATCAGACGAGAGAACGCCTTCGAGCCCGTGACGTTGGTGCGCTCGCCGACGTTGACGAAAAGAGATCCCGTATCGACGTTCAGCGGCTCCAGGCCCGAGAGCCGCAGCGCCCGTTCTCGCGTGGGTGGCTTGCGCGGGGGCACGCCGCGCACCGCCGCGGCGATGGCGTGGATGTGTTCCGGCGCCGTGCCGCAGCAGCCGCCGGCGAGGTTCAGGAAGCCCGAGCGTGCCCAGGAGCCCATTTCCTTCGCCATGTTCCCGGGCGTGTCGTCGTACTCGCCGAAAGCGTTCGGCAGGCCCGCGTTCGGGTAGCAAGACACGGGCACCTCGGCAATGGCGGAGAGTTCTTCGACGTACTGGCGGAGTTCCTTCGCGCCGAGGGCGCAGTTCAGGCCCACGGCAATCGGCCGCGCGTGGCGCACCGAGTTGTAGAACGCCTCGGTGGTCTGGCCCGACAGTGTGCGGCCCGAGGCGTCCGTGATGGTGCCGGAAATGATCAGCGGCAGGCGTGCGCCGCGCTTGTCGAATTCGCTCTCGATGGCGAACAGCGCCGCCTTGGCGTTCAGTGTGTCGAAGATGGTTTCCACCAGGATCAGGTCGACGCCGCCGTCGATCAGCCCACGCAGCGCGTCGCCGTAGGCGGCGGCGAGCGCGTCGAAGCCGATGTTGCGGAAGCCCGGATCGTTGACGTCGGGCGAGATCGAGGCGGTTTTGGTCGTGGGCCCGAGCGCGCCGGCGACGAAGCGCGGCCGCGAGCGGTCGCGCTTCTGCCACTCGTCCGCCGCGTCGCGCGCAAGTCGCGCGGCCGCGAGGTTGAGTTCGTAGGCGAGTTCCTCCATGCCGTAGTCGCCCAGCGACACCGAAGTCGAGTTGAAAGTGTTGGTCTCGATGATGTCGACGCCGGCCGCGAGATAATCCAGGTGCAGGCGGCGGATCAGCGCGGGTTGCGTCAGCGTGAGCAGGTCGTTGTTGCCGCGCAGGTCGCGGCCCCAGCCGCGGAAGCGCTCGCCGCGGAATTGCTCCTCGGACAGGCGCTCCTTCTGGATCATCGTGCCCATGGCGCCGTCGAGGACCAGGATCCTCTCCGCGAGCAGCGACTTCAGCAGGGAAGTGCGATCGTTCATCCGCGCCCAAAAAGCAAAACGCCCATTCAGCTTTCGCAGAAACGGGCGCCTTCGCGCGTCTCTTTAGCGGAATTTGTTTGTCCCCGCCTTTCGGCGGTTCGGCGCCCGCAAGCTGAACTTCAAATCGGCGCGGTCGTCATTCTATCATCAGTGCAGGCGGGGCTTCTTAAGGAAGTCGTTGCGGTCGGCGGAGCGGACGCGCACGGTGGAAGTGGCGCCGCGGCGCGAGAAGGTGAGCGGAACTTCGCTGCCGGCGGGGCCGCAGCTCCAGATCCTGCGGAACAGCGACGCGAGATTTGTGACCTGGCCGCTGCCGGCTTCCAGCACCAGGTCGCCGAGCTGCAGGCCGGCGCGTTCGGCCGGGCCTCCGGGTGCGAGGCCGCCTACCACGAGGCGGCCCTCCATTTCGGCGATATAGATGCCGAGCCAGGCGCGCGGCGGTCGCGCGGCGCGGCCGCTGGCGAGCAGGTCGGCGAGGATCGGTGCCAGCAGATCGATAGGCACGAACATGTTGCCGTCGACCGTTTTGCCGCCGACTGTCTCCTGTACCAGCAGCGAACCGATGCCCAGCAGCTTGCCATCTTCGCCCACCAGCGCCGCGCCGCCCCACTGCGGATGTGCGGGCGCGGTGAACAGCGCTTCATCGAGGACATATTCCCAGTAGCCGGCGAATTCACGTTTGGAGACGATCTTCGCCTTGAGCGAGTGCGCGCGGCCGCCATGCCCGATCACGATCACCGGGCTGTCGGCCTTTATGTCCGCAGCTGAGCCGCGCGCAAGCGGCTGCGCACCGAGGTGACCGAGCGGCATTACCAGGCCGAAGCCGGAGCTCTGGTCGTAGGCGAGTGCATGGCCCTGTACCACGGTGCCTGTATTGGTGGTAAGCCAGATCGTCTCGGCCTCGGTGATCAGGTAGCCGATGGTAAGGACCAGGCCGTCTTCGCGGATCACCACGCCGTTGCCGACGCGCTGGGTTCCCAGGATCGGCGCGGTAAAGGCGTCCTCCGGGATCTCAGTGCGCACCAATATCGCTGCATCCAGCGCTGCCCCAAGGTCGAAAGCGGTTTCATCCGGGCTCGGTTGCAGCGCGTCGGGGAAAGCCCAGTTGGCGGGACTAGCCACGGTCAATTCTCGCCGAAAGGCAGGCCGACGTAGTTCTCGGCCAGCATGGTCGCGGCCGCGCGAGACCCGGCTACGTACTGCAGCTGCGACAGCTGCAGGCGGTGGTGGAACGGGCTTTCGTCATGAAAGCGATGCAGCATGGAGGTCATCCACCAGGAAAAGTGTTCGGCGCGCCAGACGCGGCGCAGCGCGGTCTCGGAATAGCGCTCGAGCAGGTCGCTGCGGCCCGAGGCGTAGAAACCGGTGAGCGCCTGCGCCAGCACGCGCACGTCGGCAACCGCGAGGTTGAGCCCCTTGGCGCCGGTTGGCGGCACAATGTGCGCCGCGTCGCCGGCGAGGAACAGCCGCCCGTGCTGCATCGGTTCGACCACGAAGCTGCGCATCGCGATCACGCCCTTCTGGAAGATGCGGCCTTCGGCTAGCTTGAAACCGTCGTTGCCCGCGAGACGGGCGTGCAGTTCATCCCAGATCCGGCCGTCGGGCCAGTCGCCGGGCGCGTCGCTCGGGTTGCACTGCAGGTAGAGCCGCTGGACCTGCGGCGAGCGCGTGCTGACCAGGGCGAAGCCGCGGTCGTGGTAGGCGTAGATCAGTTCCTCGGTGGCGGGCGGCGCCTCGACGAGGATGCCGATCCAGCCAAAGGGATAGACGCGCGTGTACTCCCTGCGTACACGCGAAGGAACCGACGGCCGCGATACGCCGTGGAAACCGTCGCAGCCCGCAATGTAATCGCACGCAATTTCCTGAACTGCGCCGTCCGCGCCGTGGAAGCGCAGCTTGGGCAGCTTGGTGTCGAGGTCGAGAAGGCTGACATCCTTTACGCCGAAGAGGATCTGCCCGCCCCGGTCCAGGCGCGCCTTCACCAGATCGCGGATCACTTCATGCTGCGCGTAGACCGTAATTGCGCGCCCGCCGGTGAGTTCGGCGAGGTGGACGCGGTGGCTTAGCCCGCCGAAGCGCAGGATGACGCCCTCATGCAGCATTCCCTCGCGGCGCATGCGCTCGCCGACGCCTGATTCCTCGAGCAGATCGACCGTGCCCTGCTCCAGCACACCGGCACGCAGCGTGGCCTCGATTTCCTCGCGGCTGCGCGCTTCCAGCACCACCGATTCTATGCCGCGTAGGTGCAGCAGGTGCGCGAGCAGCAGTCCCGCGGGTCCGGCGCCGATGATGCCGACTTGAGTACGCATCGTGCTGATATTATCCGGCGGCGTGAGTGAAAACGAGTTCAATTCGAAGGTATTCATTCACCCGGTGCAGCTGCGCTGGGGCGAGTGCGATCCAGCCGGCATCATTTTCTATCCGACCTATTTCCTCTGGTTCGACGCGGCAGCCTGGAACATGTTCGCGCAGGTCGGCTATCGCGCGAAGCGCATGCGCGCCGAGCAGCTGGCGATGCCGCTGGTCGCGGCCGGCTGCGAATTCAAGCATCCGGCCGAGCAGGAGGACCGCGCTGAAGTCCGCTCGCGCATCGCGCGCTGGGGCAGGAAATCGTTCGTCCTCGCACATGACGTGGTTCGCGTCGACGGTACGCTGCTCGCGGCCGGCTCGGAAACGCGGGTCTGGGGCCGCTATGCCAATGGCCCCGGTACGCCGCTGAAAGGCCAGCCGATCACCGATGACTTGAAGGAACTGTTCAGGGCGAAATGAGCTTGCGCGCGTGGCCGAAGGCGGTGTTGGCCGCCGGCACGCCGCAGTAGATCGCTGCCAGCATCAGCACTTCCTTCAGTTCCGCCGGCGAGAGTTCGCGCTCGAGACCGGCGCGCACGTGCAGTTCGAATTCCTCCCAGCTTTTCAACGCCACCATCATCGCCAGCACCACGAGCCGGCGCGTGCGGTCATCCAGCACGGGGCGGGTCCACAGCTCGCCCCAGGCGTAGCGCGTGATCAGAGCCTGGAATTCGTCGGTCAAGGGATGCTTGTTCCTGAGGCGCGCTTCGACGTATTTCGCGCCGAGCACTTCCTTGCGGCGCTTCAGGCCGCGGGCGTAGCGCTGTTTTTCAGTCTTGATCGCGGGCATGGATTCCTCAGTTCTGGATGGATTGCGTCCATTCGGCAAGCGCCCGCTCAATCATCGCACCAGCGGAGCCGAAGGAGCTTTGCGGGTCGAACAAATTCTCGAGCGCCTTGGCGTCCATGGTCTTGCCCGCTGGATCCGCGCGCAGCACCTCTGACAGCGACTTGCCTTCGCGCACGGCCGTCTCGCATAGCTTCTCGGTAAGCGCGTGCGCGGCCTGCTTGCCGAGGGTGCGCGCAAGATGGATCGATACATTCTCCGAATAGACCAGTCCGCGCGAGCGATCCAGGTTGGCGCGCATGACTTGTTCATCGATCGTCAGGCCTGCGAGCACCTCGGCCATCGCGTCGAGCGCGCTGCCGGTACTGCAGAACAGGTCGCGCAGCGTGAACCATTGGCTCTGCCACTGGCCGATACCGCGCTCGTGTTCAGGCGCGAGCTGCGCAAGCAGTGTGGCGGCGAGTCCGGGTACGCGTTGCGCGGCTTCGAGCGCTGCAAGGCAGCCAACCGGATTGCGCTTGTGCGGCATCGCCGACGAGCCGCCGCGGCCGGCACCTGACGGTTCAGCGGCTTCGCCGACTTCCGGCTGCATCAGCAGCGATACGTCGCGCGCGATCTTGCCCGCAGCCCCTGCCAGGATGGCGGCCTCAGCGCCGAGCCGGGCGAAGCCGCCGCGCGCGCTGTGCCAGGTGATGGGCGCACGCGTCAGGCCGAGTTCGCCCGCGAGCGCGCCGGCAATCGCATCTCCCTGCGCTCCGTAAGCCGACAGCGTCCCGCCAGCGCCTCCAAATTGCAGCTGGAAGGCTTCGGCCGCGGCCACGCGGAAACGCGCGCGAGCGCGCGTGATCATGGACAGCCAGACTGCGGCCTTCCATCCGAACGGCACCGGAATCGCCGGCTGCAGTAGCGTACGCGCGGCCATGGGCGTTTTGGCGTGACGCCGTGCAAGCGCAGCGGCGGCGTCTCCGATACGCTGCGAAAGGGACAAAACGCGTTGCGAAACAGGGAGCAGGCACAGGACAACGCCCGTGTCGACGACATCCTGGCTAGTGGCGCCGAAGTGCACATAGCGCGCCGCTTCAGGGGAAACCGCCGCGACCTGTTGCGTGAGGCTCTTCACGAACGGAATTGCAAGCGTGGCCGAGCGGCGCGCCGCCCTGCCGAGTTCAATCGCGTCGAATTTCGCGCCGGCTGCAACATTCGCAATGGCCGCCGCGGCGTCGGCAGGCACCAGACCGGCCGCAACGGAAGCTTTGGCGAGCGCAGCCTCGAAGCGCGCCATCGCGGCGAGCAGCTTCTCGTCGGAAAGCGCGTCGGCGCAGGCTTCGTCCCAGAAGGCGTTCTGCAGCGCCGACATCGCGAGTGGCTAGGCCTTGCCCCAGACGTCTTCGGCGGTTTCGATCACCAGGCGCAGTTTGGCGCGCTGCGCTTCGACGGCGATGTTGTTGCCGTGCACCGTGCTGGAAAAACCACATTGCGGGCTGAGGGCGAGCTGATCGAGCGGGGCGAACTTCGCCGCCTCGTCGATGCGCCGCTTCAGGTCGTCCTTCTTCTCCAGCGCGCCGAGCTTGGTGGTGACCAGCCCCAGCACCACGGTCTTGCCCCTGGGCAGGAAGCGCAGCGGCTTGAAGTCGCCCGAGCGCGCGTCGTCATATTCAAGGAAATAGGCGTCGACGTTCATCTCCGAGAGCAGAGCCTCGGCCACCGGTTCGTAGCCGCCCTGGGCCGCCCAGGTGCTCTGGAAGTTGCCGCGGCAAAGGTGCACGGCCAGCGTCATGCCGGCGGGCTTCTTCGCTACCACGCGGTTGATGAAATTTGCGTAGCGGTGCGGCAGCTCGTTCGGGTCGTCGCCGCGGGCCTTGGCGGCCTCGCGCATCTTGTCGTCGCACAGGTAGGCAAGGTTGGTGTCGTCCATTTGTACGTATTTGCAGCCGGCCTTGGCAAGGGACTGCAGTTCGTCGCCGTAGGCCTTGGCGACGTCTTCGTAGAAATCCGGTTCCAGCTCAGGGTAGTGCTGCTTGCTGATACCGGCGCGGCCGCCGCGGAAGTGCAGCATGGTCGGCGACGGAATGGTGACTTTGGGCGTGCGCGTGGTGCAGGACTTCAAGTACTGAAAGTCTGCGAGCTGGATGTCCTTCGCATGGCGCACCTTGTCAATCACGCGCATCACGGGCGGCGCGAGTTCCTCGGTGCCGTCCGGCCTTTTGATCATCACCGGGATGTCGGTCTTGACGCCGCCGAGCTGCTCGAGGAAGTCGATGTGGAAATAAGTGCGCCGGAATTCGCCGTCGGTAATCGCCTGCAGGCCGGTGTCCTCCTGGAATTTCACGATCTCGGCGATCGCCTTGTCCTCGACTTTGCGCAGCTCGGCGGCGCTGATCCCGCCCTTGGCCTTTTTCTCGCGGGCCTCGAGCAGGTACTGCGGCCGCAGGAAACTGCCTACGTGATCGGCGCGGAAAGGTGGCGTGCTTCGGCTTGACATGGTTTTCTCTCCGAGTTGTTTAGATAGACCCCTTGACGCAAGAGCGCGGACTGCAGTTCGCCGATGTCGATCGCGCGCGGCTCGAGGCCGCGGTTTGCGGCGATCGCCGCGCCTGCGCCAGCTGCCTGGCCGGTGATCCAGCATTGCGGGATCTCGCGCATGAAGCCGTGCGAATTCGGGTCGCAGGCGATGTGCCGGCCGCAGGCAAGCAGGCCGTCGAGCTTCTCGGGCACGAGGCAGCCGTAAGGCACGGAAATGTTCGGGAACTTGGGAGATACGCTCGGCGTCACGCCGACCTCGTCGTCGAACACCTGCGCCGTCGGCCAGTGCGCGCGCAGCATCTTGGTGACGCCGGCCAGCCGGCGGGAGTGGCGCACGCCGAGTTGCGGGGCGCTCAGGAACAGGAACGCGTTTTCGAAACCCGGCGCGTGCGCGCGGTAGAAATCCAGGTGCCGGGCCATCAGCCGGTGCGAGCGGATCTCGACCTCGGTCTGGTCGTCGACGTCGAGCGCGGAAAAGCCGGACTGGCGCGGGCCCATGAAGAGGGCGACGTCGTTGCGCCAGGAGACGAACGGCCGCTCAAAGGCGCGCATCGCCTCGCGCCCGCGCGCCATGAACTGCGCGAACTGCTCCGGCTGGCTGGCCCTGAATTCGATCCAGCGGTTCATGTCGACGCCGCCCAGCAGCCAGGCGGTGTTCATGCAGTGGTGAATGTCCGCCGCCTCGATATCGGATTCGTAGGCCGCACCCGCGCGGGCAAACAGGTCGCCGTCGCCGGTCGCATCGACCACCACCTTGGCGCGCACAGCCAGGCGGCCGGCCTTGCTCTCGAAGATGGCGCCGCGCACCTTGCCGTCGTCCATCAGCGGCGTCGCCGCCCAGGAGTGGAAAACCAGGCGTACTTTCTGCTCGAGGACGATTTCCTGCGAAGCGAGCTTGAGGCGTTCCGGATCCACGGTCGGCGACCAGGTGACGATGTCGTGGAACGCGGCGGTGCGCTGCGCCCAGTGGGCTGCCGACGCGGCATCCCTCGAGCCCCATTCATTGCGCGCCGGCCCCGCCACTGCGTCGGCCGGCAGACGGTCCATGAGTTCTTCGGCGAAACCGCGGATTACCGGCTTGCCGCTCCAGTCGGTCATGCGGTCGATCCAGATCACCAGGCCTCCCGTGGAGAGGCCTCCCAGGTGGTTGTAGCGCTCCAGCAGGATGACCTCGGCGCCCAGGCGCGCGGCGGCGACGGCCGCCGCGGTGCCCGAGGGCCCGCCACCGACGACCAGCACGTCGCAGCTTCGGTAGACGGGGATGTCGTGCGCCGGCTCGCGCAGCGTGCCCAGGTCCGGCCGGTGGGCGCGCGTGCGCTCGCCCTCGAAAATATCCGAGACTAGCAGTCGTTCGTCGGTGGGCTTCTTGGAAATCATGCGGCCTAGCAGTCGAAGAACACGGTTTCGTCGCGGCCCTGCAGGATCACGTTCCACCCCAGCGTGCCGGGCTTGCCGGCGGCTTCCTTCGCGATCAGGGTGGCGCGACGTTCCGCGGGCACCAGCGAGAGCACGGGGTCTTTCGCGTTGGATGGTTCGCCCGGGAAGTAGATCCTCGAAACCAATTGCTTGAGCTGCCCGCGCATGAACACGTTCACGCCGATGTGCGGCGCCTGCACTACGCCCCCCGGCCCGGGTACGCTCCCGGGCTTGATGGTGCGGAACCTGAAGACGCCATTAGCGTCGGTGGCCGAGCGCCCGAAGCCGCGGAAGCTCTTCGTGCCGTACCTGCCGCGGCTGTCGGCCTGCCAGATCTCCACCGCCGCGTCGTTCACCGGCTTGCCGTCGCCGTCGATGACGCGGCCCTCGATGGAAACGCGCTCGCCTGCGACGCGCGCAGACGCGAGGTCCTCGATGATCAGCCAGGTCAGGCCGATATGCAGGTAGGGTCCAACCGTCTGCGAGGTGGTGGCGTGCAGGCTCATCGCGCCCTCCCTTTCCCGCCTTCCATCGGCGTTTCTTCGGGTCCCCGCAGCACGATGTCGAAGCGATAGCCGAGCGCGACCTCGGGAATCGTCGTCTCCCAATCGAGCGCGGAAATCAGGCGGTTGCGCGCCCGCTCGTCGGGCACGCAATTGAACATGGGGTCTTCGGCGAGCAGCGGATCGCCGGGGAAGTACATCTGCGTCACGAGGCGCTGGGCGAAGGCCTGCCCGAACAGAGAAAAATGGACGTGGGCGGGCCGCCAGGCGTTGTAGTGGTTGCGCCAGGGGTACTCGCCCGGCTTGATGGTGACGAAGCGATAATGGCCGCGCTTGTCGGTGAGTGCGCGACCGCAGCCGGTGAAGTTCGGATCGGTGGGCGCGTCGTGCTGGTCGACGCGATGCGGGTAGCGGCCGGCGGAGTTCGCCTGCCAGATTTCGACCAGGGTATTCGGCACCGGCCGGCCGTTCTCGTCCAGCACGCGGCCGCTGAGGATGATGCGCTCGCCGATCGGGTCGCCGGCGTGCTGCTTGGTGAGGTCGTGGTCGCCGCGCTTGACCTCGCCGTAGCCGAATACCGGGCCGGTCAGCTCGGTCTGCGTGTGCGGCAGCCTGACCAGCGGCTTGGTGGGCGCGCGCTTCACGGTCGACGCATAGGGCGGGAAGAGGTAATCCGGCTGCGTGCCGGGGACGGGCCTGCGATAGCTGGTGATTTCAGCCATGGATTTGCTCCTCTCCTCTATTCCGCGTCGGGCTGCTTCGAGGGCTGAGCGCGCTCGAAGGCGTCGAGTTTCATGCATTCGGCAAATATGCGCATCGTGGCGGGATACGCCGCAGTGTCGCACTGGTAGCGCTGGGCGTTGAAGATCTGCGGCACCAGGCAGCAATCGGCCAAGCCGGGCAGGTCGCCGTGGCAGAACCTGCCACGATCTTTCCCGCGCACGAGGTCCGATTCGAACTTGGCGAGGCCGTCGGCGATCCAGTGGCGGTACCAGGCGTTGATCTGCTCCTCGCCCTGTCCGAGCTCGCGCTTCAGGTGCTGTAGCACGCGCAGATTGTTGACCGGGTGGATCTCGCACGCAATCAGCAGCGCGAGCGAGCGCACACGGGCGCGCGCAAGCGGATCTTTCGGCAGCAGGGGCGGCAAGGGATGCGTTTCTTCAAGGTACTCGATGATCGCCAGCGATTGCGTCAGCAGGCTGCCGGCGTCCTCCAGAGTCGGCACTAGCGCCTGCGGGTTCACCGCGCCGTAAGCTGGCTTGCGGTGCTCGCCCTTGGCGATGTGCACGAAACTCATCTCGTACGGCAAAGCCTTCAGGTTCAGCGCGATGCGCACCCGGAATGCCGCCGAACTCCGGAAATAACTGTGCAGCTTCATGACAGCCCCAGCAGCTTCGCCGCATTTTCCTTCAGGATCAGCGGCCGTACTTCCGGCTTGACCGGCAGCTTCTCGAACTCGGCGAGCCAGCGGTCGGGCTGGATTACCGGGTTGTCGCTGCCGAACAGGATGCGGTCCTTCAGCAGCGTGTTTGCGTACTGCACCAGTTTCGGTTCGAAGTATTTCGGCGACCAGCCCGACAGGTCGATGTAGGTGTTCGGCTTGTGCAGCGCCACCGACAGCGCCTCGTCCTGCCAGGGCACCGAGGGGTGCGCCATGATGATCGGCATCTGCGGGAAATCCGCGGCGACGTCGTCCAGGTGGACCGGGTTGGCGTACTTGATGCGCAGCCCGCCGCCGCCCGGCATGCCCGCGCCGATTCCGGTCTGGCCGGTGTGGAACAGCGCCGGCAGCCTCGCCTCCGCGATCACCTCGTAGAGCGGGTAGACGTCGCGGTCATTCGGGAAGAAGCCCTGGATGATCGGGTGGAACTTGAAGCCGCGCACGCCGAAGTCCTTGATCAGGCGCCGCGCCTCGCGCACGCCCATCCTGCCGCGCGCCGGGTCGATGCTCGCGAACGGGATCGCGACGTCCTTGTGCTCGTGCGCGGACTCCGCGACCTCCTCGTTCGAGATGCGCCGGATGCCCATGCCGCGCTCGTGATCGACGGTGAACACGACGAAGGCCATGCGGCGCTCGCGGTAGTAGGCCGCCATCTGCGCAATGGTCGGGTGCTTCGCCTGGTAGCGGAAATAGCGGCCGCGCGCTTCCAGCGCCTCCTTCTCGGCTTCGTCGGGCAGCACGCGCGTCGAGGTCTCGGCGTGCGTGTGGATGTCGATGGCGACCAGGTCTTTGACGTTCATGCAGGATGGCTCAGGTTGCGGCGATCATGATGCTCGGATCGGGCGGCTCCGCATAGAGGCGTTCCACCAGCGCGGCGCGGTTCTTCAGCACCGCGCGCTGATTGATCGAGCCTTTGTCGGTGACTTCGCCGGCGTCGATCGACGGCGGCGTCTCGAGCAGCATCGCCCGCGCGATGCGGTTCGAGCTGCCAGTGCTCTCGCTCGCGAGGCGGTCGAATATCGGCTGCAGGCGCGCGCGCAGTTCGGCGGCGGACAGGCCCTTGCAGACGATCGCGTTCGGGATGACGAGCGCGCCCAGCTCGTCGCGGTCGTGGCCGGTGATGACGACATCCTGTACCCAGGGCGAGCAGGCGGCGTTGATCTTCGCGCGCAGCGGACCGACGCTCGCCCAGGTGCCGGTGGCGAGCTTGAAATCCTCGGTGAGCCGGCCGTCGAACTCGAAGCCCTGCGCCGCGTCTTCGGGATCGACGAAGCGCATTGCGTCGCCGGTGCGGTAGTAGCCCTCCTCGTCGAAGGCGGCGGCGGTGAGCTCGGGCTGGCGCCAGTAGCCCGGCGTGATGCTCGGTCCGCGGAACCGCACCTCGAGCTTGTCGGCGACAGGCGCAAGCTTCATCTCCACGCCGTCGATGGGCAAGCCGACGGTGCCGGCGCGCGCCGCGCCGCGG
>DATJYN010000057.1:0-22637 GCA_035499575.1 Burkholderiales bacterium | reverse complement strand
CATGCGCGCCGCGAGGCGGCGGAACACCTCGGCGTTCGGCAGCGATTCGCCGACCGGCGCGATGGCGGCGTTGTTCGCCAGCACGTACAGGTGGCCGTAGGATTTGTGGATGTCGGTGTGCTCGAGCTGCGTGGTGGCCGGTAGCACGATGTCGGCGTAGTCCGCAGTATCGGTGAGGAAGGAGTCCATCACCACGCAGAACAGGTCCTCGCGCGCGAAACCTTCCAGTACCCGGTTCGAATCCGGGCAGACCGCCACCGGGTTGTTGTTGTAGACGACGACCGCTTTCACCGGCTTGTCGCGGGCCGTGAGCGCTTCGCCGATCTTCGAATGGTTGATGACGCGGGGCCGCGGCGTGGGCATCAGGTCGGGCCGCTCGAGCTTCGCATGGTCGAACTGGTAGTTGTCCGCGGTCGTAAGCAGGATCCCGCCTGCGGGATCGCGCCAGGCGCCGGTGAGCGCGGGCAGGCAGGCGATGGTGCGCGCCGCCATGCCGCCGCCGGCGTGCCGCTGCATGCCGTAGTTGAGCCGGATCGCTGCCGGCTTCGCGGTGCCGTAGTCGCGTGCGAGCTGCACGACTTCCTCTTCCGCGAGGCCGCAGGTTTTTGCAGCCCAGGCAGGGGAATAGGTTTTGATTTTTTGCTCTAGAAGTTCATAACCCAGGGTATGGCGGGCAATGTAATCGCGGTCGATCAACCCGTCTTCAATCAGCACATGCATCATGCCGAGCGCGAGCGCGCCGTCCGTGCCCGGCAGCAGGGCGACATGCTGCTGGCACTTCTCCGCGGTCAGGCTGCGGTAGGGGTCGATCGCGACCAGCTTCGCGCCGCGGCGCTTGGCTTCCTGCGCGCGCGTCCAGAAATGCAGGTTGGAGGTGATCGGGTTCGATCCCCAGATCAGGATCAGCTTCGAATCGACGTAATGCTCCGGATCCATGCCGTAGCTGCCGCCGAGCGTGGCCTTGATGCCGGCCTTGCCCGCCGAGGAACAGAGCGTGCGCTCCAGTTGCGAGGCGCCGAGTTTGTGGAAGAAGCGCCGGTCCATGGAACTGTACTGCAGCATCCCCATCGTGCCCGCGTAACTCAGCGGCAGGATGCTTTGCGGGTCCTCGGCGGCGAGCGCCTTGAGACGTGCGACGATCTCCTCCAGCGCCTCGTCCCAGGTGATGCGGCGGAACTCTCCCTTGCCCTTCGGCCCCACGCGCTTCAACGGGTGCTTCAGGCGATCGGGCGCGTAGGTGCGCTCCGTGTAGTGGCTGACCTTGGTGCACAGCGACCCGTCGGTGAATGGATGCGTCGGATCGCCCTGCACCTTGACCGCCACGCCGTCCCTGACCGTCACCAGCATCGCGCAGGTGTCGGGACAGTCATGCGGACAGGCCGCGCGAACGATGGTTTCCCGCATGTGACCCATCGTGAAAGTCTACTCCAGCAATTCAATCCAGTGCCGTACAGGTATCGGCGTTCCGCCTTGCAGGTGCGTGAGACAACCGATGTTCGCGGTGGCAATCGTCTCTGGCCCGCCCGCACTCAGCGCCGCGAGCTTGCGCTCGCGCAACTGTCCGGAGAGCTCCTCCTGCAGGATCGAGTACGTTCCCGCCGAACCGCAGCACAGGTGCTCGTCGGCGACGGGCGTCAATTCATAGCCCGCCGCCTGCAGCAGCGCCTCGACTTTGCCCCGGATCTGCTGGCCGTGCTGCAGCGAACACGGCGACTGAAAGGCGATGCGGCCCCGCATTTTCCCCTTCGCAGGCACGACGACTTCGCTCAGATCCGTCGTCAGGGCGGAAATTCTTGCCGCCTTGTCGCGGTAGGCCGGATCGTCCCGGAAATGTTGGTCATATTCCCTGACGAACGAACCGCAACCGCTTGCCGTCATCACGATCGCCTCGACGTCGCCGTGTTCGACCAGGGGCCACCAGGCGTCGATCAGCGCACGCATGTCGTCGCGCCCCGCATCCTGTTCGTTCAGGTGAAAGCGCAGCGCTCCGCAGCAGCCGGCGCCGGGCGCTTCGACGAGAGAGATGCCCGCGCAGTCAAGCACGCGCGCGGCCGCCGCGTTGATGCGCGGCGCGAGTGCCGGCTGCACGCATCCGGCGAGCGCGAGCATTTTGCGTGGGTGCCGCGCCGCAGGCCAGACGCCCTGTGCCGGCGAAGCGTCCGGAATTTTTTGTTTCAGGAATTCCGGCAGTAACGGTCTGAAAATCCGGCCGAGAGAAAGAAGCAACGCAAACAGTCCCGTTCTCGGCAAAATGAACGACAGCGCCGCGCGTTGCAATCTGTCCCAGGCGCCGCGATCGACCTTCTGCTCGACGATGGCACGGCCGATGTCGGCGAGACGGCCGTACTGCACCCCCGAGGGGCAGGTCGATTCGCAGGCGCGGCAGGTGAGGCAGCGGTCGAGGTGCAGCCGCGTTTTTTCAGTGGGCGCCGTGCCCTCCAGCACCTGCTTCACCAGGTAGATGCGGCCGCGCGGCCCATCGAGTTCGTCGCCGAGCAGCTGGTAAGTCGGGCAGGTGGCGTTGCAGAATCCGCAATGCACGCATTTGCGCAGGATGGCGTCCGCTTCGAGGCCCGCGGGCGTACCGCGGATGAAATCGGCGAGTTCGGTCTGCAAGTCGTCTCGCTCCGGCTCGCTATACTTCGCGCATGAAAGCGGCGCTCTGGGTGCTGATCATCGCCAGTTTCGCCACCGTGGCCTGGACGCTGCGGTTGACGCTCGTCAAAATGCGGCAACGCAAGCGCAACGAAGAAGCGCGGGCGGAGGCGTTCCTCGCGCAGATGTCCGGCGCTACGGCGCGCAAGGACCCGCCGGGCGCCATCACGGCACCAGCGCCGGCGCCAACGCCGCCGGCCGCGCCGGCCAACGAGACCGCGACGCAGAAGCTGCTTTTCGAGGCCGCGCACAAGGCGGGCGAGGCGGGCGAGCCCGCGCTTGCGATCCAGCTGTACGCGCGCCTGCTCGCGCGGTATCCGGCGACCGGCTTTGCCGAACCCGCGCGCGCGGCGGCAGCGGCATTGAAGAAAAAACTCGTCAAGAACTAGAACTCCGCATAGAGCCGGCCGGGGTTGAGAATGCCGGCCGGGTCGAACGCCTGCTTCAGGCCGCGATGCAGGCGCGCCAGCACGGGCGGCAGCGGCGCAAAGGCGCCCTGCGGTTTTTCGCCCGCGCGGAACAGAGTCGCGTGGCCGCCGGCGCGCGCCGCCGCGGCGCGTATGGCGCCGGCCTCGCCGCGCGAACGCAGCCAGCGCAGCGCCCCGCCCCACTCCACCAGCTGCTCGCCCGGCAGATCGACCCGCGCCGCGTTCGACGGCAGCGACAGCCGCCAGAGCGGCGCGTCGCCGGCAAAGAAGGCATCCGATTGCTCGCGGATGCCGGTCCAGAATTGCGCAGCCTGCCCGGGCGCGACGCCGCTGCCGCCCAGCTTCTTCGCGGCGTCGCGGATCGCGCTCTCCGCGCCGGACAGGCGCAGGCTGAGTTCGCCGTCGCGCCAGGCGCTGGCGGATACCGGCAGCGGCCGCGCGGCCCAGCGGTTCAGGTTTTCCAGCGCCTTCGCCAGCGGCAGCTCGAAGCGCAGGGTCGACTCCGCGGGCGGGCGCGGCAGCAGCTTGAAGGAAACCTCCAGGATCAGGCCCAGAGTGCCTAGCGAGCCGGCGAGCAGGCGCGACACGTCGTAGCCGGCGACGTTCTTCATCACCTGGCCGCCGAATACCAGCAACTGGCCGCGCCCATCGAGGATCTTCGCGCCGAGGACGAAATCGCGCACCGCGCCGGCACTCGCGCGGCGCGGCCCCGACAGGCCCGCCGCGACGCAGCCGCCGACGGTGGCGGCCGGGCCGAAATGGGGCGGTTCGAAAGGCAGGCATTGGCCCCGCTCCGCGAGCGTCTTTTCCAGCTCCGCAAGCGGAGTGCCGCAGCGCGCAGTCACCACCAACTCGCTCGGCTCGTAGTCGACGATGCCGGCATGGCCGCGCGTGTCGAGCAGCTCGCCGCGCGGCGCGTTGCCGTAGAAGTCCTTGGTGCCGCCGCCGCGAATGCACAGCGCGGCGCCCCGGCCGGCCGCGTCGCGAATCCTTTGCTGCAATTCGTCGAGGATCAAAATCGCGGCAGCCCGGCGTGCGATTGAACGCCCGGTTTCACATGCCGGCGCCCGAACTCGGCGCAGCGCGCGAGCAGAGGGACCGCTTTGCCCGGATTGAGCAGGCCCCTGGGATCGAACGCGCGCTTGATGGCGTGGAACGCTTCCAGTTCGGCCGCGCCGAACTGCACGCACATCTGGTCGATTTTCTCCACGCCGACGCCGTGCTCGCCGGTTATGGTGCCGCCGACCTGGACGCATTTTTCCAGAACCTCGCCCGCGAAGGCTTCAGTGCGGTGCAGCTGGTCCGGGTCGTTGGCGTCGAACAGGATCAGCGGATGCAGGTTGCCGTCGCCGGCGTGGAATACGTTCGGGCAGCGCAGGCCGTACTTCTTCTCCATGGCGCCGATGAACTTGAGCACTTCGCCGAGGCGCTTCTTCGGGATGGTGCCATCCATGCAGTAGTAATCCGGCGAGATGCGCCCGACTGCGGGGAACGCCGCCTTGCGCCCCGACCAGAAGCGCAGCCGTTCGGCTTCGTCGCGCGCCACCGTCAGCCGCGTAGCCCCGGCAGCTGTCAGCACTTCTTCCATGCGCGCGATTTCGTGCTCGACTTCGGCGACGCTGCCGTCGGACTCGCACAGCAGGATGGCCGCGGCGTCGAGGTCGTAGCCCGCGTGCACGAACTGCTCGACCGCGAGCGTGGCCGGCTTGTCCATCATTTCCAGGCCCGCGGGCACGATGCCGGCGGCGATCACCGCGGCCACCGCGTTGCCCGCCTTTTCCACGTCGTCGAACGAGGCCATGATCACGCGCGCCGATTCCGGCTTGGGCAGCAGCTTCACCGTGACTTCGGTGGTCACCGCGAGCAGGCCCTCCGAGCCGATGGCGAGCGCGAGCAGGTCGTAGCCCGGCGTATCGAGCGCCTCAGAGCCGAAATCCACTGCCTCGCCCTCGATGGTGAAACCCCGCACGCGCAGCACGTTGTGCACGGTGAGGCCGTATTTCAGGCAATGCACGCCGCCAGAATTCTCCGCGACGTTGCCGCCGATCGAGCAGGCGATCTGGCTGGAGGGATCGGGCGCGTAATACAGGCCGAAGGGCGCCACCACGTCGGAAATCGCCGCGTTGCGCACGCCGGGCTGCACGACCGCGACGCGCGCCACCGGGTCGATGCGGCGCACGCGCATGAACTTGGCGAGCGACAGCAGCACGCCGTCGCCCGGCGGCAGCGCGCCGCCCGACAGGCCCGTGCCGGCGCCGCGCGGCACTACCGGCACGCCGAGCGCCTGGCAGGTCTCCAGGATCTGCTTCACCTGCTCTTCGGTTTCCGGCAGCGCGACCACCATCGGCACGCGGCGGTAGGCGGTCAGGCCGTCGCACTCATACGGGCGCGTGTCTTCTTCCTGCCAGAGCACGCTGCGCTCCGGCATGAACTCCCTGAGTTTTTCAGAGATTTTCTTTTGCAAGGAAAGATCTACTTGAGGTAAGGCGTTGCCCACTTCAATCCTTCCAGCGTGTCGCCCTTCGGGAGGTACTCGGCGCCGATCCAGCCCTGGTAGCCGAGCCGGTCGATGTGCGCGAGCAGCCAGGGAAAGTTGATTTCGCCCGTGCCCGGTTCGTTGCGGTCGGGCACGTCGGCGATCTGGATGTGGCCGATGCGCGGCAGCAGCCGTTCGATGGTCTTGGCGAGGTCGCCTTCGACGATCTGCATGTGGAACACGTCGTACTGCAGCAGGAGGTTGTCCGCGCCGGCCGCGTCGATCGCCGCGATGCCCTCCTTGGACGTATTCAGGAAGAAACCCGGGATCGTGCGCGGATTGCAGGGCTCGGTGAGCAGCGTGAGGCCGGCCGCCTTCAACTTGCCCGCGGCATAGCGGAGGTTTTCCACCAGAGTCTGTTGCGCCCTTTCCCTATCTAAACCCTGCGAAGGAATGCCCGCGAGGGTATTAATCCGCGGGCAACCGGCCGCCTTCGCGTACTCGATGGCGCGGTCGACACCCTCGCGGAACTCGTTCACGCGATCCGGCTGGCAGGCGATGCCGCGGTCGCCCTTGGAGGCATCGCCCGCGGGCAGGTTGTGCAGCACGACCTCCACGCCGGCATCGCGCGCACGGGACGCGATTTCCTGCGCGCTGCCGAACGGATAGGGAAACTGGTATTCGACATAGCGGAATCCCGCCTTCGCCGCGGCCGCGAAACGCTCGGGGAACGGCAACTGCGGGAAAAGCAGCGAGAGATTGGCGGCGAGTTTCGGCATCGGGTTAGCATAGCGCGAAATGCACGCCGTCGACACCGCCGCCGCTGCCTGGTGGCTCTGGCCGCTCGCCCTGTTTTTGACGTGCTTCGTGCTCGGCATCGTCGCGGTGATCGCCGGCGTCGGCGGCGGCGTGCTGTTCGTGCCTATCGTCGGCGGTTTTTTTCCGTTCCATCTCGACTTCGTGCGCGGCGCCGGCGTGCTGATCGCGCTCGCGGCGGCGCTGGTGGCGGCGCCGCAGCTGCTGCGTGACGGCCTCGCAAGCATGCGCCTGGCCGTTCCCTTCGCGCTCGCCGGCTCGGTCTTCTCGATCGCCGGCGCCATGGCCAGTTTCCACGTGCCCACGCAGAGCCTGGAAGCCGCGCTGGGCGCGCTGGTGCTGCTGATCGCGCTGCTCATGTGGCGCTCGCCCGCGGCCGGCGCATCGGCCCGTTCGGCCGGCGACGCGCTGGCGCATGCGCTTGGCCTGAAGGGCGCCTACATCGATCCCGCCGACGGCCGGCGCGCAGAGTGGTTCGCACACCGCACGCCCGCGGGCCTCGTTGCGTTCTCCGCCATCGGCTTCCTGGGTGGCCTGTTCGGGCTCGGCGCAGGCTGGGCCAACGTACCCGCGCTTAACCTGCTGATGGGCGTGCCGCTGAAACTCGCGGTAGGCACCAGCGGCGCGATCATCGCTGCCGTCAATGCACCGGCAGCGTGGATCTATTTTCACCAGGGGGCGATGCTGCCGATCATCGCCGCGCCGTCGCTAATCGGCATCATGCTCGGCGCGCGCGTCGGCGTGCACGTGTTCCGCAGGCTGCACGCGGCGAGGATCCGGCATATCGTGATCGCGATCCTGCTGTTTGCCGGCATGCGAGCGCTGCTGAAAGGCACAGGGCTATGGACCTGAATGACGAGAATGAAGAGGCAGACCTGCTTTTCGCGCGCTGCCTGAAAATCGGCACCATGCTGTCCCTCGGGCTGATCGCCGCGGAACTCGCGGCGTACCTGGGCGGAGCGCTCTCCCCTTATGTGCCGCTGCGCAACCTGCCGTCGATCTGGGCGTTGCCGATGAAGGAGTACCTCGCCGCGGCCCATGTCCCCGCGGGCTGGGGCTGGCTGGCGCTCATCGGCCGGGGCGACTACCTCAACTTCATCGGCATCGCGCTGCTGGCTTCGATCAGCGGGATCGCCTACCTGTTCGCCGTCCGGCTCTACCTTGCCCGGCGTGACCGGCTCTACGCCGCGCTCGCCGTGGCCCAGGTGCTGGTGCTGCTCGCCGCGGCATCGGGCCTGCTAAACTCGATCGGAGGAGGTCGACCATGAAATCCCTGCTCGCCGCCGCAACTGTCTGCTCCATCCTCGCCGCGGGTCCCGCGCACTCGCAGTCTACGGCGGAGGCCGTCGCAAAAAAGGGCTTCGTCCAGTGCGGCGTGAACGTCGGCCTGGCCGGTTTTTCACAGCCCGATTCGCAAGGTGTCTGGAAGGGCATCGACGTCGACGTCTGCCGCGCGGTCGCGGCGGCGATGTTCGGCGATGCGAGCAAGGTCCGCTACACGCCGCTCACCGCGCAGCAGCGCTTCACCGCGCTGCAGTCGGGCGAAGTGGACCTGCTGTCCCGCAACACCACCTGGACCATCACCCGCGACGTCAGCCTCGGCCTCAATTTCGTCGGCGTGAACTACTACGACGGCCAGGGCTTCATGGTGCCGAAGAAGCTGAAGGTGAAGAGCGCGAAGCAGCTGAACGGCGCGACCATCTGCGTGCAGCCGGGCACCACCACCGAGCTCAACCTCGCCGACTACTTCCGCGCCAACAAGATGAAATTCAAGCCGGTAGTGATCGAGAAGCTGGAGGAAGTGCTGAATGCCTACTTCTCGGGTCGCTGCGACGTCTATACCACCGACGTTTCCGGCCTGGTGGCGGTGCGTGCCTCGCGCGCGCCCAAGCCCGAAGACCACGTGATCCTGCCCGAGGTGATTTCCAAGGAGCCGCTCGGACCGGCGGTGCGCCACGGAGACGACCGCTGGTTCGACATCGTCAAGTGGTCGCTGTTCGCGATGATCGAGGCCGAGGAGCTCGGACTCGACTCGAAGAACGTCGACCAGCAGGCCGGCAGCCAGAATCCCGCCATCCAGCGCTTCGTCGGCACCACGGGAGACATCGGCAAGATGATGGGCCTGGACAACCGCTGGGCGGTGAACATCGTCAAGCAGGTCGGCAACTACGGCGAGTCCTTCGACGCGAACCTGAAGCCGCTCGGCTTCGAGCGCGGCATCAACAAGCTCTGGACACAGGGCGGATTGATGTACGCGCCGCCGGTCCGCTAGGCCCGCCGCGGCCTTGACGCGCCGCGCACGCGGGTTGCTGGTGCAGGCGGCGCTGGCCGCTGCGCTGGTGCTCGGGTTCGGCTATCTCGCCTGTAACGCGGCGCAGAATCTCGGCGCGCGCAACATCGCCAGCGGCTTCGCCTACCTATGGCGCGAAGCCGGCTTCGAGATCGGCGAAACCGGCTTCATCTCCTACAGCGCCGCCGACAGCTACCTGCGCGCGCTGGCGATCGGCCTTGCCAACACGCTGCGCGTCGCGGCGCTCGGCGTCGCGCTCGCGACCGTGCTCGGCACGCTGCTGGGCCTGGCGCGCCTGGCGCCGAATCTGCTCCTGTCGAAGCTGGCCGGCGCCTACGTCGAGGTCGTGCGCAACGTGCCGCTGCTGGTGCAGTTGTTCTTCTGGTACGTGCTGATCACGGAGAACCTGCCCGCGCCCGCCGACGCGCTCAACCCGCTGCCGGGCCTGTTCCTGTCCAACCGCGGTATCTTTTTTCCACTGCCCGGCAACGTGCCGGTGCTCTCGGGCTTCAACTTCACCGGCGGCGGCGCGCTCAGCCCGGAATTCGCCACCCTGCTCGCCGGGCTCGTGACCTATACCGCCGCCTTCATCGCGGAAATCGTGCGGGCCGGCGTGCTGTCGGTGCCGCGCGGCCAGGTCGAGGCGGCGCGCTCGCTCGGCCTGGGGCGCCGCGACACGCTGCGCCGCGTGGTGCTGCCGCAGGCGCTGCGGCTGATCGTGCCGCCGCTGACCAGCCAGTACCTGAACCTGACCAAGAACAGCTCGCTCGCGGTGGCGATCGGCTACCCGGACCTGGTGTCGATCGCGAATACGACGATGAACCAGACTGGCCAGGCGATCGAAGGCGTCGCGGTGATCATGGCGACATTCCTCACCATCAGCCTGTCGATCTCCGCGTTCATGGGCTGGTACAACCGGCGCGTCGCGCTGCGGGGGCTGGCGGCATGAATTGGCTGCGCGCCCGGCTGTTTTCGAATTGGTGGAGCGCGCTCGCCACGCTGGCGATCCTCTGGCTGGCCTGGAAGCTGCTGCCGCCGTTCGTCGAGTGGGCGCTCGTTGACGCCGTCTGGCGCGCCGCCGATCCGCGCGAATGCCGCGCTCCCGGCGCAGGCGCCTGCTGGGCGTTCATCTGGGAGAAGCACCGCTTCATCCTGTTCGGCACCTATCCCTACGAACAGCAATGGCGGCCGGCAATTGCGACGGGGCTATTGGTCTTCTTGTGGGTTTTTTCCTCGTTCAAACATTCATGGAAATGGTGGCTGCCGGCACTCTGGGTTATGGGCCTGGCACTGATCGCGGTTCTGATGTGGGGCGGCGTCTTCGGACTGGCTTACGTCGAGAACGAGCGCTGGGGCGGCCTGATCCTGACGCTGCTGCTCGCGAGCGCCGGCATCGCATTCGCGTTTCCGCTCTCCATCCTGCTCGCGCTCGGGCGCCGCTCGGAATTACCGGTGCTGCGCGCGGCGTGCATCTGCTACATCGAACTGATCCGCGGCGTGCCGCTGATCAGCGTGCTGTTCATGGCCTCGGTGATGCTGCCGCTGTTCCTGCCTGCCGGCGTTACGATCGACAAGCTGCTGCGTGCGCAGCTGGCGCTGGTGCTGTTCGCCGCCGCTTACCTGGCCGAGGTGGTGCGCGGCGGGCTGCAGGCGATGCCGCGGCATCAGGAAGAAACGGCGGACGCGCTCGGCTTTTCCTGGTGGGGGAAAATGCGCCTGGTGATCCTGCCGCAGGCGCTGCGCCTGTCGATCCCGCCGCTGGTGAACACCTTCATCGGCTTCTTCAAGGACACTTCGCTGGTGCTGATCATCGGCCTGTTCGATCTCCTCAGCACCATCAAGGTTTCCCTGCAGGACCCGGTTTGGTCCGGCTTCGGCGCGGAAGCCTACCTGTTCGCCAGTCTCGTCTATTTTGCGTTCTGCTACGCGATGTCAGCTTACAGCCGGCGGCTGGAACGCGGCGACGCGCCGAGGCTGCTCGCGCAGTCGTGATAGACTTTTCGGCCTCCGCACAGAACACATAACAGGAGGCATCGATGGCCGCATTCTTCTCGTCCCTCAATCGCACCATCCTCGCCGGCATCGTCATCACCCTGGCCTTGATGGGCGTCGCCGGCACCTTCGGCCACATTGACCACGCCTGGGGCACGTTCTTCATGCGCTGGCTGCACATCGGCTCGGGCGTGATGTGGATCGGCCTGCTCTGGTACTTGAACTTCGTGCAGACCCCGTCGATGCCCAAGATCCCGGACGAGCAGAAGCCCGCGATCAGCAAGGTGATCGCGCCGGCAGTGCTGTTCTGGTTTCGCTGGGCCGCGCTCTCCACCGTGGTAACCGGCCTGTTGCTCGCCACCATGAACAGCTACATCGTGCAGGCCCTCACGCTCACGCCCGGCGCACGCGCGATCGGCATCGGCATGTGGCTCGCGCTGGTGATGGCGTTCAATGTTTGGTTCATCATCTGGCCGAACCAGAAGAAGGTGCTCGGCTTCGTCACCGTGGATGCGACCGCCAAGGCCGCCGCCGCCAAGTTGGCCGGCATGACCTCGCGCATCAACACCATGCTCTCGATCCCGATGCTGTATTGCATGGCCGCGCAGTCGCACGGCGGCTTCTAGCCGCCTAGAACTTGACCAGCAGGGTCGCGCGCAGGGTGCGCGGCTCGACCGGGTGGAAGTGGATGTCGTTCACACCCGCGGCAGGCTCGCCCGCAAGGCGCGAGGCATAGTAGTAGTCGATGTCGCTCGCCTTGCGGTTGAACAGGTTGAATACGTCAAGGCTAAGACGCGTCGTCGGGTCGAGCTGCCGGCCGACGCGCAGGTATGCGAGCGCCGTCGAGGGTGAGCGCTGCGAATTGTCCTCGATCAGCGGGCGCGGGCCGAAATACCGCATCTGCACGGCGCCAAACCATCCCTTGTAGTTCGGCACCGCAAGACCCAGCGACGCGACGCGGTCGATCGAGCCGGGAATGTAGTCGCCGACCGGGTCATCCTGCGTGAAGCGTGCGTGCGAGGCCGCCAGGTCCAGGTCGAGCAGCAGCCAGCGGCCAAGGATCCAGTGATTGCTCCATTCGACGCCCTGCCGCAGGCTTGGACGGCTCGGCTCGGTGTCGCCGGCGTCGCCGGAGAACACCAGTTCCGAGGCAAGCCGCAGGCGCCACAGCGCCAGGGAGCTCTGCAAACCCGGAATCAGCTCGGTGCGCGCGCCCAGTTCCCCGCCCCTCGTCTTCACCAGCGGCGTCACCGGGTCGACCAGCACGCCGGTCTGCGGGCTGACGCGCGTCGTGGTGCCGCGCGCATCGTTGCTGTGGAAGCCGCGGCCGTAGTTGGCGAAGAATTCCGTCCTGGCCCAGGGGCCGAAGATCATCGAGAACTTCGGCGAGGCGAGTTGCGCGTCGACGTTGCCGGAATTCAACGGGTTGTCGCTTGCGACCGAGAACGAGTAGCGGTCGAAGCGCAGGCCCGCGACGCTGCGCAGCCAGGACGTCCACTGCACGGAATTCTCGGCGAACAGGCCGACGCTGCCCTCCTTCACGTCGTCCTGGCGGATCGTATCGACGAACTGGCGCTGCACCGTCTCGGTAAGGGCAAGCGGATCGACGTGGTCGTAGCGCCATTGCAGGCCGACCTTGTTCGTCATGTCGGATCCTCCCAGCTTGCCGACCCAGGCGCGCGTCGCGTTCATGCCGAACATGCTGCGCCGCTCCGACTGGTGGAACTGGTCCCCGTCGATCGGGTCGCCGAGGTCGAACGGGTGCGTCAGCTGGTACGTGAAATTGCTGTACAGGTCGAGCCGGGAACGGACGGCATAGGCGTTGAACTGGAAAGTCCCGTCCGCGAGCGCGCGTGTCCAGTCGAGCGACAGGCTTGCGCGCCCGCTCTTGCCGCCGTCGCTTGGATCGAGGGACCCGAAGCGATCGATCAGCCCTTCGCTGACGGCACGCTGCGGGATCTGGTCCGTGGAGGTCCAGCTCGCGCTGTAGCCCATCCCAGTGACGCCGAGCTTGTCGTCGCCGCTCGCCAGCGACCAGCGCAGTACACCGTTGAATTTCCTGAAGCCCTCGGGCACGTCCCAGGGCCCGTTGTTGTGCCCGATTTCCACGGCGCCGAGCAGCGTGCCCGGCCCGGCCGCCGTCGATCCGGCCGTCAGCAGGCGCTGGTAGCCGTTCTGCCCGACCGACGCCGACGCAAACGGCTGCTTGAGGCTGGTGACGTACCCGATGCGCGCCGATCCCGCGCTCGAGAAATCGCCGTCTTCCGCGAAGTACGGGCCCTTGCGGTAGTCGACGCGCGATATTAGTTCCGGGATCAGGAAGTTGAGGTCGCTATAGCCCTGGCCGTGCGCGTTCGAGCGCATGTTGACCGGCATGCCCGCGACGAAGGTCGCGAAGTCGGTGCCGTGATCGAGGTTGAAGCCGCGCAGGAAGTACTGGTTGGCCTTGCCGTCGCCGCTGTGCTGCGTGACGATCATGCCGGGCACGAATTCCAGCACCTCGCCCGGCCGCAGCGCCGGCCGGTCCTCGATCAGCTTCGAGGTGACGGTGCCCTCGCTCGCGGCGTCGGAGGTGCCGACCGCATTGTCGTGGTGGCCCTCGACGACCACGGTATCCAGGGTAGGCTCGTTCCCGTCCCGCTGCGCATGGACCGGCAAAACCGCCAGGGCAACGGTGCCGAACACCGCCCAAGCCGCAATCCGGCCGCACGCACGCGCGGGCACCATCATCGGCCTCCCCGGCCCAGTATTTAGATTTTGATGACAGTAAGACGTTTTAGTATAAATATCATACCAAAGTAACATTACCCCGTGGACAACCTGCCCGACAGTTGGATTGCGCTCGCGTCGCTGGTTTTCGTTCTCGGCATGCGCCATGGGCTGGATGCGGATCACCTGGTGGCCATAGACGGATTGACGCGCTTCAACGCCGCAAGCGACCCGCGGCTGGCGCGCTGGTGCGGAACGCTGTTTTCACTCGGGCATGGCGCAATCGTGATGGCGGTCGCGCTCTTGGTCGGGGCACTGACGACCTCCCTCGCGCCTCCTCAATGGCTTGAAGACCTTGGCGCCTGGATATCGATCGGATTTCTCATCGCGCTCGGTGTTCTGAATGCAGCTGCCGTTGCCACGACCCACCCCGGCAAACCGGTCAGGCTAATCGGCGTCAAGACGGGTTTCGCGGCGGCGCTTGGCCGCGCAAATCATCCGCTCCTGGTAGCGTCCGTCGGCAGCCTGTTTGCGTTGTCCTTCGATACCCTGACGCAGGCCGCGCTATTTGCATTCGCCGCCGCCCAGTACGGCGGCGTCGGCCATGCACTGATCCTCGGCGCGCTGTTTACCGTCGGCATGATATTGGTGGACGGGTTCAACGGCCTATGGATCTACCGGTTGATCCGGCGGACGAATCAGCGGGCCCTGGTTGCGTCGCGGGTGTTCGCCCTCGTGGTGTCGCTGCTGAGCCTCGCCGTGGCCGCGTTCGGCATCGCCAAATACTTTTCGCCTGTCGTTAGCCAATGGAGCGAAAACAGGGAGCTCGCGATGGGCATTGCCGTCATAGGCGTTGTCATCCTAGGCTTTGGGGCGTCAATGGGCGTAACGAGAATAAAATCCTCCGACTGACAAGCGACGGAAATATCCCGAGGAGCGGCGATGCAGCGCGTGACGATAACCCTGGATGATGCCCTGATGAAGGACCTCGACCGCTGCGCAGCCACGCGCGGCTACCAGAACCGCTCGGAAGCGGTGCGCGACCTGGTGCGCGCCGGACTACAGCAGATGATCCCGGAAACGGGAGGCAAATCCGATTGCGTCGCAGCGCTCGTCTACGTCTACGACCACCACGTCAGGGAGCTCGCCAAGCGGCTGACCCAGGCCTTTCATAGCCATCACGTGCTGTCGCTTGCGTCCTTGCACGTGCACCTGGACGAAAAGAACTGCATGGAAGTATCGGTGTTGAAAGGCCCCGGCGAGGAGGTGCGCCATTTCGCCGAGCACATCATCGCCGAACGCGGCGTTCAGCACGGCCGCATCTTCACGATGCCGGCGCCGCATCCGCACAAGCATCGCTGACGAGACGGCCCCGCCTCAGCGGGGCGCGAGCTTCTCCAGGCCGCCGAGCTTGGTTCCGGGCTTGACTCCGCGCTGCGCGAACCAGCCCTTGTTCATCTCGAGCGCATAGCGCGCCGGGCGCGTAGCGCAGTGCGAATCCTCGGTTTGCGGCTTCATCTCGGCGATATTGATGATCGTGCCGGACTCGTCGATGAAGGCGACCGAGAGCGGGATCAGGGTGTTCTTCATCCACATGCATTGCGTCCCGCTCTCCTCGAACACGAACACCATGCCGTCGTTCTGCGCCATCGACTTGCGGTGCATCAGGCCGGTCATGCGGGAATTCATGTCCGCGGCGACTTCGGCGTGGATCCGGTGCATGCCGGCGACGAGATCCAGCGTCGGCAGCTGCGCCCAGGCGTCGGCGGCAACGCAGGCCAGCAACAGGAGCAGTTTTTTCATGGCCGCAGAAATGGAAAAGGCAGGGAACGACCCTGCCTTTCCATTATGCAAAGAAAGCTTACTTCTTGTCGTCCTTCTTCTCCATCTTGTGGTCCTTCTTCTCCATCTTGTGGTCCTTCTTTTCCATCTTGTGGTCCTTCTTCTCCATCTTGTGGTCCTTCTTTTCCATTTTGTCTTCGGCGATGGCGGACAGGCTCACAACCGCGAACATGGCGGCAATAATCATCGACAGCAGCTTGGTCATTTCTCTCTCCTGGTATGGGTATGATTAAAAATGGGGTTGACGCAACAAATTCCCGCCCCTCCCCGCTGCAGAAAAAACGCGCGAGATCACTGGCGGTTGACCGACCCTTCCGGTCTCTGTCTTGCCTCCCTCGAACAGCACAACACAACCCATTGTAAACAAAAGAAGATTTTGCATCAAACCGCAATAAACCATTGTTTCTGAAGGATAGTTCTTGAACGCGGTTTGAAAAGGTTTTGCTGCAAAATATCGGTCCTCCTGCACCGCCGCATCCTTTGCAAAGGCAAGTACCCGTGTCCAACGCGAAACCCAAGATCATCTACACCCTTACCGACGAGGCGCCCCGCCTAGCGACCTATTCCCTGCTGCCAGTACTGCGCGCGTTTACCAGGCCGGCCGGCATCGAGATCGAGGAAAGCGACATTTCGGTGGCGGCCCGCATCCTCGGCGAATTCCCAGATTATCTGACCCCTGAGCAGCGCATTCCGAACAATCTCGCGGAACTCAGCAGGCTGACGCAAAGGCCGGAAGCCAACATCATCAAGCTGCCGAACATAAGCGCGCCGGTGGGCCAGCTGACCGCCGCGATCAAAGAGCTGCAATCCAAGGGGTACCAGGTGCCGGACTACCCCGAGAACCCGAAGAGCGACGCCGATAAGACGATCCGGGCTCGCTATTCCAAGGTGCTCGGCAGCGCCGTCAACCCGGTGCTGCGCGAGGGCAATTCCGACCGGCGCGCGCCCGCGGCGGTGAAAGGCTACGCGCGCAAAAATCCACATTCGATGGCACCCTGGGACCCCGCCTCGCGCACCCATGTCTCGCACATGCATGCCGGCGACTTCTATCACGGCGAGAAATCGATGGCCGTATCGCATGCCTGCGACGTACGCATGGACCTCGTCACCCGCAGCGGCAAGACCATCGTGCTGCGCCCCTCGGTGCCGCTGCTCGAGGGCGAGGTCATCGACAGCATGTACATGAGCAAGAAAGCGCTCTGCGCCTTCTTCGAGAAGGAGATCGAGCACTGCAAGAAACACGACATGCTGTTTTCGCTGCACGTCAAGGCGACGATGATGAAGGTTTCGCACCCGATCGTGTTCGGGCATGCGGTGCGGGTGTTCTACAAGGACCTGTTCGACAAGCACGGCAAGCTGTTCGCCGAACTGGGCGTCAACGTCAACAACGGCTTCGCCAACGTGCTCGAGAAAATCAAGACCCTGCCGGAAGCCAAGCGCGTGGAGATCGAGGCCGACATCAAGGCTTGCGAGGCGAAGCGGCCGCGCCTGTCGATGGTCGACTCGGCGAAGGGAATCAGCAACCTCTACAATCCCAACGACATCATCGTCGATGCCTCGATGCCGGCGATGATTCGCGCCGGCGGCACGATGTGGGGGCCGGACGGCAAGATGTACGAAACCAAGGCGGTGCTGCCCGAATCCACCTTCGCGCGCATTTACCAGGAGGTCATCAATTTCTGCAAGACCAACGGCGCCTTCGATCCGAAGACCATGGGCACGGTGCCCAATGTCGGCCTGATGGCGCAGCAGGCCGAGGAATACGGCTCGCACGACAAGACCTTCGAGATCCCGGAGGACGGCGTGGCGCGCATCGTCGACAACGAGGACGGCCATGTGCTGATGGAACAGAACGTCGAGGCCGGCGACATCTGGCGCATGTGCCAGACCAAGGACGCCGCAATCCGCGACTGGGTCAAACTCGCGGTCACGCGCGCACGCCAGTCCAATACGCCGGCCGTGTTCTGGCTGGATGAATACCGCCCGCACGAGAACGAGGTGATCAAGAAGGTGCGGCGCTACCTCAAGGATCACGACACGACCGGGCTCGACATCCAGATCATGTCGCAGGTGCGCGCGATGCGCTTCTCGCTGGAGCGCGTGATCCGCGGCAAGGACACCATCTCGGTGACCGGCAACATCCTGCGCGATTACCTGACCGACCTGTTTCCGATCATGGAACTGGGCACCAGCGCGAAGATGCTGTCCATCGTGCCCCTGATGGCCGGCGGCGCGATGTTCGAGACGGGCGCCGGCGGCTCGGCCCCCAAGCACGTGCAGCAGCTGACCGAGGAAAACCACCTGCGCTGGGATTCGCTCGGCGAATTCATGGCGATCGCGGTGTCGCTCGAGGATGTCGGCTTCAAGCACCACAACAGGAAGGCCATGATCCTCGCCAAGACCCTCGACGAGGCGACCGGCAAGCTGCTCGACACCAACAAGTCGCCCTCGCCCAAGACCGGCCAGCTGGACAACCGCGGCAGCCACTACTACCTCGCGCTCTACTGGGCGCAGGCGCTCGCCGCGCAGACCGAAGACGCGGAGCTGAAAGCCTACTTCGCGCCGCTGGCGAAGAAACTGGCTGACAATGAGAAGAAGATTGTCGAGGAACTGAATGCCGTCCAGGGCAGGCCGGCGGACATCGGCGGCTACTACCTGTCCGTTCCGTCCAAGGTCGGCCCGATCATGCGGCCGAGCGCCACCTTCAACGCCATGATCGACGCCGCTGCATAGCGCGAGATGGCGCAATGAAAAAGCCGCCTGCAGGCGGCTTTTTCATTTGCATGGCGGAATCAGCTCTTCTGGATGTTCGAGGCCTGTTTCCCCTTTGGACCCTGTACGACGTCGAAACTGACCTTCTGGCCTTCCTTCAGGCTCTTGAAACCCTGCATGTTGATCGCGGAAAAATGCGCAAACAAATCCTCGCTGCCGTCATCCGGCGTGATGAATCCGTAGCCCTTCGCGTCGTTGAACCACTTCACGGTGCCTGTCGCCATCGAACCATCCCTCTTCTAGGTTGTCGAATGCCGGGCGTCCCCCGCCCGGCATTCCGCGGCTTTTACGCGCCTTCCACACCCTCGTCAAGGGAGGGTTATTGCCGCAAATGGCGCGCCGCGGGCGTGCGAAAGTGCGCGTTGCGGTTCGGGTCCGAGTTTGCGCTCCCTGCTCGCATTGATTAGGATAGAAACGGTCGGCAACCACATGCATGCAGCACAAGGACGACTCGGTACTCGAAGCGAAGAAGGCGAAGGTAAAACTTCCGCCGATGTACCAAGTTTTGCTCCTGAACGACGACTACACGCCGATGGAGTTCGTCGTGCTGGTGCTGCAGAAGTTCTTCGGCATGACCAGGGAGAGGGCAACCCAGGTGATGCTGAAAGTCCACCGCGAAGGAATGGGAGTCTGCGGCGTCTATCCGCACGACGTCGCATCTACCAAGGTGCAGCAGGTCTCGGCCTATGCGCACAAGCACCAGCATCCCCTGCAATGCGTGATGGAGAAAACCTGACATGATCGCCCAGGAACTTGAAGTCAGCCTGCACATGGCCTTCGTCGAGGCGCGCCAGAAGCGCCACGAGTTCATCACCGTTGAGCACCTGCTGCTCGCGCTGCTGGACAACCCGACGGCCGCCGAGGTGCTGCGCTCCTGCGGCGTTAACATGGACGAGCTGCGCAAGAACCTGACCCAGCATATTACGGAGCAGACGCCGCGCATCGCCGCCGACCGCGAGGTAGACACGCAGCCGACGCTGGGCTTCCAGCGCGTAATCCAGCGCGCCATCCTGCACGTGCAGTCCTCCGGCAAGAAGGAGGTCACCGGTGCCAACGTGCTGGTGGCGATCTTCGGCGAGAAGGACTCGCACGCGGTGTACTTCCTGCAGCAGCAGGGCACCACGCGCCTCGATGTCGTCAACTTCATCTCGCACGGCATTACCAAGACCGCGCAGCCTCACCAGGGCAAGGGCGAGCAGGAGAACGAGCAGGAGAGCCAGTCCGAGGCCGCCAACAGCCCGCTCGACAACTACACCCAGAACCTGAACGCGCTGGCGCTCGCGGGCAAGATCGACCCGCTGATCGGCCGCGACAGGGAACTCGAGCGCGTCATCCAGACGCTATGCCGGCGGCGCAAGAACAATCCGCTGCTGGTGGGCGAAGCCGGCGTCGGCAAGACCGCGATCGCCGAGGGCCTCGCACGCCGCATCGTCGAGGGCAGCGTTCCCGAGTTGCTCGAGAAATCGACCGTCTACGCGCTCGACATGGGCGCGCTGCTTGCGGGCACCAAGTATCGCGGCGATTTCGAGCAGCGCCTCAAGGCGGTGCTGAAGCAGTTGGTGGACAACCCGCACGCGATCCTGTTCATCGATGAAATCCACACGGTCATCGGCGCGGGCGCGGCGTCCGGCGGCACGCTGGACGCGTCCAACCTGCTAAAGCCGGCGCTTTCCACCGGGCAGTTGAAGTGCATCGGCGCGACTACCTATATCGAGTACCGCGGCGTGTTCGAGAAGGACCACGCCCTCACCCGCCGCTTCCAGAAGATCGACGTGATCGAGCCCTCAATCGAGGAAACGGTGGAAATCCTCAAGGGCCTCAAGTCTCGCTTCGAGGCGCACCACAGCGTCAAGTACACCGCCAACGCACTGACGACGGCCGCCGAGCTCTCGGCCAAGTACATCAACGACCGCCACCTGCCCGACAAGGCGATCGACGTCATCGACGAGGCCGGCGCCGCGCAGCGCATCGCGCCCAAGGCCAAGCAGAAGAAGGTCATCGGCAAGACCGAGATCGAGGACATCATCGCCAAGATCGCGCGCATCCCGCCGCGCAGCGTCTCCACCGACGACCGCAGCGCGCTCGCCAACCTCGACCGGGACCTGCGCGCCGTGGTGTTCGGCCAGGACAAGGCGATCGAGGCGCTCGCCTCGGCCATCAAGATGGCGCGCTCGGGCCTCGGCAACCCGCAGAAGCCGATCGGCAACTTCCTCTTCAGCGGCCCGACCGGCGTGGGCAAGACCGAGCTTGCGCGCCAGCTCGCCTACTGCATGGGCATCGAACTGATCCGCTTCGACATGTCCGAATACATGGAACGGCATGCCGTATCGCGCCTGATCGGCGCGCCGCCCGGCTATGTCGGTTTCGAGCAGGGCGGCCTGCTCACCGAGGCGATCAGCAAGAAGCCCTACGCGGTGCTGCTGCTCGACGAAATCGAGAAGGCGCATCCGGACATCTTCAACATCCTGCTGCAGGTGATGGACCACGGCACGCTGACCGACAACAACGGCCGCAAGGCCGATTTCCGCAATGTGGTGATCGTCATGACCACCAACGCGGGCGCCGAGTCGCTGGCGAAGAACAGCATGGGTTTCACGCACTCGGTGAAGGCCGGCGACGAGCTGGAAGCGATCAAGAAGACCTTCACGCCGGAATTCAGGAACCGCCTGGACGCGGTGATCTCGTTCGGCGCGCTCGACCACGACATCATCCTGCGCGTGGTCGACAAGTTCCTGATGCAGCTGGAGGAGCAGCTCACCGAGAAGAAGGTCGAGGTCGCGTTCACCGCGGCGCTCAAGGAACACCTGGCGAAGAAAGGCTTCGACCCGCTAATGGGCGCGCGCCCGATGGCGCGGCTGATCCAGGACACCATCCGCCGCGCCCTAGCGGATGAGTTGCTGTTCGGCAAGCTGGCGCACGGCGGCAAGGTCACCATCGACGTCGATCCGGCAGAGCAGGTCGTTCTGCGCTTCGAGGAACAAACGCCGGCCGCCCCGCCGGCGGCGGCCGAACCGGTCGCCTGATACTTCCCTGCTTTGGGGGGTTCGTTTGAGAGCTTTGACCTTCGCAGCGGCGATGCTGGCCGCCGCCCCCGCCGTCGCGCAGGACAACCAAGGGCGGAATCTTGCCGCTTCCTGCGCGATCTGCCATGGCACGGACGGTTACGCCGTAAGCAAAGACATGGCGTCGCTCGCAGGACTGCCCAAGGATGACCTCGTCGGGCGCATGAAGGACTTCAAGGACGGCAAGCGCCCGGCGACGGTCATGCACCAGCTCGCCAAGGGATACTCCGACGCACAGATCGAAGCGATGGCGGCATGGTTCGCCGCGCAGAAGCGATAACCGCGGCGCCATGAGACGCCGGGACTTTCTGAAAATCGCCGGCGCTGTATCCCTCGCCGGCTGTGCCGGCACCTCTTACAAGGCACGCGTAGTGGTGGTCGGCGGCGGCTTTGGCGGCGCGACCGCGGCCAAGTACCTCCGCCTGTGGGATCCCTCGATCGAGGTGATCCTGGTCGAGCGGGCGAACCTGTTCACCTCCTGCCCCCTCTCGAACCTGGTGCTGGCCGGATTCGCGACGATGGATGACATCCGCAGGCCCTACGACGGCCTGCGCCGCCACGGCGTGCAGGTCGTGAACGACGAGGTCGTCGCGATCGATGCCGCCCGGAAGCTGGTCCGCCTCGGGCGCGGCGGCGACGTTTCCTACGACCGGCTGATCGTGTCGCCGGGGATCGATTTCGCGTTCGGCGAAGTAGAGGGCTATGAAGAAGCGATGCAGGCAGGCCGCGTGCTGCACGCGTGGAAGGCCGGTCCCCAGACGGTCGGCCTGCGGCGCCAGATCGAGCAGATGCGCGACGGCGGCGTGTTCGTGCTGTCGATTCCCGAAGCCCCCTACCGCTGCCCGCCCGGGCCCTACGAGCGCGCGAGCCTGGTCGCGGAGTATTTCAAGCTGGCGAAGCCGCGCTCGAAAGTGCTGGTGCTTGATGCGAACCCGGACCTCACCTCGAAGGCCGGCCTGTTCCGCGCCGCCTGGAAGGACTACTACGGCGGCGTCATCGAGTACCGGCCGAACTCGAAGGCCGTCGGCTTCGATGCCGCCACGGCGACCCTCAAACTGGAAGTCGAGGACGTGAAGGGCGACGTATTCAATGTCATACCGCCGCACGGCGCGGGCAACATTGCGCGCAAGGCCGGCCTCGTCACCACCAACAACCGCTGGTGCGACATCGACTGGCGCTCGATGGAATCGAAGGCGGTACCGGACGTGCACGTGCTGGGCGACAGCACGCTGGCTGCGCCGGCGCTGCCCAAGTCGGCCAGCATGGCCAACAACCAGGGCAAACTCGCCGCCGCCGCGATCGCGGATTTGCTGCGCGGGCGAGCGCCGATGGAACCGAGGATCCTCAACACCTGCTACAGCTTCGTGTCGCAAAAGGAGGCCGTACACGTCGCGTCGGTGCACGCCTGGGACGACAAAGACCGCACCATCAAGCCCGTGCCTGGCGCGGGCGGTTTGTCGGCCGCACGCAGCGAGATCGAGGGAACCTACGCCTGGAGCTGGGCCCGCAGCATCTGGGCCGACTCGCTCGCCTAATTCTTCCCGGTGCTGCCGAAGCCGCCGGCACCTCGGTTCGAGGCTTCGAATTCGGCCACG
>DATJYN010000056.1:0-31057 GCA_035499575.1 Burkholderiales bacterium | reverse complement strand
GCCTGGCGCGAACGCGCAAGCTGTTCCGCCGAAGAAAGCCAGGCATCGAGTTCATGCGCGGCCTCCGATGCGTTGGCCAGGTCGATGATCCGAGCCGCCGCGCCAAGTTGCCCGGCGAGGCGGCGCTGCGCTGGCGTGTCGCTCAAGACCACCGGCACGCCGGCAAGCAGGTAGGTGAATATCTTGTTGCCGAGGCAGATCGCACGGTTCGGCGAGTCTATGACTTCCGTCGAGAGACCCAGCGTATGCTCCGCGGCGAGCGCCACCATCTGCTGCGGCGCCGAGCGCGGCAAGAATCTCACTTGCACAGCAACACCACGAAGTTCCGCCGCTGCGACCAGCGCGCCCTGGAAGCCCTCGGCGAAGGTGCCGCGGATCTGGAGCAGCGGGCGAGCATGCATCAGGGCCAAGATATCAAGCATCTGCTCCAGGCCGCGGCCCGGACCGATGGTCTGGGAGAACCAGTAGAGCGATCCGGCTGCCGTCCCAGGGGCAACCGCGGCCGCCGCATTCGCCGGGCGTTCCGCCAGCGGAAAAACATTCAGGATCGGCGTTACGGATCGGCCATAGCGTTGCATATAGCGATCGGCGATGTCGGGTGACGCCGCCGTCATGTGCCGGCATTCCGGAACATAGCGATCCTCGATGGCGAGTACGTGAAGGCGCGTCTTTTCATACCCGGGCACATCGGGCAACTCGCCGGCGTGGTAATCCTCGGCGTCAAAACCGAGGCAGCCAGCAAACCGTCTTGCCGCGAGCGCGGCCGCCGGCAACGCCGCAAGGTTGTGTGCGATATACATGTCGGCAGGCTCGCGCATCAGCGCGGCGTCCAGGATGCTGGTCATCCGGCTGTACGAATTCTCGAGCACTCCGGGAATTCGCCAGGCCGTGGGTGGCAGCAGCCGCAGTCCGCGCTCGCGCGCGGCCCGGAGGCGATAAGTCCATGCACCGGAGCTTCGCGAAACGTCGATTGGGTGGTACTGCCAGCGCTTGCCGCGCACGAGCTCGAGGTCGAAGGGTTTCAGATTCTCGAGCGTCTGCAGCCCCACCACCGTCGCCGCAGCGCCCGCATCGGCCAGCGCATCGGCTTCCTTCACGATTCTCGGGTTGCTGGAAATATGTCCGCTGGTGACCAGGCAGATTTTCCGGCCGCTCAGTCTGCCGGACATCACGAAGTCCTGGACTGCGCCAGCCGCGCGCCGAGTTGCGTCCGCAGCGTGGCGCGAAACCGCTCCCAAGAGTAGGCCGCGGCAGTTGCCAGTGCTGCCGGACGCATGGCATGCAGGGCGGCGGCGTTTTGCAGGCACCACTCCAGGCGGGCGCGCAGGGACTGCGCATCGGCCGCCGGCACGACGAAGCCGTTGCGGCCATCATCAATCATCACGGACGCTCCCGCGTTGGCGGTCGTGAGGACGGGCAAGCCCTGCGACAAGGCCTCTGGCACGACCAGGCCGAAGCCGTCGCACAATGACGGAAACGCCAAGATCGAGCTGGAGCGGTACATCCGGAAAACCTCGTCCTGCGGCAGCGACCCGTGAAGGAAAACATTCTCCGGCAGCTTCGCCAGCAGCGCCTTCGGCAACAGGTTCGTACCGCAGAAATGCAGTTCCGCATGCCTGCCGGGCGCCAGGTCCTTCCACGCCGCCAGCAGGTAGTGCGCCCCCTTGCGGACCGAAACCGGCCCGGCATAGAGGACACGCGCCACTTTCATCGGCTCGCGAGGCAACTGACCCGCCGCGATCGGTGGCGGCGAGCCGAGCGGCGCCAAGATGACGCGCTCCCGGGCAACCCCGGCGGCGATGAGCGAATCGGCCGTGACTTGTGACGCCGCGTGCACGATATCGCTGGACAGCGCCTCAGCGTCGCGCCGCTGGTCGCGCACGCTGCCCAGCGCCAGAAGCCGGCGCACATCCGGCGTCAGCAGCTCGGGATACTTCTCGTACTCCCGGTCGACCCAGCGTTCGCGGAACGCGTGCTGCGGACTGAGAAACGCCACCATGGAAACCTTGCCCTCGCTGCGCGCCGCGTGCAGCGCCTCCAGCGATCCGTATTCCACGCCGAAAAATCCTCCATAGCGCGGCAGGCGCATCTGGCGCGCACAACGCCGCTCCAACGAGAAGGTGGCCCGGTCGTGTAGCCAGTCGGCAAGCTGCGGATGATCGCCAATCCTCGCTGCGGCGGTTCGCGCAATTTCCCAGCCCGGATTGCAGCGAACGGTCGGCTCGAGCTCGGCCGCGACCGCGCGTCGCGCCAGCCTCCGGTGCAGCGCCGGAACCAGTCGTTCGATGCAGGCTCGCAGCGGACCTGCGAGCGGTCCCGAGCGCAGGTCCACCCAGCCGGTCTCCCACGCGCCCAGCAGGTCCATCTCCTGCAGCGCCAGCGCGATGTTCTGCACGTGGGTGTTGGTCGCGTGGGTCCCCAGGAGAAATTTGTTCATCACACTGCGTCAAAGCCGTTCGATGCGGTCGCATATCGCCAGCGTCCGCTCATTGTGGGCAATGATCAGCATGGTTGTCCGCCCGTGCAAAGAACGGACCGAAACAAGCACGTCGCGCTCGGTGTCTTCGTCGAGCGCCGAAGTCGCTTCGTCAAGGATCAGGAACTGCCTTCCCTGATAGAGCGCTCGCGCCAGCGCCAGCCGCTGGCGTTGGCCGCCTGAGAGGGTCGCGCCACGCTCACCGACCCGGGTGTGCAAGCCTTGCGGAAGCCCATCCACCACCTGGCGCAGCTGCACCCGGTCGACCACTTCGTCCAGCCGCGCCGCGTCGACGCGGGCCTCCGGCATGCCGAAGACGATATTTCTCGCCACCGTGTCGTCAAGCAGGTATGGCGCCTGCGGAATATACGCGGCGTGCCGGAGCCAGGCGCGCAGGTCCTCGTGAATGCTGCGGCCATTCACGAGGACCTGTCCGCCCTGAGGCACCAGCAACCCCAGGATCACGTCGGCCAGAGTCGACTTGCCAGCGCCCGACTTCCCCATCAGGCCGACCGTCTCGCCAGCGAGGATCGTCAGGTTGACGCTCTCCAGCGCCGGCTGCTTTGCGCCGCGATACGCGAAGCGCACGTCCTTCAAGCTGAGCTCCTTGAAGGGCTCGGCCGCAGTTGCAGTGTTACGTGCGGCCAGGTCCTCGGCGGTGCCGCGATCAAGGCTGCCCGTTTTAAGTATGCTGAGTTCCTGCGCAAGATCGCGAAGCACAAACCTGGTTGACCGCATGGCGCCCAGATTCGCCGCGATCGTCGTTGCCGCGGGTATCATCCGAACCCCAGCTGCAGCGAACAGCGCCAGCGTCGGCACCATCGGCCCGGCCGTTCCCTCGGAAGCGAAGCGCAATCCGGCCACGATCACGATGACGAGAATCATGGCCACTTCGATCGCGACGCGAGGCACGTGGGAGAGGGAGGTCTGGATCGAGATCGCCTCCGCCATCTGCTGCGCTGAACTGCCGACCTCGGCGCGGAAATGGGATTCATGGCCGAGCACCCGCACTTCCCGCATGGCACCGAGGGCCTGCGATACGGCGCCCAGAGACTTGGCGTAGTACTCGAGCGTCCTGCGCTGCGATTCCGTCTGCGCCTTCTGAAGCGGACGGTGAATCATCGCCGAATAAAGTCCCATGCAGGCCAGCACGACCAATACCACGCTGAAATCCTGCGTCGACAGCAGCACAAACAGGACCGCGAAGACGATCGCGTTGGTCGTCAGCAGCAGCGAGGCCGTCAATGTGCCGCCGCTGTAGGCCGACGTGTGCGCGTGCGTCTGCGCGATCACGTCCGCGGTATTGCGCGACACGAATGATTGCCAGTCCATTGCTTGGTAGGCGCCGACCAGCCGGTCCATCAGGCGGGCGCGATGCCCCTCGCTGAAGAGCACGATGCGCCGGTAGAGGTAGTAGGAAAGCCAGCCCTTGATCGCGAATACCGCCACGAGCAGGCCGCCGAGCAGCAGAAACACGAGGCGCGGCCGCGTACCGAGCGACGGGAGAAAATCGGCCGTGCTTCCCGAGGCGATGAGCTGCACCAACGGCGCAATCAGGCTGATGCCCAGCAAATCGAGCGCCGCCACCACGAACATCAGGACCAGCACTTTCGGCAGGCCGCGCCGGGCCTCGCCAAGGACCAGCAGGTAGTCTTCGAAATAGCTGCGGAGCCGCTCCGCGTAGCTGCTCACGTCACGCTTCCCGCGCGCCGCCACAAACTATCGCCCAGCTCGATGACCCTTTTTGCGAAATTCTGCCGGGAATAGCGCGCAAGCCCTGCGCGCGCCGCCGCCGGTGACGACAGGGCTGCGACAATCCCTCCCAGCATGCCGTTGCGATCGTCCGGATCGACGAGTGTGCCGAGCTTGCCTTCCAGCAGCGTCTCCCGGCTGGCATCCTGAGTACTGCCGACGACGGGAACACCGCAAGCCAGTGCCTCGATGTAGACGATGCCGAAGCCTTCCCCGCGACCTGCCATTACAAATGCGTTCGCCAGGCGATAGACGTCCGGCTTGCGCGCTTCGTCGACATATCCGAGAAAGCGCACGTCGCCGGCGATACCAAGTTCTTCCGCCTTGGCGCGCAACCTTGCGAGGTCGCTGCCGTCTCCCGCCACGAGGTAGGCAATGCCTGGAACACGCTCGCGCAGTCGCGGCAGGATTTCGAGAACCTCGTCGACACCCTTGTAGCGCTCCAGCGCGTTCAAACGGGCAAGGGAAAGGATGACTTTCCTGCCCGCAACGCCGTATTCCTGCGCCAGCCCGGGCGGCGGATCGCCGGGCGTGAAGCGTTCCAGATCCACGCAACAAGGCAGCAGGAAGCAGTCCGCGGGCGCATTTCCCGCCCAGCGGCGGAATTTCTCGAAGGTAAACCGGCTGATGCTCACCACCATGTCCACGCTGCCCACCAGCCGCTCTATCAGCCAGCGGCGCGACGGCGTCCAGGCGTCGATACCGTAGATATTGAGCACGAGCCGTGCACCGCTCAGCGCCTTGGCCAGACCGGCGAACGGCAGAAGATTGAGGTGCCCGCACACAATCATGTCGTGGGAGCGCAGTTTGGCGGCGGCGCGCAAGGCTTCGTACGCATACGCGATCAAGCCGCCTGCCGGCGCCGAGCGGTAGGCGAGCTTCGCGGGCAGTTTCAGCTGCACACGCGACGAATTGCGCGCGATCGCGTTCACTCCAAGGTAACGCGCATCGCCGCACAGGGATTCAAGCAGGTCACGGTTGAACTTCGCGATGCCGCCCGGATCTCCGTAGGCATCGGCGACAAGACATAGCGCGCGCCGGTCCCGGCGGAAATCCGAAAACACTGCGCCTGCCCAACCACGCAGGCCCCTCGCCTTGCCCTCACCGGTGCGCGCCAGCCATTCGCGAACGGGTACCGTAAACCCCGTCTTGGGGCGCTCCAGCACGGCCTTCGGCAACGACGGGCAAAGGGATCGCGCGATCTCGCGCTTGGAAGGCGGGGTCCCTCGCGCGAGAAACGGGATCGCGCGCCGCAGCAGTTCCGCATCCGCGAAGGGCACGCGGATTTCGAGCGAGTGCGCCATGCCCGCCCAGTCGGTGTCGCGCAACAGTTGATTGCGCATGTACCAGGTCATCTCGAGACAGCTGACGGCGAACCGGGGATTGGATATGCCGGCGATGCTCTCGTTCAGGCGATCGAGCGTGGCGAGTTCGGCCAGACCGGCCTTGGCGATATCCGGGTCGAGCAGGCGCGGCAGCTCCCAGGGCATGAAGAGCGCGCGGCGCAACAGGTAGGCGCCCGGCACAGAGCCGCCGTACTCGGCAAGTCCCGCCAGTTTCGGCGAAGCGAAAGGCCGCAGCACCGGGTCGGCAACCCGGCGCATCGCGCGGGCAAGCACCGGCACTGCGCGCGCAACCCCCCCCAACGCCGAGGCCAACCGGGGCACCTGCCGGAAAGACGGGTAGCCGGCGAACAGTTCGTCCCCTCCCACGCCGGAAAGGGCGACTTTCATGCCCGCTTGCTTCGCCGCAGCGGCAACGAGATAGGTGTTCAGCCCATCGATGCTCGGCTGATCCATTGCCGCGAGGATGTCGCCGGTGTCGCGGCGAAAGGCTGCGTATGAAATCCAGCGCGTCTCGTGCCGCAGGCCGACCGTGCGCGCGGAAGCCTCCGCCAGGACGGTTTCGTCATTGTCACTGCCGCAGTATTCGTCGAAGCCGAGCGTGATCGAGCGCAACGGCGCGAAGCGGGCGGCTAAGCCCGCAAGCATCGCGGAGTCGATCCCGGCGGAAAGGAAGACGCCCACCGGCACGTCCGCAACGAGGTGATGCTTCACGCTGTCGGTGATCGCATCACCCAAAGTGCCGGCCTCTGCAGGACTCCCGGCGCTCCCGGCCTCACGCTCTCCCTCGGCGAATGCCTGGCGCAGCGAATGGAACTGGCGCGGGCCATCCACACCCGCCGCTCCTACGGCCAGCCACTGTCCGGCGGGAAGAGCGCGGATGCCGCGATACAGCGTATACGGTTCGGGTACGGAACCCCAGAGGAAGAAGCCCGCGTACCCGGCGGGTTCGATTTCCTCGGAAACGGATCCGCCGGCGATCAATGCCTTGACCTGCGAAGCAAAACGCAATGCCCCGCCGGCATTCGCGTAGTAAAGCGGCTTGATGCCTAGCGGATCGCGCGCGAGAAACAACCTGCGCTCGCGCTCATCCCAGATCGCGAACGCGTACATGCCGCGCAGCGCGGACAGCATTTGCGGCCCGCGCTCCTCGAAGAGCTGTAGCAGGACCTCGGTATCCGCGCCGGAGCGAAAACGGCGGCCGCTGGATTCGAGCCCCGCCTTCAATTCCTGGTAGTTGTAGATTTCGCCGTTGTAGGTGATGCGGAAACGGCCGTCGGCGCTCGCCATCGGTTGCGCGCCGGCTTCCGACAGATCGATGACAGAGAGTCGCCGGTGCGCCAGGCCGACGCGCCGATCAGCCGAGAGCCAGGCACCGGCACCGTCGGGACCGCGCCTGACCATGCTGTCCCGGACCCGCAGCAGTTCCGCCTCAGCGACCGGGGCGGCGCCCTGTCCATAGGCGACGATGCCGTTTATTCCGCACATGCAACGGAAGTCACGTAAATGCTGTCCGCGACGTTCACCAGCACGGGCACGCGCAGGCTGAGGCGCGCAAGGCGCTCCGAAAGCCGCAGCAGCAATCGTTTCGAGGGACCCATCATCCCCGCGTCCGCCCCCTGCAGTCCCAGGCCGAAATAGCAGTCCGCGCTCAAAGTGGTGCTCCCGATTGCCTGCCCGAACATTTTCCGCAATTCGGCGGGCCGCCAGTACCGCACGTCGAACACACCCGGCGGGCGCGCCCGGCGCCTGAGCCGATGATACAAGGAGCGCACTCCGTACGCCGACGCCATCTGGATCAGGCTAGTGCCACAGGGAGCCAGGACGCGGGCGGCTTCGTGCAGCGCGGCCAGCATGTTGTCGCGTGAAAAGTGCTGCAACACGCTATAGGAGAAGACTACGTCGAACGCGGCTTTGGCAAACGGCAGATGGCGCGCGTCCGCCACCAGGAATTTCGGGTGGACGCCGAGCGCGAGCGCGGTGCGACGAGCCGCCATCACTGCGCCCAGTGACGGATCGATGCCGACTACATCGTAGCCTTTGCGTGTTGCGGCGATGCTCCACCGGCCCCAGCTGCAGCCGACGTCCAGCAGGCGCTTGCCGTCTCCCGGAGGCAGTCGGATCTCCGGTATCGGATAGGATTCCAGCTTGCCGATCAGCTCCGCGTACATGGAACCGCTGGTCGCGCCCACGAGGAAGCTGACCACCGGATCCACCTGCGCTGATTTTGACGCGGCGAGCGCGACGATACCCTGCTTCTCCGCGTCGACGATGCCCAACGTCTCGAGATACAGATCCGGCGCCCGGCGATCGGCGGCGCCGGGATCTTTCGCCCGTCGCAGCGAAGCTTCGGCCAGCGGAATCGTCTGCGAGACCTCTTCCATCAGCATGACGGGGATGCCGTCCACGACGGGATAGCGGTGACCGGATGCACAAACCAGATCGCCTCCGTCCTCCGACAGCGGCAATTGATCGCGCGGGCAGGCGAGGCGGTCCAGATACCATTCGTCGGACCCGCCCATGACCCCCTTCAGTATCCGGCGCTGCCCCTGCGGCCGTCGAATGCACCGGCGGCAGGGGCTGTTCTGGCGGGCGGCAGGAATTGAAACCGGTCGGCAAGCACTCCTACAACGTCCGCGACGCGGATATCCTTCATGCAATGGTTGTCGCGTGGGCAGCGCTCGAGCAGGCAGGTATGGCAATCGACCCGCTTCTGGATAACAACATGCCGCTCGCCGTGCGGGCGCCACTTGCCGCGCATCTGCCAGCAGGAAAACAGCGACAGGCAGGGCGTGCCGACGGCCGCAGCGAGGTGCTGGGCGCCGGAATCCACGCAGACCAGCGCGCGGCAACGGCGCAGCACTTCGCAGGAATCCTCTACGGTGGACGACTCGAGAAAATGCGCGTCGGCACCAACGGCGGCGGCCAACGCCACGCAGGTCTCCACCTCGGATTCGCCGCCGATGATCACGATGCTCGCGCCGGCGCGCACCAGGTAGCGGCCGACCTCGGCGAAGCGTTCGACCGGCCAGAGATTGGTCGGCCGCTTGGCGCCCGGCGCGATCGCCACCAGCGGCTTTCCCTCCCGGAGCACCGTCTCCAGGCGCCTGTCCACGCGGGACATGACGACAGTGCCGCGCGCGAGGCCGTAGTCCGGCTCTCCTGCGGCGATTCCAGAGTCGCGCACGATCCTGAGCGTGCGCTCGACCTCGTCGCAGAACAGCAGGTGCTCGGACTGCGCCTGCGCGCCCCAGTGGATCGTGTCGATGCGCCAGCCGCGCGCCCAGCGCACGGCCGCGAGGCGGGTGAACAACATGTCGCGAAACTGGCGACGGATCGAAGTGAGGTTGTTCGGCAGCTCGATCCAGATGTCGAACTTGCGCCGGCGCAGCGCCTTGAGCAATGTCCAGCGCTTCGCCAGGCTGTCGATGTCGTGCCTGTGGTAGATCAGCAATTCATCGATCCAGTCCGCGCCGGAGAGAACCTCCTTCGCGCCGGTTCGGCCCAGCTCGCCCGGCGACGAAAGTAGCGTAAGGCGGGCGTCCGGGAATTGCTTGCGCACCGCGCGCATCGCCGGCAGCGCGCAGGCGATGTCTCCGATGTTGCCGATACGAAATATGCAGACGCTGGCCGGCTTTGCCGGCCTCGCGCCCGGCCAGAGAAGACGAGCGCACGCCCGCAGCGTCCCGTTCACCACAGCGTAGGCAAACATGGCCGCCGCCGCAACGATGGAAGAGACCATGGGCGACACGGCCGATTTCCCGACTACCGGGAGCCGCTCGTGGACCGGAAGTAGGCGATCGTCTTCTTCAGGCCTTGCTCGAGCTGGGTCGACGGCCGCCAGGAAAGGCGCTTTCTCGCCAGCGCGATGTCAGGCTGGCGCTGCTGCGGGTCGTCCGCGGGCAGCGGCCGCTTGACGATGCGCGACTTCGAGCCGGTGAGCGCGATGACTTTTTTCGCGAGATCATGAATCGTGAACTCCACCGGATTGCCGAGATTCACCGGACCGGTGAAACCGTCCGGGCTCGCCATCAGGCGCACCAGCGCCTCCACCATGTCGTCCACGTAGCAGAACGACCGCGTCTGCGCGCCCGCGCCGTAGACGGTGATCGGAGAACCACGCAGCGCCTGCACGATGAAATTCGATACCACCCGGCCGTCGTTCGGGTGCATGCGAGGACCGTAGGTGTTGAAGATGCGCGCCACCTTGATGCGCAGGCCGTGCTGGCGGTGGTAGTCGAAGAACAGCGTTTCGGCGCAACGCTTGCCCTCGTCGTAGCAGGAGCGCGGGCCAATCGGGTTGACGTTGCCCCAGTAGTTCTCGGGCTGCGGGTGCACCCTCGGGTCGCCGTACACCTCGCTCGTCGAGGCCTGCAGGATCCTCGCCTTGATGCGCTTCGCAAGGCCCAGCATGTTGATCGCGCCGTGCACGCTGGTCTTGGTGGTCTGCACCGGGTCGAACTGGTAATGGACCGGCGAGGCCGGGCAGGCGAGGTTGTAAATCTCGTCTACCTCGACATAGAGCGGAAAGGTGACGTCGTGGCGGATCAACTCGAAGTGCGGATTGCCGATCAGGCGCGCGATGTTGTCCTTGGTGCCGGTGTAGAAGTTGTCCGCGCACAGCACGTCGCAGCCGTCGGCAAGCAGGCGCTCGCACAGGTGCGAACCGATGAAGCCCGCGCCGCCGGTGACCAGTACGCGTTTGCGCAGGCTGTAGCGGCCCTTGCCGGAAGTATTCACGCCGCTCATGGCGCGCTCAGCCGGGAACGATGCCCGGAGCGGTCCGCGGCGCGCCGCGCCGCGCTGCTGATGCTTGAGGTCACGGCGTAGTAGACGATCCAGAGGGCGCCGTAGATGTAGAACATCACGAAATCCGGCACATCGGCGCGATCCGCGGCAAGACCGATGGCTCCCATGACGACCGATATCGAAAGCATGACCGCGACCGTCGCGGTCCTGCTCAGCCCGCACAGCTGCAACAGGTGGTGCAGGTGCTCGCTGTCCGGGCGGAAAGGACTCCTGCCGCGCAGCAGGCGCCGCAGCATCAACGCGACTGCATCCGCGAGCGGAATGCCGAGGATCCACACGGCCGTGATCGGGGCGATTGCCACCCGCTCTTCCATCGACAGGCGGATCGCCAGCCACGCGAGCACCAGGCCGAGGAAATAGCTGCCCGCATCGCCCATGAAGACGCGGGCGCGCGGCCGCCGCGGCAGGGGCGCGTTGAAGGCGAGAAAGCCGATCAGCTGGCCCGCGAGCAGGCAGACTACCCAGAGCACGGAGCCCGCGCCGACATACCACGCCGCGGCACCGAACCAGGCGACCGCCACCAGCGCCAACCCGCCGGCAAGACCGTCGATGCCGTCGGCCATGTTGACGGCGTTCATCACGCCGACGACGGCGAATACGGTGAACGGGATGGCTGCTGCGCCCAGGTCGAGCTGGTCGGCCGAGACCAGATCACCCAGGTGAAAGAGCGTCGCGCCGCCGAATTGCGCCAGCAGCCAGGCCGCGACGATCTGGAAACTGAATTTGGGCATCGAGCCGAGTTCTTGGTGGTCGTCGAGCGCGCCGCACAACAGCATGATGGCGACGGCCGCGCCGAACCAGAGCGACACTTCGCCGCTGACCCGGAAGATACCGAAACAGGCGAGGAACACCGCGCCCATGGCGAGACCGCCCACCAGAGGCACTGCGGCGCCATGGTCCTTGCGCCCGCCGGGATGGTCCAGCAGCCCCAGTTTCGGCGCCACGCGCGCCAGCACTGGTATCAGCAACGCGGTCGCGGCAAGTCCGATCAGAAAGAGGATGGGGGCGCGCACGGCGGTGTCGGTGAAAATGGAATCTTTTCCCTTAATTTCAATGCATTATAGCCAATCGGGCGAACTACCGTCGGTCAACTTCTATAAAATCTGCATTGATGCGGCCCAGCCTAGCTGCGGTGTTCCTTTTCGCTTCCTTGTGCCTGGCACCGGCCGCGCCGGCAGGCGCGGCTGAGGCGCTTGCGTTCGTCAACGTCGCGGGCATGTCGCCGCCGGTGCCCACCGAGGCTGTGCCCGCCAACGCCGATGTGGAGAAGGCGCTCGCCCAACCGGCCGACCTCTGGGAACGGATCCGCAACGGTTTCGGCATTCCCCCGCTCGATCACCCGTTGGTGCGCGAGCACGAGCGCTGGTTCGTCGAGCGGCCCGACCAGCTGCGCGCCATCCTCGGGCGCGGCCGGCTCTACCTGCACTTCATCGTCGAAGAAACGGAACAGCGCGGCCTGCCGCTGGAACTGGTGCTGGTGCCGATCATCGAAAGCGGCTTCAACCCGATGGCGCTGTCGCCGGCGCAGGCCGCGGGCATCTGGCAGTTCATCCCCGGGACCGGGACGCGTTTCGGCCTGGCGCAGAGTCGCGACCTCGACGAGCGACGCGACGTGATGGCTTCCACCGCCGCTGCGCTCCAGTACCTTGCCAGGCTGCACTCGCAATTCGGCGACTGGCACCTGGCGCTGGCGGCCTACAACTGGGGAGAGAACTCGGTAGCGCGCGCAGTGGAGCGCGTGCGGGCGTCCGGCAAGAAGGTCACTTTCGACGCCCTTTCACTGCCGGAGGAAACGCGCAACTACGTTCCGCGCCTGCTGGCGTTGAGCAACATCATCGCCAACCCGTCGGCCTACGGCATCACACTGGATGAGATCCCGAACAAGCCGTTCTTCGCCAAGATCGCGCTGCGCACGGAGATCGATTTCCCGACCGCCGCGAAGCTCTCCGGCATGACACAGGAAGAATTGCGCGCCTTGAATCCGGGCCTGAACCGTTCGGGCATCGACCGCGGCGCTCGCTCCGCGGTGCTGGTGCTGCCGGTAGAGCGCGTAGACGATTTTCGCAGCAACCTCAAGGCCTACGAAGCCTCGCGGCGCCCCGCGCCGAAGCAGCGCCCTTAGCGCTGCACGAGCGGCGCCAGAAGTTTCACCGTGTCGCCAATGCCGCGCTCAAGATCCCCTGCGAATCGAAAACCGGCAGCCTCGAACTTCGCTCGGTCCACGGCGTAGGACAACTGATTCATGATGCGCCGGTCGACCAGTTCGACGCGCGCGCCCGGTACATGTCGGCAGATCGCCTCGACGATCTGCTGCACCGTGAGGTTGTCGGTTGCGACGTTGTAAGTCCCGCCGTCGAACAGATCTTCGCGGATCACGAAGCGGATTGCTTCTACCGCGTCGCCGAGGTCCAGGTAGGGCCGCCGTTGCTCCAGCGCGGTGCGCCACACGGTCATCGGCTTGCCGAGGCAGGCCTGCCAGATGAAGCGGTTCACCGCGGTGTGAAAATGCATTCCGACCGAGGGGCCATAGATGGTGCCGAAGCGCCCGCAGAAAAAACGCAAGCCGGCGGTGCGGCCGAGTTCGGCGAGCATCCGCTCCGCGCGCAGCTTGCTCTCCGCGTATGGGCTCTGCGGCTTGAGCTGCTCTTGCGGGCAATCCTCGGCAACGCCATCGTGTGAAACGCCGTAGACGCTGGTCGACGACGGGAACAGCAGCCTGCAGCCGGCGGCAACGCAGGCGCGCGCCACGCGCTCGGTGCCGCTGAAGTTGACGCTGTCCACCCGTTCTTCGTTGCCGAAGCTCGATTCCGCATCGGTGACCGCCGCAAGGTGCACGACAGCATGCGCATCGGAGAAAATTTCATCGAGCCCCGCATCGGCGGACGCCACATCCGCCTCGATGAATCGCCAGCGGATGCCTTCGGGCAGGCGGAAAAGCGCTTGTAGGCGCTGCGCCGAGAGATTGTCGATCAGAATCACCTCGCGGCACTCGCCCGGCCGCAGGCTATGGATAAGGCTGGAGCCGATGTGGCCCAGGGCGCCCGTGATGACGAGCTTCATGCCGGAACGTTTTCGTCCACGAGTACCTTCACGCAGCCTCCGCGGGTCTCGCCCATAGCGCCTGCAGCGTGAGATCAACGCCCTTGGGAAACGTGATCCGCGGTGTCCAGCCGGTGACAGTTCGAAAGCGTGTCGGATTGACTATCGCGCTGCGGCCTTCGATCGGCGATTGGCCGGGTGGCTGCGGAATGCTCGCAATCGTCACCTTGCGGCCGGTCAGCCGCTCCGCCCGCCGGGCGATCAGCGCAAACGCATCGGCAAGCGACCTGCCCTCCCCGGTGCCCAGCACGAAGTGCCGGCCATCGGTCCGTACGGCGCAAACCGCCGCCGCGAGGAAAGCGCTGACGGCGTCGTCAACGTAGACGTAGTCGCGCAACTGGCCGCCCTCGCCGTAGAGAGTCAACGCCTCGCCGCGCAGTGCCCGCCGCATCATCTGGTCCAGAATGCCGCGGTCGGTGTTGGCACGATCGGCGCCCGGGCCGTAGATGTTTGCCAGGCGGAGCGTCATGCCGCGCACCCAGCCGCGGCGCACGCCCTCCTCGAGCAGGCCTTCCGCCTCAAGCTTGTGCCGATCATAGGCCGTGACCGGGCGATCGGGCAGCGATTCATTTACCTCCAGCCTTTCAGGAATGCCGCATTGCGTGGCGCTTCCCGAAAAAAGTATGAACGGCCGTATGCCTCGATCGCGCCCCGCATCAACCAGGTTGCGCATGGGCTGCACGTTGGCCAGTGCGTCGGCGACTGGATCGCGTTCCGCTTGGTAGACACTGGTCTGCGCCGCAAAATGAAACACGTAGTTTGAGCCCGCCAGCGCCGCGTCGCAGAATGCGCGTTCCCGCAAATCACCACGCAGCAGCTCGCAGGCGGCCGGGCCGGACGGACTAGCCGGCGCCGGCGACGCCGGGCGAACTATCCGAAGGATGCGGCATTTCACCTGCGCCAAGCGCGCGATCAGGGCCGAGGCGAGAAATCCGGAGCCTCCGGTGACGACGACGCGGCTGCCTTCGAACGAGTTCTCGATCACGCGCCGCCCTGTCTGCGGAACAGCAGGTTGCGCATGCGGCCGACACGGTGCGAAGCCGGGAAGTTGCGCTGATCGTAGTCCGGTCCGGTCAGGCCTTCGTAGACAACCACGTAACCGGACATTCGCAGGATGTCCTTCACCTCGTCGGTGTTGTGGAACCAGTAGGGCAGCACCTGCCCGGCGAGATTCAACTGCCGCGTCGCATAAGTCGGGTAGCTGCCGCCGGCCAGACGTCCAATCAGCATGTCGCGCGCGCCCAAATCCGCGAGTCTCCGAAGAAAACCGGCGTAGTCCTCGACATACGGCAGCACGCTGTTGGCATAGACGACGTCCGGAACGCCGCGCTGCCCGTCGAGCGAAGTATCGAAGGCAATTCGCGGATCACCCGCAAACAATTGCCGTCCCGCCGCGCACATTTTTTCCTGGTCGATGATCCTGAAGCCGATCCGGGCGGACGACGGCAGCGTTGCCAGCAGGTGGATATAGGCTGTGCCGAGCGCCCCGCCGACGTCGAGCACATCGACAGCGCCGCGTTCGGCCGCGATCCCCCCCGCGAGCACCGCCAGCGCATCGTGCCAGAGCCCGGGATCCGTTCCGGTTCGCTGCTTCGCGAGCGCGCCCTGCGCGAAGCGCAGCATTTCTCCAATTCGTCGCTCGTCGTCGTAGCTGCTGCCGTCCGCCGGAACGTCGCGCAGGTGGGGATAAATGCCGTCCCATATCGGCACGAATGACCCGGCGGCCTCCGGGCGAGTCACCCCGAAACCTCGACGCGCGGCACGTAAGTTATCCACCTGCCGCCGGCCGCGGTAAAGGCCAGCTCCTTCGCCATGACCTCCTCGCCGTGATTCCAGGCGAAAAGCAGCGCACAATCCGGCCGCCGCCGCGCGAATTCGGCATGCGGCCGCACCGGGATGTGCGTGCCGGGGTTGAACTTGCCCTGCTTGATCGGGGTCGTGTCACTGATGAACTCCACGAGCGACGCGGTGATGCCGCAGTAGTTCGTCACCGTGGTGCTTTTCGACGTGGCTCCGTAACCCGCCACGCGCCGGCCTTCCGCCTTCAGCCGCTGCAGCAGCCTCACCAGGCTGTCGCGCGAGGCTTCGACACGCCGGCGAAAACGCTCGAAGGTGGCCGCTTCGCCCAGGCCGAGCGCCCGTTCGCGCGCGCGCAGGGCATCGACCGCCGCTGCGGGCGCATGTGCGCCCGCATGCGCCACCGTGTACCGCATCGAGCCGCCATGCACCTTCTGCGGGACGGCATCGACGATCTCCATGCCGTGGCCTGCGAACAGATGGTCGAGCGCGGTAAGCGAAAAATAGAAGGCATGCTCGTCGTAGATCTGGTCGTAGGAAGTCTTCTCGACGATATCGCCGAGGTAAGGGTCTTCAAACACCAGCACGCCGCGCGGCTTGAGCAGCAGCCGGACGCCGGCAATTACCGAATGCAGGTACGGCAGGTGGCACATCACATTGGCGCCGAGCAACGCGTCGGCCTGACCGTGCTCTTCGAGGATGCGCCGGGCAAGCGTTTCGTCGAAGAATCCGTCGACTGTCCGCACGCCCTTGTCGCGCGCGACCTGCGCGACATTGGCCGAAGGTTCGACGCCGAGGTGCCGGATACCGGCACCAGCGAAATGCCGCAGGAGAATGCCGTCGTTGCTGCCGATCTCGACCACGAACGGATCGGCGCCGGTGAGGTGCGCCGAGCGCACCGCTTCTGCAAGGCGCCGGAAGTGTTCGCTCATGTGGATCGAAGTCGAGGAGAAGTAAGCATAATTTTCGTGGAACATCTTCTCGCGCGCGACCAATTCCGTTAGCTGCACCATGCGGCAGCGCGGGCAGAAACCGACCGCCAGCTCGAAGAAAGCCTCGCCCGCAAATTCCGCTTCCGTCAGGAAACCGTTCGCGATCGGCATGCGACCGAACGACAGGAAGGGGTCAATCGTGTTGCGGCATACCGCGCAAGGCTTCATGGCGGCAATCTCGCAAATCGCTCAAGCAGCCGGCGAGGATCCGGCGCCCTGGAACCCGGGTAGATCAGTTCGGGCTGGCGATGTTGCCGCCGCCGCCCGTGCCCGCCGTGCCCGCCGTGGTGGTGGAGGTGGTAGCCGGAGCGGAAAGAATGTCCGCGGTCGGCTCGGAACCGATCAACGCGGCCAGTACTATCACGGTCTGCTTGATGGTCTGCGTCGAATCCTGCAGGGAGGCCAGCAGCTTGAGGATTTCCTTGCCCTCCGAGGACTGGCCGACCACGTCCGCCATCTGCGAGGCGTCGCCACGGCGCACAGCGCCATCGGCGCCTAGATACATCCCTTGGCCGGCGGCGATTTCCTGCGGCTGACCCGCCGGCGTCAGGATGACCGCGCGGCCCTCCTGCACCACGACCGACACCGGACCGCCCAGGACCACGACGCTGGCGTCGGCGCGCACGTCTCCGGAAGGCAGCAGGCCCATGGTCGCAACGCCGATCTGAATGTGGATTGCGCCAGGATTTGCGGCGCCGATGTCCCCGACCGCGATGCGCAGGCTGCCGTTGATCAGGTTCAGGCTCACCTGGCCCTTGTCAGCCTGACCCGGTTCATAGCGGTAATCGACGACGCGGAACGCCGACAACTCGCCGATCACGCAGATTTGCTTGTCCGGGAATCCGAGCACAACAGTCGAACCCGGACCGGTCTGCAGGACCGCCCCGGGAGGAAGCTTCTGGCCGGCGAGAAGCGGTGCGGGGGCGGCAGTCCCGGTCTGAACGGTGGCGGTGCCGCGAATTTCCATGACGAAGGCCTGCGCAAACGCCAGCGCGCCGTAACAGAGGGCAAGGATAGTGAACGCGATTCGGATCAACGATTTCATGGTAACGCCCGCATGCTGTGCCGAATGGAGTAGTGAAGCACGAAATCCCTTATGCCGCAAGGCATTACGTCACCCCGGTGGACATAGTCCAGGCAGCGGCCGGGTGCGCAGCAGGGGGTCCGCGCACAGCAACGGCAGCGTCCGGTGGAAGGCGGCGAGCCGGAGGATTTCCTTGTCCTGCCGCAGCATTCCGCGTTCGAGTGCTCCGAGCACCTGCTGCTTGCCCGGCAGCGCAAGCAGCATCCAGCCCGCCAGGCCGATGTCGGCGAGCGTGAGCTGCACGGCCGGCTCCCACGGGCCGTACCGCGCGGCGCGTTCGAGCGCGCCGTAGAACTCGTAGTCCATTTCGTTCAGGCGAAATTTCACGAGGGCGAGGCTCGACCAGGCGTAAGGCGAACCCGGGCGCATGGCGACAGCCTGTCGGAACTGCGCGCGCGACTGCTCCAGCAACGCGCGCGCAGCGGGATCCGCGCGATCCATGCCGGCCGCGCGCAATTCCAGCAGGCGGCCCATTTCTTCCACGTAGAGTGGATTCGAAGGCGCCAGAGCTCCGGCGCGCTCCAGAGCCGATCGCGCAGTCCTCCATTCGGTTTCGCCCGGTGCGCGCTTTTCGGACCCCCACTGCGCCAGGGCGCGGCGCGCGGGATAGTCGTCCATGTCGGCGAGCCCGCGCTTGCCGGCGGCATAGATGCCCGAGAGCAAGCCGGCTGCCGCGACTGCCGCGAACAGGAGGCGCGCGATCATCGCGTAAGCGGCGAAGGCGCGCCGAACGGCGTCGGCGCTCCAAACGTACGGTCGCGCGCGTCCGGGTCGGGCGGCGCGCCGAAGATGCCCTCCAGCACGTCCTTCGCGCCGACGTGCCCTTTTTCCGCAGCCATGACGAAGTATTGCATTGCCCGGCGGGAATCGGAGGATGTGCCGATGCCGCCCTCGTAGAACCGCCCAAGGCTGTAGAGCGCTTCGGGATCCCCGAGGTCGCCGGCACGGCGATACCACTCCAGGGCGGCCGCGGCGTCGGCACGCACGCCGTCGCCCCGCTCCAGCACCTGTGCGTAGAGCAGCATCGCTGCCGGGTGTTTCCGTTCGGCGGCCTTGCGCAGCCATCCCGCGGCTCCTGCGGCATCGCCCGCGCTGCGCAACTCGAGTGCCAGCCGGTATTGGCTCTCCGCGTGGCCGAGCGTGGCGGCGGTGCGAAAGTGCGCCAGCGCCGCCGCCGCGTCCGGCTTGCCCGCGTCGGGAGACAGGCGCAGCAGTGCCGAGTGATAGGCCGCATCCGCGTCGGGAATCCTTGCCGCCTCTTCGTACCAGCGCAGCGCCAGCGCGGGCCGGCGCGGTCCTGCTGCATTGGAATCGAAGAGACGCGCGGCGGCGATCTGAGCTTCGCCGAATCCGGCCTCGGCCGCCTTGAGGTAATGCGCCAGTGCCTGCCTGGCGTCCTTGCGCCGGCCATTGCCGGCTTCGATCATCTTGGCGAGCCGCAAGTCGGCGCTGGTCATCCCGTGCGCCGCCGCCTTTTCATACCAGTCCGCCGCTGCCGCCGGTTTGCGCAAGACCTCCTCGTTGAGCGCGCCGAGATTCAACATCGCCGCGCTCGAGCCACTGCCCGCCGCTTTGCCGTACCACTGCGCCGCCGCGGCCGCGTCGCGGTCCACGCCGAGTCCTTCCTGGTATAGCCAGCCGAGATTCACCTGCGCATCCACGTTTCCGGCGCCGGCGGCTTGCTCGTACAGGCGTCGCGCCTCCACCAGGTCGCGTTCCCCGCCGAGCCCGTACTGCCAGAGGAAGCCGAGCATGTTCTGCGCCGCCACGTGCCCGCGCGATGCGGCGCGTTCAGCGAGACGCCGCGCCTGGCCCATATCCGCCTTGAAGCCCTGGCCCGCGTAGACGAGGCGGGCTGCCGCGTACTCCGCGTCCGCATTGCGGCGCGACACGGCCTCGAGGAGCGCGGCGCGCGCCGCAGCGTCGCCGCCGGCGGCAAGGCGCGCCAGCGCACTGACCTCCTCCACACTCATCGCCCGGCAGGGCAAGGACATTGCGGCAAGCAGGGCAAACGTGAAGATTTGGCGGCGCAAGCGGCGATTGTGCGTCCGCGGATATCCAGGGGCAAGCGGGTAGAATTTTCCTTTGCGGATTTCCCTTACGGAGCGTGCCATGGCCGACCTGTGGGACAACCCCGCCGGCACCGACGGCTTCGAGTTCATCGAATACGCTGCGCCGGACCCCAGGGCGATGGGCGCCCTGTTCGAGCGCCTCGGCTTCAAGGCGATCGCGCGCCATCGCCACAAGAACGTCATCCTGTACCGCCAGGGCGGCGTCAACTACGTCGTCAATGCCGAGCCCGACTCGTTCGCTCAACGCTTCGCGCGCCTGCACGGCCCCAGCATCTGCGCCATCGCCTTTCGCGTGCAGGATGCGAAGGCTGCCTATGAGCGCTGCGTCGGCCTGGGCGCATGGGGCTACGCGGGCCACGCCGGCCCGGGCGAATTGAACATTCCCGCGATCAAGGGCATCGGCGACTCGCTGATCTACCTGATCGACCGCTGGCGCGGCAAAAAAGGCGCAAAGCCAGGCGACATCGGCAATATCGGTTTCTACGATGTGGACTTCGAGCCCCTGCCGGATGCGGAACTGAATCCGGCAGGCCACGGGCTCGTCTACATCGACCACCTGACGCACAACGTCCACAAGGGCCGCATGAAGGAGTGGGCTGACTTCTACGAACGGCTGTTCAATTTCCGCGAAGTGCGCTACTTCGACATCGAAGGCCAGGCGACCGGCGTGAAATCGAAGGCGATGACCAGCCCCTGCGGCAAGATCCGCATCCCGATCAACGAGGAAGGCACCGAGAAAGCCGGCCAGATTCAGGAATACCTCGACCTGTACCATGGCGAAGGCATCCAGCACGTCGCGCTGGGCTCCACGGACCTCTACCGGACCGTGGATGCGCTCAGGGCGAACGGCATCAAGCTGCTCGACACCATCGACACCTATTACGAACTCGTCGACAAGCGCATTCCGGGCCACGGCGAGAATCTCGCGGAACTCAAAAAACGCAAAATCCTGGTCGACGGCAAGGCCGGCGCGCTGCTGCTGCAGATTTTTTCGGAGAACCAGCTGGGGCCGATCTTCTTCGAGTTCATCCAGCGGAAGGGCGACGAAGGCTTCGGCGAAGGCAACTTCAAGGCCCTTTTCGAATCCATCGAACTGGACCAGATGCGCCGCGGCGTGCTGAAGCCGACGAGCTCAGCCTCCGGATGAGCCTGCGCGGCGACTACAGCCTCGCCGCGGCTGATTTTTCGGTCGAGCAGGACTGGAATGCCTACAGCGCCGGTGAGCACGCGCTGTTCCGCGGGCTCTTCGAGCGCCAGGCGAGGCTGGTGCCGCGCTACGCCTGCCGGGAGTGGATCGACGCCATCGCGGCGCTGGACGCAGGCACGGAAATCCCGAAATTCGATCGGGTCTCCAGGAAACTGAAATCGAAGACCGGCTGGGAGATCGTCGCAGTTCCCGGCCTGATTCCCGACGAGGCATTTTTCACCCACCTCGCCAACCGGCGTTTCCCGGTCACGGTCTGGCTGCGCAAGCCCGAGGAGTTCGACTACATCGTCGAGCCCGACGTATTCCACGATTTCTTCGGCCACGTGCCGCTGCTGTTTGACCGCATATACGCCGACCACCTGCGCGATTACGGCCAGGGCGGCCTGAAGGCGATGCGCCTGGACGCGGTAAAGATGCTGGCGCGCCTGTACTGGTACACGATCGAGTTCGGATTGATGAACACCGCAGAAGGCGTGCGCGCCTACGGTGCCGGCCTGATCTCGTCGGGCGGCGAACTTGCCTATTGCATCGACGACCCCTCGCCGCGCCGCCTCGCCTTCGATCTGGAACGGGCGCTGCGCTCCAATTACCAGATCGACCGTTACCAGAGCACTTACTTCGTCATCGATTCGTTCGAGCAGTTGATGCGCGAGACTGCGCCGGACTTCACGCCGATCTACGACAGGCTTCGCGCGCTACCCGCTTTGGCTCCCTAAAGCCTGCTGTCTACCTCGATCCCCTGGTAGAGCCAATCCACCTCCCACGGGTGATCCGGGTCGCGGGCGCGGGCAAGCTCGTTGCGCAATTCGCGCGCACCGCCTGCGACATGGATGTACTCGCCGAAGAAGCGCGACGACAGCACCACGCGCGCGGTGCGGTTCATGCGCTCGCGCTGGTAGGCAAGGAAGGCGCGGTTGTAATCCCTGCCCGCCGCGGCCACCTTTTCCGCGAGCACCACGCCGTCCTCGATCGCCATCTGCGCGCCCTGCGCGAGGTACTGCAGCGTCGGGTGCGCGGCGTCGCCGAGCAGGCCGACGCGGCCCGCCGTCCAGTTGGTCGCCGGATCGCGGTCGTGCAGCACCCAGTTCCTCTCGCGCGACACATAGCGCAGGTTGTCGCGCACGTTCGGGTGGGTCTGCGCGAATATTTCTTCGAGCTCGTCGGGTGCGCCGGGATTCTGCTCGCCGCTGCGGTGGCGCCGGCTGCAGATGGTGGCGACGTTGTTCATCACCGCGCCGCCCTGCAACCGGTACTGCACCATGTGCAGGTCCGGGCCGCCCCAGATGGTCATGGCGCCAGCGCGGCTGCGGTCGACGATCTGCTCGTCGGGAACGACCCCGCGGTAGACGTAATGCCCCGCCATGCGCGGCGCCCCGTCGCCGATCACGGCCTGGCGCGTGGGCGACCACAGGCCGTCGGCGCCGATCAGGGCCGCGCCTGCGACCTCGACGCCGTTGTCGCAGGTGACGACGACGGCATCCTTTTCGTTCCTGAAGGTTTTCAATCCATGGGAAGGAGAAAGAACGATCTCCTCACGCTGCTTGCAGGCCGCGAGCAGACCGCCGTGCAGATCGCGCCGGTGGATGACGAAATAGCGGAACTTGTAGCGCGCGACGAAAGCCTTGCCGAGGGAGATGCGGCTGATTTCCTCGTTGGTCAGCGCGTCCGCGAAAATCAGCGCGTCGGGAAAGACCGAGGCAGGCTCCAGCGATTTGAGAACCCCCAGCCGTTCCAGCATGCGCGCCACGTTCGGCCCCATCTGGATGCCATAGCCGATTTCGCCGAACTCGGCCGCTTTTTCCAGCACGCGCACCTTGCGGCCCTTGCGTGCCAGCGCGAGCGCGGCTGCAAGGCCCCCGATGCCGCCGCCGGCAATCAAGATTTCGTCCGAGTGCGGCATCGAAAGATTATAGCCAGGCGGCGGTGATACGATTTACCGATGAAGCGCGTGAAGCTCTCCTACCAGTCCGGCTTCGGCAACACCTTTTCCAGCGAAGCGGTCGGGGGCGCGTTGCCGGTCGGCCAGAATTCCCCCCAGCGCGCGCCGCGCGGCCTCTATACGGAAGTCCTGTCCTTCACCGCGTTCACGGCGCCGCGCGCGGAAAATCTCTCGGCCTGGGTCTACCGGCTGCGGCCCTCGGCGATGCAAGCCGCTTATCGCCGCATGACCGGCGGGAAAAATGCGGGCCTGCTGCGCTCGGGACCGTTCGACGAAATCGACACGCCGCCCGACCGGCTGCGCTGGAACCCGCTGCCGATTCCGCAGCAGCCCACCGACTTCGTCGACGGCCTGGCGACCATCGCGGGCTCGGGCGATCCGGCGGCGCAGTCTGGCCTGGCCGTGCATATCTACCGCGCCAACCGTTCCATGACGAACCGCTACTTCAGCACGGCGGACGGCGAGCTGATGCTGGTCCCGCAACTCGGTTCGCTCCTGCTTTTTTCCGAATTGGGAAAGTTGGCAATTCAGCCCGGCGAAATTGCGGTCATTCCGCGCGGAATGAAATTCAAGGTCGTGCTGCTGGATAAGGCGGCGCGCGGCTATGCCTGCGAGAACTACGGTGCGCACTTCCGCCTGCCGGAACTCGGTCCAATCGGCGCGCAGGGGCTCGCGCAGAAGCGCGACTTCCACGCGCCGGTGGCTGCCTTCGAGGACAAGGGCGGCAAATGCGAACTGGTCACCAAATTCCTCGGCAAGCTCTGGGCTGCCGAGACGCGCCATTCGCCCCTCGACATCGTCGCGTGGCACGGCAACGGCACGCCCTACAAGTACGACCTCGCCCGCTTCATGGCGGTCAACACCGTGACCTTCGACCACTCGGACCCGTCCATATTCACCGTGCTCACCTCGCCTTCCGGCGCGGCGGGCGTCGCCAACTGTGACTTCGTCATCTTCCCGCCGCGCTGGCAGGTCGCCGAGCACACGTTCCGCCCGCCCTGGTTCCACCGCAACGTGATGAGCGAATTGATGGGCCTGGTGCACGGTGCCTATGAATCCAAGGCCGAGGGCTTCCTGCCGGGCGGCGTATCGATCCACAATTGCATGCAGCCGCACGGTCCCGACGTGCCGACTTTCGACAAGGGCAGCGCGGCCGAGCTGAAGCCGCACCGGATCGAGAATTCGCTCGCCTTCATGTGGGAATCCCGGTACGTCTTCCGGCCGACGAAGTTCGCGCTCGGCGCGCCGCAGCTGCAGAAAGGCTACGAGCGGGTGTGGGGCGGCTTTACGAAGCGCTTCAAGTAGAAACGACCCGCCTCGCGATCATCCGCTGGCTGACGTGGGTTTTATTCCCCTGTTACGTGGCAGGCGGAATATTTCTCGTTGCGCTGGTCACCGGGCAAGACCTCGCCGGCGACCTCGGCACCCTTGGATTCGGGTTCGGTGCCGCCGTCCAGGATATTGCGGAACACGGCCATCTGTCAGACGCCAGCCGAAATTCACTGATACCCTATTCGCTCGCCTTGCTGCATTGGCTGGGCTGCAATCAACTCGCCTGCCTGTTCATCAAAAACCTGGCCGGGCAGGCGCTCATCCTTGCCTCCCTGCTGATCATGCTCCGCTCGTGCGGATTGAACCGGATCAGCGCCATGGCGATCGGCTTTGTCCTGACGTTTCCCCAGGTTTTCCGTCATTCCTTCTCGCTTGTGCCGGAAGAGGGCTGGATCATCCCCTTGCTTGCACTGCTTGTCGCTTCATTGTTGTGCCTGGATCTGCGCAAGAATCGCGTCTGCCTGATGGTCGGCTGCCTCTGTGCCGCCCTCTTCCTGCTGAAAAGTTCCCTGGCCGCCTTGGCCGTCGCAATTCCCGCCCTGGTCGCCTTGAACGGTCGGACCTGGCGCCGCATCGCAGCCGTATTGGCGCCCCCGGCAATGGCGATCGTGGGCTGGAGCCTCCACAATCTCGCGTTCACCGGGGAAATGAACCCGGGCAATTCCCTGACCGGCTACGATTTTCTAAAGGGCAACTACCACGGCATCGCTGGTTTCTTTCCATTTCGCAGCCTCGATGATTTTCCCTATCCGGACAACCTGTTCGATTGCGGCGATCGTCGCGCCGAATGGGATTGTTCGCGCCTTCTTTGGGCGCGCGGCATAGCCGAGAATATCCAGCACCCTCTCGAGGCGCTGCAGATTTTCGCGCTCCGGCTATACCAGGTGTGGGTCGATCCTTTCGGGCAGGACTCCTCCCCATGGGCGCCGCACGCCTCGTCGGCGGGCAGTTTCCTGTATCAGGCGGCAAAGCTTGCCGGAATAGCATATATGTCGGTCTTCAGGATTCTTCTGCTCGCCGCCCTGACGGAGAGCATCAACTCGGTGGCGCGGAACCTGACGCAGTCAATCAAGGCATTTCGACGCGGCGAGACGTCGCCCGAAAGTCCGCTCGTCGCCAAGATCTACTTCGTCGTCCTGTGCTTGAGCTTTTCGTTGCCGTACCTGTTGACATGGGGAACCGAGCGCAGAATCATTCCACTGGTGCTCGTGACCGCTTTTTACCTCTGGACAGTTTATGGACGCAAAAGAGGGGTCCGCCCGAAATGAACGCGACGCACAATCCAAAGTTAAAGAGCTGGGTCGACAGCGCCAACGACCCGGCGAGCGACTTCCCAATCCAGAACCTGCCGTTCGGCGTATTCCGCAGGAAGGCCTCGAAGGAGCAGCCGCGCGGGGGCGTTGCGATCGGCAACCAGATCCTGGATCTCGCCGCCGTCGGACTCAAGACCGGGCCGAACCTGAACGGCCTCGCTGCAGCCGGCAGGAAAACCTGGGCTGCATTGCGAAAGCGCCTTTCCGCGGAACTATCGAACCCGAAAAGCAGCAAGAGGCTTGCGCGCTTCTTGGTCCCCATGAACAAGGCCGAGCTGTTCCTGCCGGTGGCGATCGGCGACTACAGCGACTTTTACACCGGCATCTACCACGCACAGAACGCCGGACGCCTGTTCCGCCCCGACAACCCGCTGCTGCCGAACTACCAATGGGTGCCGATCGGCTATCACGGGCGCGCCTCGTCCGTGGTCGTGAGCGGCACGCCGGTGACGCGCCCGCTGGGACAGACCAAGGCACCGGACGCGGCCGCGCCCTCCTTCGGACCCAGCAGGCGCCTGGACTTCGAACTCGAACTCGGCTTCGTGATCGGACCGGGCAATCCGCTCGGCAAAGCGGTGCCGATCGGCAAGGCGCTCGATCACGTGTTCGGCGTGACGCTCTTCAACGATTGGTCGGCGCGCGACATCCAGGCCTGGGAATACCAGCCGCTTGGGCCGTTCCTCGCCAAGAGCTTCGCTTCCACCATCTCGCCGTGGATCGTGACCCTGGAAGCGCTGGAGCCGTTCCGCTGCGCGGCCTTCAAGCGCGCGGCGGACCAGCCGGCGCCCTTGCCCTATCTGCTGAGCGAATCGGACCAGCGCGAGGGCGGCTACGACATCGGCATGGAAGTGCACCTGCGCACCGCGCGCATGCGGGAGCGGAAAGCGCCGCCCGCGCGCCTGTCGCGCAGCAATTTCCGCCATTCCTTCTGGACGCCGGCGCAAATCGTCGCGCACCAGGCCTCCAACGGCTGCAACCTGAAGCCGGGCGACCTGCTAGGTTCGGGCACGATATCCGGGCCCACGCCGGACGCGCTCGGCGCGCTGCTGGAGATGACGCAAGGCGGCAAGAACCCGGTGTCGCTGCCCGGCGGCGAGACACGGTCGTTCCTCGAGGACGGCGACGAAGTCATCCTGCGCGGCCGCTGCGCGCGCGATGGCTATGCGGCGATCGGTTTCGGCGAAGCTGCGGGAATCGTCAAACCCGCGCCCGCTCGCTAGGCTCCTTCGTCACCTCGTCGTCCTCGCTCGCGAGCGGCTCTTCAGGCGGTTCCACGACGGTATCCGCCGGCACCACGTCGCGCGCGAGGAACCCGCCGGACTGGTGGCGCCACAGCTTCTCGTAGTGCCCTTGCAGGCGCAGCAATTCTTCGTGCGTGCCCTGCTCGACGATGCGCCCGGCATCGAGCACCACCAGCCGGTCCATGCGCGCGATGGTCGAGAGGCGGTGCGCGATCGCGATCACGGTCTTGCCCTCCATCAGGCCCAGCAGCTGCTCCTGGATCGCCAGCTCCACCTCGCTGTCCAGCGCCGAGGTCGCCTCATCGAGGATCAGGATGGGCGCATCCTTCAGCACCACGCGCGCGATGGCGATGCGCTGGCGCTGGCCGCCGGACAGCTTGACGCCGCGCTCGCCGACATGCGCATCGTAGCCGGCACGGTCCTTCCAGTCCCGCAGTTCCAGGATGAACTCGTGGGCATGCGCCCTGCGCGCGGCGGCTTCCACTTGGGCGTCGGTCGCCTCAGGACGCCCATAGCGGATGTTGTCGGCGATGGAGCGATGCAGCAGCGACGTGTCCTGCGTCACCATGCCGATCGCGGCGCGCAGGCTCTCCTGCGTGACTTCGCGCAGCTCCTGGCCGTCGATGCGTATGCTTCCCTGCTCCAGCTCGTAGAAACGAAGCAGCAGGTTCACCAGCGTCGATTTGCCCGCGCCCGAGCGCCCGACCAGGCCCACGCGCTCGCCGGGCCGTACCTGCAGGCTGAGCCGGTCCAGCACCGGCGCGCCTTCCTTTCGGCCGTAGCCGAAAGTCAGGCCCTCGAAGCGGATCTCGCCACGCGTCACCTCGAGCGGGCGCGCGCCTGGCCGGTCGCCGCCCGCAAGCGGCACGGCGATGGTCTGCATGCCCTCCTGCACCATGCCGACGTTTTCGAATATGGCCGCCACCTCCCAGCTGACCCAGCCGGACGTGGCGGTGATCTGCCAGGCGAGCGGCAGCGCGGTGGCCACCGCAGCCGCGCCCAGGCTGCCCTGCGCCCATAGTCCGATGCCGACCGCCGCAGTCGAAGTCAGCAGTGCCGCATTCATCGTCGAGAGCGTGACCATGAAGTTCGACGCCAGGCGCATGTAGGCAGCGACTGCGTCCTGATGCCCGTCGATCGCTTCGCGCACATAGGCGTCTTCCTGCGCAGGCCGTGCAAACAGCTTCACGGTAAGGATGTTGGTGTAGCTGTCGACGACGCGCGCCATGACCAGCGAACGGCCTTCCGAGCTCAGCTTCGACAGCTCGCGCAAGCGCGGCACGAAATACGCAAGGAAGAAGACATAGCCCGTGGACCACAGCAGGGTCGGCAGCGCGAGGCGCCAATCCGACAGCGCCATGAGCACGATGGCGCCGGCGCCGTACACCGCGATGTACCAGACCGCGCGGATGCCGGCCATCGCGCTCTCGCGCAGCGATATTGCCGTCTGCATCACGCGGTTGGCGATGCGTCCGGCAAAATCGTTCTGGAAAAAGTTCCAGTTCTGGCGCACCACGTGCCAGTGGCTCTGCCAGCGAATGAGGCTCGTGCTGCCCGGGATCACCGCGTTCAGCCGGATCGCGACGTCGGCGAGGATCGCGAGGGGCCGCAGCAGCAGCACGACGCAGGCCATGCCGACCAACCAGGGCCAACGCTGGGCGATCGCCGCCTGCCTGTCGACTGCCTGCATCAGCCCGACCAGCTGGCCGATGAAGACCGGTATCACCGTGTCGATCAGCGCAACCGCGAGACTCGTGACGAACATAAGCGCATACCAGCCGCGCGTCTGGCGCATGAAATGCCAGTAGAACGCCAGCAGACCCGCGGGCGGCGCCCCCGGGCCCGGCGTCGCCGTGCCTTGGATTTTCGACTCGAGGTAGCGGTACAGGCCCACGGGCCGCGATCAGGTCCTATGCCAGGCGGGCTTGCGCTTTTCCAGGAAAGAGCGGATGCCCTCGCGGGCTTCGTCGCCGGCGCGCGCTTCGGCCAGCACCGCCGCCGTCTCGGCGGCAAGCTTCGGCGAAATCGCGGCCTGGCCAACCTTGGCGAGCAGCGCCTTCGAGCGTGCGAGCGCTTGCGGGCCCGCCTGTGCCAGCCGCTGGACGAATTTCTCCACGCACGCGTCCAGTTCCGCCATCGGCACGCATTCGTGCACGAAGCCGATACGGCTCGCTTCCGGCGCCGACAGGCGCTCACCGGTCAGCACGTATCTGCGCGCCTGCTGCTCGCCAAGCGCGCGCACGATGTACGGGCTGATCATCGCCGGCACGAGGCCGATCCGCACCTCGGGCAGGCAGAACTCGGCTTGTTCCGCGGCCACCACCAGGTCGCAGGCGGCGGCGAGGCCCATGCCGCCGGCGAACGCCGGGCCGTGCACGCGCGCGATCAGCGGCTTCGGGTAGCTGTGCATTCTGAAGAGCAGCTTCGCGAACCGGCCCGCCTCGGCCTTCGACTTCGCCTTCGTCATCTTCGCCGCCTGCTCCATGCGGGAGAGATCGCCGCCGGCGCAGAACGCCTGGCCGCGGCCGGCGAGGACCACGACCCTGCAAGACGGATCTTTTGCCAGTTTTTCGAGTGAATTCGAAATCGAATTCAAAACCAGGTCGTTCAGCGCATTGCGCAGTTCGGGCCGGTTGAGCCACAGCCACGCGGCGGGCCCGCGCCGCTCGAGTTCGACTTCCATCAGTTCATCTGCAGCCGCCGGCGCGCAGCGGCATACTCGCCTTCCAGTTTTGCGACAACCTGCGCCACCGGCGCCACGGAATCGATCTGGCCGACACCCTGGCCGGCGCTCCAGATGTCGCGCCAGACTTTCTTCTCGGCGCCGCCCGCAGTGCCGAAGTTCATCTTTGCCGGATCGGATTTGGGCAGGTTCAAGGGATCGAATCCGGCCGCGACCACGCTGTGCTTCAGGTAGTTGCCGCTGACGCCGGAAAAAAGATCCGTGTAGACGATGTCGGCCGCAGCCGAGCGCAGGATCTCCTCCTTGTAGCGGTCCGGCACGCTCGCCTCGGGAGTGGCGAGGAAGCGCGTGCCGATGTAGGCAAGGTCGGCGCCAGCCGCCTGCGCAGCGAGGATCGCGTCGCCGCTCGAGATCGCGCCCGAGAGCACGATCGGGCCGTCGAAGAAGCGCCGCACTTCGCCGATCAGTGCGAAGGGCGAAAGCGTACCGGCATGGCCGCCCGCGCCCGCGCACACCAGGATCAGGCCGTCCACGCCGGCTTCCAGCGCCTTTTCGGCGTGGCGCACGCTGATCACGTCGTGCAGCACGATGCCGCCGTAGGCGTGAATTTTCGGAATCACGTCGTTCGGCGCGCGCAGGCTGGTGATCGTTATGGGCACCTCGTGCCGGATACAGGCCTCGATGTCGTGCTCCAGGCGATCGTTCGACTTGTGGCAGATCTGGTTCACCGCGTAGGGCGCGGCGTCCGGCTGGCCTGCGAGCGCGGTTTCGATTTCCGTCAGCCACTGGTCCAATGCTTCCTTCGGCCGCGCGTTCAGCGCCGGAAACGAGCCGACTACGCCGGCCTTGCATTGCTCGATCACCAGCTTCGGGTTGCCGGCGATGAACATCGGCGCGCAGATCACCGGGATGCGCAGGTTTTGCAGGGCGACGGGCAGCGGCATGCGGCTTATCTTCTCACAGCGTCGCCGGCGCGCAGGTAGAAACAGGCGCTGTCGCCTTCGCCCTTGCGGTTGAGCTCGGCGGCGCGCACCTGGAAGCTGTCCCATTCCGATTCGGAAAATGCATTTGCGCTGTTGCCAGGCCGGTACTTGCCGTGCTCGACATAGGGCACGCCGCGGATGTAGAGCTCGCTGCTGGAAAATTGCTGCCCCGAGGAATCGCAGACGACGCCGTCGATGGCAAGGCCCGCGCCCTCGGCGAGCAAGGCCATGCTCTTGCGCGTGTGCAGGTACAGGTGGCGTGGCGCATCCCAGGCCATCCAGTCGATGCCGTAGTGCTTGCGCGCCCAGCAGTCGGAGACCGGAATCCTCAGCAGCAGCGTTCCGCCGGGCGCGAGCCTGCGCGCCAGCGCGGCAAGTGCCGCCGCCGGATCCGGCATGTGCTCGAAGGAATGGTGCAGCATGATGAAATCGTATTGGCCCTCCAGCGCGCCCACCTCCCGCTTGAGAATGCGCACGCCGTTGCCGTAGTCGACGTCGGACTGGATGAACGGATCCGCGCCGAGCAACGAGCGGAAGCCTTCGCGCTGGAGCTTGAGCAGCAGCCCGCCCGCGCCGCAACCGACGTCGAGGATGCGGGAGTCGAGCGTGACGCCGCGCCCGCGGAACCAGTCGAAATGCTCCAGCGGCTTCGACAGCGAGCCGATGAGCGCGCCCACGACCGAGAATTCGCCGAGGAAATAACGGGTGCGCTGGTGCCGCAGCTTCAGCATCCATGCCGGGTAATGCTTCTGCTTCGGCATCCGGTAGGAGTAGTAGCCGTCGCTGGGGTAGTACTTGCCGAGGTCCGCCGGGATCTCGGCGATCTGCAGGCAGCCGCAGCGCGCGCATTCGAGGTATTCGAAGCTGTCGCCCCAGCCGAACATCATCTCGCGCGGGAAGTGCGCCGAATTGCCTTCGGCGTTCCCGCTGATGCG
>DATJYN010000055.1:0-6209 GCA_035499575.1 Burkholderiales bacterium | reverse complement strand
CGCTCAATTCCATTCCCGGCGTGCTGCTGATCGCGGCCTCGGTGCTGATGCTGCAGGTTGTGCTCGACCGCCACCCGGAATGGTTTTCGCTCGCCGCGCAGCGCGCCGATTTCCGTCTGCTGGTGCTGTGCGCGATCCTCGGCCTGACCAGCTGGACCGGGCTCGCGCGCCTGCTGCGCGGCGAAACACTGAAGCTCTCGCAGCTCGAGTACATCCAGGCGGCGCATGCTTTCGGCGTGCGCGACGGCCGTATTCTCGCGCGGCACATCCTGCCGAACCTCTCTCATATCGTGATCATTACCATGGTGATGGATTTCTCCGGCCTGGTGCTGGCCGAAGCGGTGCTGTCCTACGTCGGCGTCGGCGTGGACCCTTCGACCAACAGCTTCGGCACCATGATCAACGCCGCGCGCCTGGAGATGTCGCGCGAGCCCGCGGTCTGGTGGGCGCTGGCGACCGCCTTCAGCTTCATGCTGGTGCTCGTGCTCGCGGCCAACCTTTTCGCCGACGCTGCCCGCGACGGCTTCGACCCGAGGGTGCGCGTTTGAGCGGACACATGAAGGAGGAAACCGCGCAGGAAATCGCGCTCGACGTCTCGAAGCTGCGGACGCGGCTGGACACGCCGCGCGGCACCGTGCACGCGGTGGACGGCGTGGATTTCGAACTGCGCCCGGGCGAGTGCTTTGCGCTCGTCGGGGAGTCGGGCTCGGGCAAGTCGATGACCGCGCTTTCCATCCTGCGGCTGCTGCCCGACGCGGGCCGCATCGCCGGCGGCAAGGTACTGCTGCGGGGCGAGGACCTGCTGGCCCTGCCCGAGTCGGCGATGCGCGCGCTGCGCGGCCGGCGCGTGTCGATGATTTTCCAGGAACCCTCCACGGCGCTCAATCCGGTGCTTACCGTCGGGCGGCAGGTCATGGAAGTCATCGAGCGCCATACCGCGCTCAGGGGCGGCGCGGCGCACGCGCGGACGCTGGAGCTGCTCGACGCCGTCGGCATTCCGGATGCCGCGCGCCGCTGCGCCGAGTATCCGTTCCAGCTCTCGGGCGGCCTGAAGCAGCGCGTGATGATCGCTGCCGCGCTGGCCGCGGAACCCGAGGTGCTGATCGCCGACGAGCCGACCACCGCGCTCGACGTCACGATCCAGGCGCAGATCCTGGACCTGCTGACCAGGCTGCAGGCGGAACGCTCGATGGCGATCCTGCTGATCACGCACGACCTGGGCATCGTCGCCCGGATGGCGCAGCGTGTCGCCGTGATGTACGCCGGCGAAATCGTCGAGGTCGCAGAGCGCGCGGCCTTCTTCGCGGCGCCCCAGCACCCTTACGCGCAGAAGCTTTTCCAGGCGCTGCCGTCGCCGCGCAAGCGCGGCGCCGACCTGCCGGTGATCCCCGGCCAGGTGCCGCCGTTGACCGGCCGCTTCGCCGGCTGCCGCTTTGCGGACCGCTGCGAATTCGCCTATCAACGCTGCCGCGACGAGGCGCCCGGCCTGATCGCGCTGCCGGGGGCCGAGGCGAGGCGGGTCCGCTGCCACCTGCGCGAGCGGGGGGCCGACCAGCCGCGCGCCGCCGCAGCGGGCGAGGGCGCCGACGAGGTTACCTATGTCGCGGTGGAAAACGAACCGCTGCTTGTCGAGGTGGAGAACCTCAAGGTGCATTTTCCGATCCGCAAGGGACTCTTCAAGCGCGTCGTCGGCCAGGTGAAAGCGGTGGACGGCGTGTCGCTCGCCGTGCGCGCGGGACGCACCCTGGCCCTGGTCGGGGAATCCGGCTGCGGCAAGACGACGGTCGGGAAGGCGATGCTGCGCCTGATCGCGCCGACGGGCGGCCGGGTGGTGATCGCCGGCCGCGACCTGGCGGCCTTGTCGCGCGACGAGCTGCGCGCCGCGCGCGGCGGGATGCAGATCATCTTCCAGGATCCCTATGCGTCGCTCAACCCGCGCATGCGCGTCGCCGAAATCCTGGCCGAGGGCATGCAGAGCCTCGGCATCGGCCGCAGCGACCGGGACCGCGCGGGCCGCATCGCGGCGCTGCTGGAGCAGGTCGGCCTGCCCGGGGAAGCGCTGGCGCGCTACCCGCACGAATTCTCGGGAGGCCAGCGCCAGCGCATCGCGATCGCGCGTGCGCTGGCGGTGGAGCCGAAGCTGATCGTTTGCGACGAGCCGACCAGCGCGCTGGACGTTTCGGTGCAGGCGCAGATCCTGAACCTGCTGAAGTCGCTGCAGCGGCGGCTCGGCATCGCCTACCTGTTCATCACCCACAACATCTCGATCGTCGAATACCTGGCGCACGAAGTCGCGGTGATGTACCTGGGCCGCATCGTCGAGCGCGGTACCGCTGCCGAGGTGCTCGAGAACCCCCGCCATCCCTATACCGCGGCGCTGCTTTCGGCAGTGCCCGTGGTCGACGGCAAGCGCGACATCATCCGCCTCTCGGGAGAGCTGCCGTCGCCGGTGAACCCGCCGGCGGGCTGCCATTTCCATCCGCGTTGCCCGGAAGCCATGCCGGAGTGCCGGCAGACCTATCCGGAGGCGACGCGGCTTAGCCGCACGCGGACTGTGAGTTGCCTGCTTTACCGCGCTTCGAAGGCGGCCAGCAGCAGCTGATTCAGGTCGTTGGGCACCGGCAGCATGCCGCTGCGCAGCAGCTTGCCCAGCTTGGCCTGCTCTTCCTCCGGAATCGAGGGGAGCTCGGTTTTGAATTCCTCGGCGAGGCGCTGTTTCTCTCGATAGGGCATCTGCGCGAGCCGCATCTGCGCCGCGCGCCAGGTGAGCGCACGGTCCATGAAATACTCGATGTAGGCGCCGCGCATCGCCGCGTTCTTCGGATTCATCAACTCGGCGTTCAGCGCCTCGAAGATCTCCTGGCGCTGGCTGCTGCTGAGGTAGGAATAGCTGTCGTCGATCAGCCGGCGCAGGGTTTCGGGCTCGACCGACGTGCCCGGATAGACCTTGGACATGTCCGGCAGGAAGGGGTCGGGGTCGATCGCCCTTTCCTTGGGGCTCTTCTGCGCCTGGTCGATGACCATGTCGCGCGCGATGCCGAGCAGCAACAGCAGGATGGGATCGGCCGCGGCAGGCGCGACCAAGCCTGCAAAAAGCAGAGTGAAAAGCACTCCCCTCCGGAGGTTCCGGCCCATGCGTGCATTCTAGGCATCCTCCGGCCGTATAGGGAACCGCACCGCAGCAATATCGTGAGTAACGCTGGAAGTAACTATCTCAACTCTATGATTTCCTTGCAACCTTACTAGTAGAAATCTTCCTAGATTTTCCTTTAACTTGCGCCCTTTTCCCGGTCGCGGGCGTACCCGACGTCCGGACCACCAGCCTTTGCCCCGCCGTCAGGCGGCCAATTTTGTTCCAGCGCCGCAGGTCGTCCGCCTTGACCCCGTAACGGCGGGCGATGCCGGGCAGGGTTTCGCCGGCCTTGACCGTGTGCACGAAGGTCCTCGGCCCGGCCATCGGAATCGGCGGCGCGTACATGATCGGCAGCCGCCCGGCATCGTGCGCGCTGCCGTTCGTCGGCACGACCAGCACCGCCGGCATCGCGCGCGCGCGCGGCGTGATGCCGTTTACCTCCTTCAGCTGCGCCAGGCTGACGCCGAACTTTTTCGCGATGCCGTCCAGGTGTTCGCCCCTCTTGGGCTGGTAGGTCCGCCACGACACCAGCGATTTGTCGTCGTACTTGGTGAGGTTCTCGTGGAAGATGTCGACGCGGTCCGCCGGCAGCACGATGCGCGGCGTGAGGTCCGCGCGGATCACCGGCCGGCTGAAGCCCGGGTTGAGCGCGATGAATTCCTCCACCGTCATCTCGGCGAGCTGCGCGGCCAGGCGCACGTCGATGTCGCGCTCTCCCGTGACGCTCGCGAAATACGGCTGGTTGGGGATCGGGTCGAGGTCGATGCCGAACAGGCCGGGGTTGGCGATGATGTTCTTCAGCGCCTGGAGCTTGGGCACGTAGTTGCGCGTTTCTTCCGGCATGCTCAGGCTGGCGTAGTCGATCGGCTTGCCCTCGCGCCGGTTCTTCTCCACCGCGCGCGCCACCGCGTTTTCGCCCCAGTTGTAGGAGGCCAGCGCGAGGTGCCAGTCGCCGTTCATCTCGTAGACGTCCTTCAGGTAGTCCAGCGCCGCCGAAGTGGACGCGACGATGTCGCGCCGGCCGTCATACCACCAGTTCTGCGTCAGTTCGTAGCGCTTGCCGGTGCCGGGAATGAACTGCCACAGACCCGAGGCGTGGGCGCGCGAGTAGGCCATCGGGTTGAAGGCGCTTTCCACCATCGGCAGCAGCGCGAGTTCCGTGGGCAGCCCGCGCTTCTCGATTTCCTCGACGATGTGATAGAGGTAGCGCCGGCTGCGCTCGAACACGCGTTTCAGGTATTCCGGGTGCGCCACGTACCAGGCGGTTTTCTCGGCCACCAGCGGCCCCGCGAGGTCGGGCATCGCGAAGCCGTCGCGGATGCGCTGCCAGACGTCGTCCTGCCGCACGGTGCGGTCGACGCGCGGCAGCGCGGGCGCCTCGGCCAGCTCCTCGCGCTTGCCGTCGAAGGGCGGCAGGCGGGTGGCGTCCAGCGGCTTCGCCAGCGCCGCGCGGGTCCTCGCTTTGCGGGCTTCCTCGGTACCCTCGCGATATTCGAGCACGGGCGACTGGACGCGCGTCCCGCCGGCTGTGGCGGCATCCACGCCGTCGGGCGCCGGCTGCGTAGCGCAGGCTGCGAGCAGCAGGGTAGCCGCCGGCAAGCACAGTAGACCTGCGAACCTTCGCACGATAGACCCGACTCCTCTTGGATGAAGCTGCGGGAGTTTACCCTTGTCCTAGGACTTGTTTTTCCAATCCCTGATCGCGGCAAAGACGCGCACCGGGTCCGCCACGCGCGCGCCGAGGTATTTATTGGCCGATTCGACGACGGCCGGCTCGGCGCAGCGCAGGAAGGGATTGGTGGCGCGCTCCTCGCCGAGCGTCGAGGGCAGCGTCGGCAGGCCGGCATCGCGCTGGCGCTGCGCGCGCTCTTCGCGCGCGGCGAGCAGCTTGTTGTGCGGATCGACCGCTCGCGCGAAGCGGATGTTGGCGAGCGTGTATTCATGCCCGCAATAGACGCGCGTCTCATCGGGCAGCGCCGCGAGTTTCGACAGCGATTCGAGCATTTGCGCGGCGGTGCCCTCGAACACCCGGCCGCAGCCGCACGCGAAGAGCGTGTCGCCGCAGAAAAGGGAACCTAAGCCATAATAGGCAATATGCGCGCGCGTATGCCCGGGAATGTCCAGCACGGTAAAGGACGGCGCGGGCGCCGTGGGCGATGCACCGAGCGCCGGAATCTCGAACTTGTCGCCCTGGCCCAGCGGATTCGTCAGCGCGGGAATCGGCTCGCCCTTCGGCCCGAATACCGGAAGCTTCGAATTGCCGACCAGTTCCGCGATGCCGCCGACGTGGTCGGCATGGTGGTGGGTCGCCAGGATCGCCACCAGTTCGAGCCCTTCGCGCGCGAGGTACGCCTGCACGGGGCGCGCTTCGCCGGGATCCACCACGGCGGCGCGCTTTCCGCTGCGCAGCGTCCAGATGTAGTTGTCCTTGAAGGCAGGTAGCGGAACGATTTCGAGCATGGACCGGCAATCCTTTGTGGCAAACGGAAATGGCGCACACCAGTATAGCGGGGCGCGTCCCGGCCTCTCGGAGTGGTTCGCCACGCCGCTCGGCCAGTACGTGCTCGATTGGGAGCGTGCCCAGTTCGACCTCGCCACCGAGGATGTGTTCGGCTACCGCGCGGTGCAGATGGGCCTGCACCGGGTCGATTTCCTGCGGGCCAACCGGATCCCGTTCAAGTTCACGCTGGCGCTGGAGCACGGCGCCGCGCTGGCGGCCGACCCGATGCAGCTGCCGCTCGCCAACCAGAGCGTCGACCTGGTGGTGCTGCCGCATGCGCTGGAATCCACCGCCGACCCGCACCTGGTGCTGCGCGAGGCCGAGCGCGTGCTCATCCCCGAGGGCCAGCTCGTGATCTCCGGCTTCAACCCGCTCTCGCTGTGGCGCCTGCGGCAGGTGTTCGCCCGCGGCGGCGCCGGCGCGCCCTGGGACGAGCGCTTCACCGGCCTGCTGCGCCTGAAGGACTGGCTGCACCTGCTCGGCTTCGAGTTGAACGGCGGCCGTTTCGGCTGCTATGCGCCGCCGTTCGAGCGCCCGCTCTGGCTCTCGCGCTTCGCCTTCATGGAAAAGGCCGGC
>DATJYN010000054.1:0-15998 GCA_035499575.1 Burkholderiales bacterium | reverse complement strand
CCGTCGCCAGAAGACTGCGATTACTTCGGCGCCTCCAGGCCGCCGAGGTAGAAGCGGTTCCAGGTAGGCGCGATCACCAGCTCGTTCACGCAGCTGCGCGCCGGCATCGTCGCGACGAACAGGATCGCCTTGCCGAAGTCTTCGGGCTGCGCCATGCGCGCGCGCTCTTCCTTCGAGGGAGGAACCGGGCGCTTTTCCATGATCGGCGTCGCCACCTCGCCTGGCAGGATGGACGTAGCGCGGATTCCGTGAGCGCATTCTTCCATGTTGATCGACTCGGACACCGCGATCACTGCGCGCTTGGTGGCGTTGTACGCCGGCCCTGTGAGCGAGCTCGCGTAGCGACCGGCCCAGGAGGAGATGTTGATGATCAGCCCGTCTTTGCGCGCACGCATTCCGGGGATCACGGCGAGGCAGCAGTAGAACAGGCCGTTCAGGTTGATCTGCACCACGTCGTCCCAGCCCTCGGCCGACATGGTCCGGAAGTTGCGCTTCGGGCCGCTGATGTTGGTGCCGGCGCTGGTGACCAGAATATCGATGCGTCCGTGGCGCTTCTCGATGTCGGCCGCGGCCGCGAGCACCGCCTTCTTGTCGGAGACATCCAGTTGAACGGCCTCGGCATCGCCAAGCGCCCTGAGCTTCTTCTCCGCTTCCTTGTTGGTTTTTTCCGTCCTGCCGGAAATCACCACGCGGGCACCGGCCTTCACCAGTTCCTCCGCGCCTGCGAGGCCGATGCCCGAGCCCCCGCCCGTAATCCAGGCGACTTTACCGTTTAGCATATTGGGCGGCCCCGAAAAGATTCTCTTTCTGTTCCTTCGTCATCTCGGGCACCGGGCGCCTCCGGTCCGCGAGGACCTGGAACGCGCGCTTCACCGCCGGCCGCTCGAAGATTGCATCACGCCATTTCTTCAGCGCCGGGTATTCGTCGATGTTGACGCCCTGCCGGTCCGGAAAGCGCAGCCACGGCACCGTCGCAATGTCGGCGATGCTGTATTCGTCGCAGGCCAGGTACTTCGACTCCTTCAATCGCCGGTCGACCACCATGTAAAGCCGGTTGGCTTCGTTCTTGTACCGGTTCATGGCGTAGGGAATCTTCTCCGGCGCATAGCCGAGGAAGTGGTGCGCCTGGCCAAGCATCGGGCCGATATGCCCCATCTGGAACATCAGCCACTGCGTGACCTGCCACTTCTTGCGCAGGTCCTCAGGCAGGAACTTCCCGGTCTTCGAGGCCAGGTACAAGAGCATCGCGCCGGACTCGGCAAGCGCGAAGGGCTTGCCGCCCGGGCCGTCCGTGTCGACCATCGCCGGCATCTTGTTGTTGGGAGAGATCTTGAGGAACTCCGGCTTGAACTGGTCGCCGGCGCCGATGTCGATCGCGTGCACGTTGTAGGGCGTGCCCGTCTCCTCAAGCATGATGTGGATCTTGTGGCCGTTCGGCGTCGGCCAAGTGTAGAGTTCAATCATAGGTCGGATTGTAAACAGATTGTCCTTGGGAGGGACCATCATGGAGCGAACCGGCGCGCCGGAAGTCGCGCTGCAATTCACCGGCAAGGCGGGCGAATATTTCAAGATATGGATCGTCAACCTATGCCTGGGCATCGTCACGCTGGGCATCTATTCGGCCTGGGCCAAGGTGCGCCGCAAGCGCTATTTCTACGGCAGCACGCTGCTGGACGGCTCGGCCTTCGAATACATCGGCAATCCGGTGGCGATCCTCAAGGGCCGGCTGATCGTGGTAACGGCGGTCGCCATCTACAGCCTGTCCAAGCAGGTTCACTACGCGATCGGGCTGGCGCTGTTCGCGGCGATCGTGCTGGCGCTGCCCTGGGTCATCCAGCGGGCGCTGCAGTTCAATGCGCGCAACTCCACGCATCGCAACATCCGCTTCGGCTTCAGGGGCAGCAAGATGCAGATCTTCGGGGTACTGGCGATCGCCGGCCTGCTGGTGCCGGTAACTCTCGGCTTCGCCTATCCGTTCTACTTCTATATGAAGCGCAAGGTGTTCATTGACAACAGCAATTACGGCGACCGGCGCTTCGTCTTCTCCGCGACCGCCGGCAACTACTACGTCGCCGCGCTGAAGGTGTCGCTCGCTTTCCTCGGCTTCGTCGCCGGCACCGTGGTCACGCTCGGCATTGGCGCGCTCCCGCTGTATATTCTGCTCAGCAGCTATGCCGAGGCGACCTTCGCGCGCCTCGCCTGGCGCAACACCACGCTCGGCGCCGGGTCTGGCGAGATCCGCTTCGAATGCCGCTGGACCACGGGCGGCCTGTTCGGCCTGTATTTCGGCAATGCGCTCGGCGTGCTGTGCACGCTCGGACTGCTGATCCCCTGGGCCGCGATCCGCACCGCGCGCTACAAGCTGGAGCGGATCTCGCTGCAATCCGAGCAGGGCCTCGGTGGGTTCCTCGCCGCGGTGCAGGAAGACGTCGGCGCGGTCGGCGACGAGGCGGGTGAACTGCTTGGCTTCGATTTCGGCCTATGAGCGATGTTCGCGCCCTCTATTTCGACGGCAAATCCTCCCACGCGCACGATGTCGTCCTGAGCGCGGGCTTCGGCGCGGATTCGAAGCGCGTGCTGCAGGTGCGCGGCGCCGGCCTCAACCTCTCCTGGCCTTTCACGCAGCTGCGCGTTTCCGACCGCATCGGCACCAGCCGGCGCTACCTCTACTTCCCGGACGGCTCGCAGTGCGAAACCGACGACAACGCCGGCGTGGACAACCTGCTCATCGGCGAGGAACCGGCGGCGGCGCGGCTGCTGCACCGCTGGGAGAGCGGCCTCGGCTATGCGTTCGCGGCCCTGGCAATCACGGCGGTCGTGGCCTGGGCCTTTGTCGTCTGGGGCATACCGGCGATTGCAAAACAGGTTGCATTTGCGCTGCCTGCCGAGACGGAGAAGCTGATCGGCGGCGACACGCTGTCGGCGCTGGACCGCTTCGTGTTCACGCCTAGCAAGTTGCCGCCGGAGCGGCAGGAATCTTTGCACAGGCTGTACGCACGCATGACCGCCGGTATCGATGGCGCAAGCGGTTACCGGCTCGAATTGCGCAGAGGCAACCGCATCGGGCCCAACGCGTTTGCGCTGCCGGCGGGCATCATCGTGATGACCGACGAGCTGGTGGAACTGTCGAAGGACGACCGCGAGATCGAGGCGGTGCTGGCGCACGAGATCGGCCACCTGCGCCAGCGCCACATACTGCGCCATGTGCTGCAGGACTCGGCGACCGTCCTGCTGATTGCGTTCACGTTCGGCGACTTGGCTTCGCTGACCTCGCTGGCCGCCGCCGCGCCCACACTGCTGCTGCAGGCGAGATTCTCGCGCGAATTCGAACGCGAGGCCGACGATTTCGCCTTCGGCTACATGGTGCGGCGGGGCATCCCGCCGGAGATGTTCGCGGCGATCCTGCAGCGCATCGAGGAAAAGCGGCCCCGCGGGACGGACGCGCCGGATTACCTGTCGTCGCACCCGGCGACGCGCGAGCGCATCGAAAGGATGCGCGGCGCGCACTGACCGGCTAGGCCGGCTTCTGCAGGATCAAGCGAGCTTGACGAGCTGCTTGCCGAAGTTCTCGCCCTTGAGCAGGCCGATTAGCCCCCCGGGCGCCTTGTCGATGCCGTCGAGCACCGATTCGCGCGTCTTCAGCTTGCCGGCCGCCGCCAACTGCAGCAACGCCTGGTTGCCTTCGGGGTAGCGCTCCAGCCAGTCGAAGACGATCAGGCCCTGCACCTTGATGCGGTTCACGAGGATCGAGCGGAACATCTTCACGCCGTAGGGTTCGGTCGCGTTGTAGTCGGAGATCAGGCCGCAGACGGCGATGCGCGACTTCAGGTTCATCAGGCCCAGCACCGTGTCGAGGATCGTGCCGCCGACGTTCTCAAAGTAGCAGTCGATGCCCTTGGGACAGGCAACCTTCAGGTTCTCGTGAAGATTTCCCGCTTTATAGTCGACGCAGGCATCGAAGCCGAGCTCCTTGGTCACGTAGTCGCACTTCGCCTTGCCGCCCGCGATGCCGACCGCGCGCGCGCCCCAGGCTTTCGCCAGCTGGCCGACTACGCTGCCCACCGCGCCGGATGCCGCCGACACCACGACAGTCTCACCGGGCTTGGGAGCGCAAATGTCCTTCATGCCGAAGTATGCCGTGCGCCCCGGCATGCCGAGACTGCCGAGAAAGTACGAGAGCGGAACCTTGGAAGCATCCACCTTGTTCAGCAGGTCGCCGTTCAGGCAGCAGTAAAGTTGCCAGCCCGAGGGCGCGGTGACCTTGTCGCCGAGCTTGAACTTGGGGTGCTTGGACTCGAGGACCTCGCCCGCCGTTTCCCCGGTCATGACGTCGCCCACCTCAAGCCCCTTCACGTAGCTCTTCTGCTGGCTCAGCCTTCCGCGCATGTACGGGTCCAGCGAAAGCCAGAGATTCTTCACCAGCACCTCGCCGTCCTTCGGCGAGGGTACCGGCGATTCCACGAGGCGAAAGTTACTTTCGCTCAGCGCGCCGCTGGGAAAGCTCGCGACGGTCCACGCCCTGTTCTGCGCCATTCAGTTCAACTGGGCGAAACGCGCCAGGTGGTGGTCCGCGTCGCCGAACTGCTGCGCGATCATGGTCAGTCGTTTGAAGGTATGGCTCACCTTCATCTCGTCGGTCATGCCCATGCCGCCGTGCAGCTGGATCGCCTCCTGGCTGATATGCCGGCAATTGTCGGCGATCTTGATCTTCGCCGCGGAAATCGAACGCGCGCGGTCCTTCGCATCCACCGGAGAATCGGCCTTGGACGCGGCCAGGCAGGCCATCGATTTCGCCTGCTCGTAGCTAACGAACATGTCGACCATGCGGTGCTGCAGCGCCTGGAAGGTGCCGATCGTCACGCCGAACTGCTTGCGCGTCTTCAGGTACTCGAGCGTGGTGTCGCAGGCGAACTTCATCGCGCCCACCGCTTCCGCGCAGACGAGCGCGGTGGCGTAATCCACCACTTCCTCGATCACCGGTAGAGCGCCGCCTTCGGTGCCGAGCAACTCGGCTTTTGAATTTTTCAGGGCTACATCACCCGCTCTTTGCTCGTCGAGGGTGACGTACGCTTTCACCGTTGCTGCATTTTTCTCAACCAGAAACAAGGACAAGCCCTTGTCAGTCTTCGCGGAGACGACGAACTTCTCCGCGGCGGGCGCACCCAGCACCACGAATTTCTCGCCGGTGATCTCCCAGCCCGCGCCCGCCTTCTTCGCGGTTGCTTCCACCTTGGCAAGGTTGTAGCGCGCGCCCATCTCGGTATGCGCGAAAGCCATCTTCAGCTTGCCCTCGACGACGGCGGGCAGGATCGCCTTCTTCTGCGCGTCGCTGCCGGCGCGCGCGACGAACTGCGCGCCCAGGCCGACGGTGGCGAGGTAGGGCTCGACCAGCAGCGCGTCGCCGGCCGCTTCCATCACGCCCATCAGGTCCACCGCGCCGCCGCCGAAGCCGCCGTAATCGGGCGAGAACGGCAGCCCGGTAAGGCCCATCTCGGCGAGCTGCGCCCAGACCTGCGGGCTCCAGCCGTCCTTTGAGGCGACGATTTTCTTGCGCGCCTCGAACGCGTAGTCCTTGGCCAGGTAGCGCCGCACGGAGTCGGCGAGCAGTTGCTGCTCTTCGTTGTAGTCGAAGTTCATGTTCCCTCCTACAGTCCCAACGTCATCTTGGAGATGATGTTTCTCTGGATCTCGTTCGAGCCCGCGTAGATCGTGGTCTTGCGGAAATTGCAGTAGCGCGGCGCGAGGCCGGCGGTGAACTCGTCGAATTCGGCGTCGTTGGCGACCGACTTGAACGGCTGCGCCATCGGGCCGACCGCCTGCATCGACAGCTCGGTGAGCGACTGCTGGATTTCGGTGCCTTTGATCTTCAGCATCGAGACGTCGGCGCCCGGCGGCTGGCCGCTGCGGCGCATCTGGTCGAGGAAGCGCAGGTTGGTGATCTCCAGCGCCATCAACTCGACCTCGACGCGCGTCAGCTTGTCGCGGAAGCGCGCGTCCTCGATCAGCGGCTTGCCGTCGTCGCCCTTCTGCTTGCCGGCGAACTCCTTGAGCTTCGCCAATTCGCGCTTGGAGCCGCCGATGCGGCCGGTATTCATGCGCTCGTGGCCGAGCAGGTATTTGGCCACCGTCCAGCCCTTGCCCTCCTCGTAGATCAGGTTTTCGGCCGGCACCTTGACGTTGTCGAAGAACACCTCGTTCACTTCGTGGCCGCCGTCCATCAGGATCAGCGGCCGCACGGTGATGCCCGGCGTCTTCATGTCGATGAGCAGGAAGGAGATGCCTTCCTGCCGCTTGGACAGGCTGGAATCCGTGCGCACCAGGCAGAAGATCCAGTCGGCGTAGTGTCCGAGCGTGGTCCAGATTTTCTGGCCGTTGACGATGTAGTGGTCGCCGCTCCGTTCCGCCTTGGTTTTCAGCGAAGCGAGGTCGGATCCCGAACCGGGCTCCGAATAGCCCTGGCACCAGAACACGTCGCCGTTGTAGATGCCCGGCAGGAAACGCTTCTTCTGTTCCGGGGTGCCGAAGCGCAGGATCACCGGGCCGCACATCGACAGTCCGAAGGGGATCAGCGGCGGCGTGCCGGCGAAGCCGCACTCCTCCTCGAAGATATAGCGCTGCACCACGTTCCAGCTGGTGCCGCCGAATTCCTTCGGCCAGGCCGGCGCCACCCAGCCTTGCTTGGCGAGGATCTTGTGCCAGCGCATCAGGTCGTCGCGGCTGAGTTCGTCGTAATTGGCGATCTTGTCGCGCAGGTCCTTGGGAAGATTTACCTTCAGCCAGCCGCGCACCTCGTCGCGGAAAGCGGACTCTTCCTGGGAATAGTTGAGATCCATGGTCCCTCCAGTGGAAGCGGGAAGTTTACTGCTACAGCGGTCCGCCGGGCACCTGTCGGCGCCCGCGTTTCAAACGTCAGCTCAGCCCTTGCCTAGGGCGACGGGCAGGCGGCGCGGACCCCGCACGGTCCCTTCGGACCAGGTCACCTTCGCGCCCTCGGCAAGACTGAACTCCGGGAAGCGCGCGAGCCATTCCTCGATCGCCACGGTCATTTCCAGGCGCGCGAGGTTCGAGCCGATGCAGCGGTGCCGGCCAAGGCCGAATGCGGCATGCGGGTTCTCGGCGCGGTCGATGAGCACCTGGTCGGCCTGAGGAAACTTGGCCGGGTCGCGGTTCGCCGCGGGAAAGGACAGCAGCACCTGTCCCTTCTCCTTGAACGGGCAGCCGCCGACCGTGGTTTCCTTCACCACTTCGCGAGCCATCGTCACCGGCGCGTAGGCGCGCAGGAACTCCTCGATGGCGGTCGGCATCAGGGAGCGATCGGCCACGAGCCGGCGCCGGTCTTCGGGATGCGTCGCCAAGTGCCAGAGACTGGCGCCGATTCCGCTCCACGTGGTGTCGATGCCGGCGACCAGCAGAAGCCGCAGCGTGCCGAGCAAGTGCGGATCGGACAGCGGCTGGCCTTCCATCTTCGCATCCAGCAGGAAGCTAATCAGGTCATCGCCGCGCTGCGTGCCGCGCTTCTTGATTTCGGCCATGAAGTACGCGCTCATTTCCTGCAGCGCCGGCAGGATCACCGTCTCGTCGCTGTTGCCGACCTCGAGAACCAGGTGGATCCAGCGACGGAACAGGTCGCCGTCGTGTTCCGGCACGCCGAGCATGTGGGCGATCAGCCGTACCGGAATGTGCTGTGCGTAGTCGACCGCTGCATCGCAGGTTTTGGCGTCGCCGATCGCATCCAGCAGCTCGCGGCAGAGGGCGCGCGCCCTCGGTTCTAGACGGGCGATGGCCAGCGGCGCGAACGCGGGCAGCAGGAGCTTGCGCGCCGGCGTGTGCTCCGGCGGGTCGGACGTGATGGGCGGCGCCGGCTGCGTCGGCACCTTCTTTTCGCGCACGATGACCCGGCGCGAGGAAAAGTGCTCCGAATCGTAGGCAATCTCGCGCACCTCGGCATAGCGCGAGGCGAAGTAGGCGCCGTCCTCGAAGCGCGCCGACTGCGCCACCGGGCAGCGGCCGCGCAGCTCTTCCCAGATCGGGAACGGATCCTCGATCCAGCGCGCGTCGCGGTGATCGAAGTCGCTGGCCCAGTCCGCCACCGGTGCGTGCTTACTCATGGCTGATTCTCACGGCATGCTCGGGACAATTCTTCATGGCGAGCTGGGCTTTGGCTTCCAGCTGCGGCGGCACCAGGCCGTCGCCCCTTGCATGCGCGTTGCCGAGTTCGTCCGACTCGAACAGCTCCGGCGCAATCGCGCAGCAGCGGCTGTGCCCCTGACAGCGCTCGGCGTCGACGCGGACGCGCAGTGTTTTCACAGGGAGAAATCTACCACTTGCCGCCCGCGCACGTGCGCTGCAAGCAGGTCGTCGAACGCCGGGTCGAGGTCGTCGAAGCGGATGCGGCGGGCAATGCGATCGAGATGGCGCGGCCTGAGGTCGGTCGCCAGCCGCGCCCAGAGCGCCTTAATGCGCTCGACCGGATTGTTGACGTTGACCCCGAGCAGGCGCACGCCGCGCAGGATGAAGGGCAGCACGCTGCCCTTGAAATCCACGCCGCCCGCGTTGCCGAAGGCTGCGACGACGCCGTCGCGCTGCATGCTGCGCGCGAGCCAGGCCAGCTGCTCGCCGCCGACCGAATCGAGCGCGCCCGCCCACTGCGGCGATTCAAGCGGGCGCGTGCCGAACTGCATCGCGTTGCGGTCGAGTACTTCCGCCGCGCCGAGCGAACGCAGGTAGTCGCCCTCCGCGCTCTTGCCGCTTAGCGCGACGACGTGAAAGCCCAGTTTCGAGAGGATGTCGATGGCGATGCTCGCCACGCCGCCGGTGGCGCCGTTGACCAGCACCTTGCCCTTCTCCGGCGCAAGGCCGTTCAGCTGCATCAGGTCTATCGCCAGCGCCGCCGTATGCCCCGCCACGCCGAGCGCGCTCGCTTCGAACAGGCTCATTCCCGTCGGCAGCGGGATGAGCCAGTCGCCGGGAAAGCGCCCGAACTCCGCGTAGCCGCCGTCGTGGTCCGCGCCTAGGCCGAAGCTGTGCACGATCACTTCGTCGCCTTGCCTGAACCGAGCGTCTGCCGATTCCTCGACTGTGCCGGCGAGATCGATGCCGGCGACCAGCGGGAACTTGAGCGCGATCTTCGCCTTGCCGCGCGCAGTGAGCGCGTCCTTGTAGTTGACGCTGGCGTAGGCCACGCGCACCACGACGTTGCCCGCGTCCAACTCCTCCCGCGTCATCGTGTCGAAGCGGCCTTCGCCGAATGTTCCTCCGGCATGTACGCGATACGCCCTCAAACGATCGTCACCCCGCCGTCGGCAACGATGACCTGGCCGGTGATGAACGCGGCCGCCTCCGACGCGAGGAACACCGCGATGCCGCCGATGTCGCGCGGCACGCCGAGGCGCCGCAATGGCGTCTCGTCCTCGCGCGCCTTGCGCCGCGCCGGGTCTTCCCAGAGCGCCTTGGCGAAGTCGGTCTTTATCAGGCCGGGCGCGATGGCGTTCACGCGCACGTTCCTCGGCCCCCACTCGGCCGCCAGGTTGCGCACAAGATGGTGGTCAGCCGCCTTCGACATGCCGTAGGCGCCTATCACCGTGTTGGCGCGGATGCCGCCGATCGAACCCACGGTGATGAAGCAGCCGCCGCCGCGCTCGGCCATGCCGGGCAGCGTGATGCTCGCCAGCCAGAGCACGCTCTTCACGTTGTTCAGGAACACCTTGTCAAAGGCGTCGTCCGGGATTTGCGCGAGCGGCCCGTAGTACGGGTTCACCGCGGCATTGGCCACGGCAACGTCGACCCGGCCCCATTTCGCAATGGTTTTGTCGACCAGCGCCTGCAATTCCTCCTTGCGCGACACGTTGCAGGGGATCCCCAATACCTCGAAGCCCTGCTTCTCGAACTCCGCGCGCGTCGCCTCGACGGCGTCAGCCTTGCGGCTGGAAACCACGACCTTGCAGCCGGCGCGGGCCAGCTCCTCTGCCATCGACTTGCCGATGCCGCGTGTCGAGCCGGTAATCACCGCGACTTTGCCGCTCAAATCAAACAATGGTTTGGACATGTCTGTTTCTCTATGTGAAATGCAATATGACTAAGTTGACAGGTCGATGCCTTGGATGGAATATCGAAACGCGAAACATCCCCGTGTTTCGCATTAAATCAAAGCTTACCCGCAGCAGCACCAATCGAGGAGATTTCCATGGGCGCTTCCGACCCCGCCGATTCCCTTTCCCCGCCGCAAGGCGCCTACAGCTACGAGCACGAAGGAGATCGCCAGTTTGCTACCACGCTGGCGCGCGGTCTGGAAGTGCTGCGCTGCTTCACGCCGCCCGAGCCGATGCTCGGCAACAAGGAGATCTCGGTACGCACCGGCCTGCCCAAGCCGACCGTGTCCCGGCTGACCTATACGCTGACCAAGCTGGGCTACCTGCGCCACAACATGCGCCTCGGCAAGTACCAGCTCGGTTCGGCGGTGCTCGCGATCGGCTACCCGCTGCTCGCGTCGATGAGCATCCGCCAGATCGCGCGCCCGTTCATGAAGGAGCTCGCCGACTACGTGAACGGCTCCGTGAACATGGGCATCCGCGACCGTCTCAACATGGTCTACGTGGAAGCCTGCCGCAGCGGCAACCTGACGACGCTCCCCGACATCGGCACCTCGGTGCCGATCGCGCAGTCGGTGATCGGCCGCGCCTTTCTCTACGCCTGCACGCCGGCGGAAAGGGAAGCGACGCTCAACCAGATGAAAGTCAAGGAACCGGAGATGCTGCGCAAGTTCCAGCCCTCGATCGCCAAGAGCCTGGATGAAATCCGCGGCCGCGGCTTCTGCGTTTCCACCGGCGAGCTGCGGCGCGAAGTGCACGCAGTCGGCGTGCCGATGCGGCGCAACGTGGATGGCGAAATCGTCACCTTCAACTGCGGCGTGCCCGCCTTCGTGGTGAAGAAGGGCCAGCTGGAAGAGGACATCGGGCCGCGCCTGGTATCGATGGTGCGCAACATCGAAGCGGCGCTGGGGATTCACTAAGGCACCGCCTTAGCCTCCGATTCCCGCGCCGCGGCGCCATAGATGCCGCGCGCCATCGTCGAGGACGCGTCCTTCATGAGCACCTGGTAAACCGCCGCGCGCGCGGCGTGCACTTCGCGGCTGTTAGGCTCCGCCTCCGCCGCCCAATCCACTAGATGTGCGGCGAGGCGGGCATCTCCGCCAGCGAGCAGCGCGCGGCTACGTTCGAGCAACCGCTCGATACCCCCCGCAAGCCGCGCGATTTCCCCACCCAGCTCTCGGCGCGGCGCGGGCTTCAACTCGCTCGGCACGCCGCTGTGCCAACCGCCGAAGCAGCGCCACAGATTGCGCACGATGAATTCCGGCTCGTCGTAGACGGGCCTGAGATAGGGCTTCGCCGCCAGCGCCTCAGGCGGGCGCACGCCTTCGATGATGTCGTAGATCGTCTCGCCGGCGTTCAGGCGCGCCAGCGTCTGGGCCACCAGCGACTCGAGATACGCGGCGGTGTCGAGCAACGCCTCCTGCACCCGCGCGGCTCCGGCGATAGGCAGCCCGTGGCCGGGCAGCAGCAATTCTGGACCGAGCGCCGCCATTACGCGCAATGCAGCGGCCCATTCCACCGCGTAGCGTTGCACCTTCTGGGGGTTGCCGGCGTTCGGCGCCGCCCAGATGAACAGGTCCCCGGTGCACAGCGTCTTCGTCTGTGGCAGCCAGACCCAGGCGTGATCGTCCGTTTCCCCCTTGGCATGATGCAACTCGAAGCGCGTCCCGCCCACCGTAAGATCGAGCCGCTCCGAGAAGGTGTCCGTTGGCGCCTGGTAATGCACTGGCCACTGCGTCTGGTGGCCGAACTGCCGCGTGTTGATGATCGTGTTGTAGCCCTCGGTCTGCACGTAGCGCTGCATGCGCGGTAGAACATTGAGGTGGCCAACGATGCGCGGCGGCAGCCAGCGGCGCTCGCCGGCCTCGGCGAGGAACGGCGGCAGGCCGTAGGCATGGTCGACGTGGCCGTGCGTGTAGATTGCGGTATGCAGGCGCTCGCGGTTCCAGTGCCGCACGGCGTCAAAACTCATCTTGTAAGACGCGGGATGGAACGAGCCGGTGTCCACCAGCACCAGGCCTTCGCCGGTTTGCACGGCGGTGACATTGACGAATGCCTTGAAAAAGGCGACGCCCGGCGCGAGCTCTTCCAGGACGCGCGGCCCGGAGAACGGGTGGAAATCCGCGTCCGCAGTACTCGCTTCCCCGCTCCACAGGCGATCCGTGCGCTTCAGCAATTCGGACATGGCGACAAGCTATCATCCCGGCCATGGGACCGCTCGCCGGCATGAAGATTCTCGAGTTCGAGGCCATCGGCCCCGGGCCGTTCTGCGGCATGATGCTCGCCGACATGGGCGCGGACGTGCTGCTCGTGGACCGGCCCGCCGACCCGCGGCTCGGCCTCGGCCGCGACCGCTGGTTCGATGTGATGATGCGCGGCCGGCGTTCCGCGACGCTGGACCTCAAATCGAAGGGCGGCGCCGCCGCGGCGCTGGAACTCGCCGGCAAGGCCGACGCCGTCATCGAGGGTTTCCGCCCCGGCGTGATGGAACGGCTCGGCCTCGGTCCAGATGTCCTGCTGAAAACAAATCCCAGGCTCGTCTACGGGCGCATGACCGGATGGGGCCAGGACGGGCCGCTTGCGCCGCGCGCCGGGCATGACATCAACTACATCGCCCTCACCGGCGTGCTGAATGCCATCGGCCGCCCGGGCAGCGCACCCGTGCCGCCGCTCAACCTGGTAGGCGATTTCGGCGGCGGCGGCATGCTGCTTGCATTTGGCATCGCTTGCGCGCTGGTGGAGGCGCAGCGTTCCGGCAAGGGCCAGGTGGTGGACGCGGCGATGGTGGACGGCGCTTCGCTGCTCGCCACGATGTTTTCCGGCATGCTGGCCGCCAAGCGCTGGAACGAAACGCGCGGCGACAACATTCTCGACACCGGCGCGCCTTGGTACGACACCTACGAGACGAAGGACGGCAAGCATGTCGCCATCGGCTCGATCGAGCCGAAGTTCTATGAAGATTTGCTTCTGCGTCTCGAGCTGCAGGACCAATCCCTCCCGAAACAGCACGACCGCAAGGGCTGGCCAGCCTTGAGGAAGGCTTTATCGGGGAAATTTCTCGAGAAAACCCGGGACGAATGGTGCAAGGTGTTCGAAGGCTCGGACGCTTGCTTCGCGCCAGTGCTTTCGTTCTCCGAAGCGCGGGCGCATCCGCACAACGTGGCACGCGGCACCTACACGCGCTCGGGCAAGGTCGACCAGCCTGCGCCGGCGCCGCGCTTCTCGCGCACGCCCGGGAAAATCCGCCGCGCGCCACCCGAACGCGGCGAAGGTGGCGCTCAGGCGCTGAAGGACTGGGGCTTCTCTGCGACGGAGATTTCGTCGTTGAAGGACAGGGGCCTCGGCTTCGCATGAGCGGTCCGCTCGAGGGATTGAAAATCCTCGACATTTCGAACGTGATCGCCGGTCCGTTCGCTGCGGCACTGCTCGGCGATTTCGGCGCCGACGTGCTGAAGGTCGAACTTCCAGGCGGTGGCGATGCGCTGCGCGGCCTGCCGCCGCACAAGGACGGCAAGCCCCTGCTGTGGAAGGCGGTTAACCGCAACAAGCGCGCTATTACCCTCGACCTGCGCAAGCCCGAAGGCCGGGCGCTGTTCGGCAGGCTGCTGCCGCGCTTCGACGTGCTGGTCGAGAACTACCGCCCCGGTACGCTGGACCGCTGGGGGCTGGACAAGGCCGCGCTCTGGAAACTGCAACCGAAGCTGGTGATCCTGCGCGTCACCGGCTTTGGGCAGACGGGCCCCTACAGCGGCTACGCCGGTTTCGCCCGCCTGTTCGAGGCCTATTCGGGGCTGACCTACATCACGCGCGCGCCGGGCGAGCCGCCGATGCACCCGGGCTATCCGATCGGCGACCCGATCGGCGGCGTGTTCGGCGCCTTCGGCGTGCTCGCCGCGCTGCTGCATCGCGCGAAGCATCCGGAAGCGCCCGGCCAGGAAATCGACCTCGCCTGCACCGAAGCGGTGATACGCCTGCTGGAAGTGCTGCCGATCGAATATGACCAGCTCGGCCAGGTGCACGAGCCGATCGGCAACGGCAACGCCTACGTGTCGCCGGGCGGCGTGTTCCGCGCCGGCGACGGCGAGTGGGTCACCTTCACCGCGGCGACGCAGAGCGTGTTCGAACGCTTCTGCAAGCTGATCGGGCGCGAGGAGCTGATCGCCGATCCGCGCTACGCCAGCAACCCGGTGCGCATGCGGCACGCCGATGAATTGAACGCGATCGTGGCCGCCTGGATCGGCGCCCGTCCTTACCGCGAGGCGATCCGCGAGCTCTCGGAAGCGGGCGTTTCGATCGCGCCGATCTACTCAAACCGCGACGTCCTCGAGGACCCGCATTTCCGCGCGCGCGAATCCATTACGCGCATCCGGGACGAGGACTTCGGTTCGGTCGCAGTGCCCGGCGTGGTGCCGCGGCTATCGGCCACGCCGGGCGAAGCACGTACCGCCGGTCCCGCGCCAGGTGCGCACAACGCGGAGATCTATGGCGGCTGGCTCGGACTGTCGGACGAGGAGCAGGGGGCGTTGCGGCGAGACGGCGTGATATAAGAAACGCCGGAATGGGGGAACCGCATGCTTAGCCGCCTGATGCCTCGCGAGGGCAATTTTTTCGAGCTGTTCAACAGCCATGCCGAGCGCATCGTCGAGGGCAGCCGCGAACTGGTGGCGATGATCACCACGTTCCAGGACGTCGAGAAGCATGCCCAGCACATCGACACCGCCGAGCGCGCCGCGGACAAGATCACCCACGAGACCATCACGCTGCTGCACAAAACCTTCATCACGCCCTTCGACCGGGAGCAGATCCACAAGCTGATCACCTCGATGGACGACATCCTCGACCTGATGCAGGACGTCGCCGAATCGATCGTGCTTTACGATATCCGCAAGATCACCCCGGAATCCAAGCAGCTCGCCGAGATCTGCCAGATGTGCTGCGAGCGGGTGCGCAGCGCAGTCGGCCTGCTGAAGAACGTCAAGGACGCCGACGCGATCCTGAAAACCTGCCAGGAAATCGACCGGCTCGAATCCGACGCCGACCGCGTGATGCGCTCAGCGATGTCGAAGCTGTTCCGCGACGAGGCGGACGTCAAGCAACTGATCAAGCTGCGCTCGATCTACGAGCTGCTCGAGACCATCACCGACCGCTGCGAGGACGTCGCCAATCTGATTGAAGGCATCGTGCTGGAGAACTCCTGAGCACGTGATGGGAAACTGGGTGGAGGGCACGCAGCTCAGCTTGTGGATCGTCGTTCTGCTGGTGCTCGTCGCGCTCGCCTTCGACTTCATGAACGGCTTCCATGATGCCGCCAACTCGATCGCCACGGTGGTTTCCACTGGCGTGCTGAAGCCGCATCAGGCCGTCCTGATGGCCGCGTTCTTCAACTTCGTCGCGGTATTCGTATTCCACCTGAGCGTCGCGAACACGGTCGGCAAAGGCATCGTGGACCAGGGCATCGTCGACCACTATGTGGTGTTCGGCGCCCTCGTCGGCGCGATCGCCTGGAACATCATTACCTGGTACTACGGCATCCCGTCTTCCTCGTCGCACGCCCTGATCGGCGGCATCGTCGGTGCGAGCGTCGCAAAGGCCGGGACCTGGGCGCTGATTCCCTCCGGCATCCTGAAAGTCGTCGCTTTCATCTTCCTCTCCCCTCTGATTGGCTTGATCCTCGGCGCACTGCTGCTGCTCGCCATCTCCTGGATCTTTGTCCGTTCGACGCCGAGCCGCGTGGACCGGCTGTTCCGCCGCCTGCAGCTGTTTTCGTCCTCGCTCTACAGCCTGGGCCACGGCGGCAACGATGCGCAGAAAACGATCGGCATCATCTGGATGCTGCTGATCGCCTCGGGATACCTGGGCTCGAACGAACCGGTGCCGGCGTGGGTGGTGATTGCCTGCTACTTGACGATC
>DATJYN010000053.1:0-17846 GCA_035499575.1 Burkholderiales bacterium | reverse complement strand
TTCCAGCGCCGTGACGCCGACCACCGCGCCGTCCTGCGGGTCGCGGATGATGTCCAGCGCCATCCATTCGACGAAGAACTGCGTGTTCAGGCGCACGTTCTGCTGGTACAGCGTGTGCAGCATCGCGTGGCCGGTGCGGTCCGCCGCCGCGCAGGAGCGCATCGCCATCTTCGCGCTGCCGTAATTCTGCGTGTGGCCGCCGAACGGGCGCTGGTAGATCTTGCCGTTCTCCAGCCGGTCGAAGGGCATGCCCATGTGCTCGAGCTCGACCACCACTTCGTTGGCGCGCCGGCACATGTACTCGATGGCGTCCTGGTCGCCGAGGTAGTCGGAACCCTTGACGGTGTCGTACATGTGCCAGTGCCAGTTGTCCTCGGTCGAGTTGGCGAGCGGCGCGGCGATGCCGCCCTGCGCCGCCACGGTGTGCGAGCGCGTCGGGAACACTTTCGACAGCACCGCCACCTTCAGGTCGCCGCGCGCCAGCTCCAGTGCGGCGCGCATGCCCGACCCCCCCGCGCCCACCACGATTGCATCGAACCTGCGTACCGGAAGGCCCATTCCCTCTTTCCTATCGCCAGAGAATCTGTATCGCCCAGGCGACGTAGCCGGCGATGACCAGCAGCGTGGCGACCTGCAGGCCGAGGCGCAGCCCGTCGGGCTTGATGTAATCCATCAGGATGTCGCGCACGCCGACCCAGGCGTGCCAGGCGAGGCTGGCCACGAACAGCAGGGTCGCCACCCGCATCCAGGTGTGCGAGAAAATCCCCAGCCAGATGTCGTAGTTGAACGGCGTACTGCCGAGCAGCCCGGCCACGACGATGACCGCGTAGACCGCCATGATGACGGCGGTGACGCGCTGCGCCAGCCAGTCGCGCAGGCCGTAGTGGGCGCCGGTGATGACGCGGTGCGTGCTCATGCGCGCCTCACCACAGCTTCCACCCGAGCAGGACAGTGAGCGCGAAACTCGCGCCGAAGACGATCCAGCTGGTGAGGACCGCGGTTTCCTTGTCCACGCCCTTGTCCAAGTCGATGAACAGGTAGCGGACGCCGGCGCAGAAATGGTGGCAGGAGGCCCACACCAGCACCAGCAGCGAAAGCTTCACCGGCGCCAGGTGGGCGTAGTGCTTGATTTTCTCGAAGCCGGCCTCGGAGGCAAGGCTGAGGTCGAGCATCCACAGCAGCCAGATCAGCGCCACGAACAACAGCGCGCCGCTGATCCGGTGCAGGATCGAGATCCAGCCGGTGACGGGTAAGCGTATTTCGAAAAGCAGCGCCTGCAGGCTGAGGTACTTCGGCCGGGGTTTCCGGGCTGTTCGGGCCGCCGCTTCAGACATGTTGAAGGGATTATATCTCTGCGGCGGTGCGGTAGAATCATCCGTTCGCGGCATATTCTCCGGAGTTCTCAATGTCAAAAGCCCCCATCCGAGTCGCCGTCACCGGCGCCGCGGGCCAGATTGGCTACGCGCTCCTGTTTCGCATCGCCAGCGGCGAAATGCTCGGCAAAGACCAGCCCGTGATCCTGCAGTTGCTGGAAATCCCGGACGAAAAAGCCCAGAAGGCGCTCAAGGGCGTGATGATGGAGCTGGACGACTGCGCCTTTCCCCTGCTCCACGGCATGATTCCCGCGTCCGATCCCATGGTCGCGTTCAAGGACGTGGGCGTCGCGCTGCTGGTCGGCGCCCGCCCGCGCGGCCCGGGCATGGAGCGCAAGGACCTGCTGGAAGCCAACGGCAAGATCTTCGGGCCGCAGGGCCAGGCGCTCGACAAAGTCGCTGACAGGAACGTCAAGGTGCTGGTGGTCGGCAACCCGGCCAATACCAACTGCCTGATCGCGATGAAAAACGCGCCCAGCCTGAAGCCGACCCAGTTCACCGCCATGATGCGGCTGGACCACAACCGGGCCACTTCGCAGGTTGCTCAAAAAGTTGGCAAAGTTGTGAGCAATGTCAAAAAAATAACCATCTGGGGCAATCACTCCGCCACCCAGTACCCGGACCTGTTCCAGGCGGAGGCCGAGGGGAAAAAAGTCTGGCCGATGATCAACGACCAGGCCTGGCTCGAATCCACGTTCATCCCGACGGTGCAGAAGCGCGGCGTGGCCATCATCGAGGCGCGCGGCCTGTCCTCCGCCGCAAGCGCGGCCAACGCCGCCATCGACCACGTGCACGACTGGGTGCTCGGCACGCGCGACGGCGACTGGGTATCCATGGGCATCCCCTCCGACGGCAGCTACGGCATTGCCGAGGGCGTGCTGTACGGCTACCCGGTGACCTGCAAGGGCGGCAAGTTCGAGATCGTCAAGGGCATCGAGGTCAGCGACTTCAGCCGCAAGCGCATGGATGCGACCCTGAAGGAATTGCACGAAGAACGCGACGGAGTGAAACACCTGCTCGGCAAATGAGCGCCGGCAAAAAATTCCGCCAGGCCCTGGCGGAAGAGAAACCGCTGCAGGTCATCGGCACGATCTGCGCCTATCACGCGCTGATCGCCAAGCGTACCGGCTACAAGGCCATCTACCTTTCGGGCGGCGGCGTCGCTGCGGGCTCTCTGGGCATGCCGGACCTCGGCATCTCCGGGCTGGAGGACGTGCTGATCGACGTGCGCCGCATCACCGATGTCTGCGACCTGCCGCTGCTGGTGGACGTGGACACCGGCTTCGGCTCGAGCGCCTTCAACGTCTCGCGCACCACGCGCTCGCTCATCAAGGCCGGCGCCGCCGCCATGCACATGGAAGACCAGGTCGGCGCCAAGCGCTGCGGCCACCGGCCGAACAAGGAACTGGTCTCCGGCGACGAGATGTGCGACCGCATCAAGGCCGCGGTGGACGGTCGCACCGACCAGTCGTTCGTCATCATGGCGCGCTCCGACGCCATCGCCAACGAGGGCCTCGACGCAGCGCTCGAGCGCATGCATAAATACGTGGCAGCCGGGGCGGACATGATATTTCCCGAAGCGGTCACGGATTTGATTTCCTATATGAAAATAACCGCGGAAATCAAAGTCCCCGTACTCGCCAACATCACCGAATTCGGCAAGACCCCCCTGTTCACGCTCAACGAGCTGCGTTCGGCGAACGTTGCCATCGCCCTGTACCCGCTGTCGGCGTTCCGGGCGATGAACCAGGCCGCGGCGAACGTATACAAGAGCGTAAGGGCGAAAGGCACCCAGAAGGACGTCCTCGGCGCCATGCAGACGCGCGACGAACTCTACGACTACCTGAACTACCATTCCTACGAGCGGAAACTCGATGAGCTCTTCTCCCGCGAACAGTCCTAAGCCCAAGAAATCGGTCGCGCTGTCCGGCGTCACGGCCGGCAACACTGCCCTGTGCACCGTCGGGCGCACCGGCAACGACCTGCATTACCGCGGATACGACATCCTGGATTTCGCCGACAAGGCCGAATTCGAGGAAGTCGCCTACCTGCTGGTTCACGAGAAGCTGCCCAACCGGGCCGAACTCGATGCGTACAAGAAGAAATTGAGATCCCTCAGGTCGCTTCCCAAGGAATTGAAGATCGTCCTGGAGCAGCTTCCCAGGACGGCGCATCCCATGGACGTGCTGCGCACCGGCTGCTCGGTGCTCGGCACGCTGGAATCGGAGAAGGAATCGCATCCGATCGACGGCGCGCGCGACATCGCCGACCGCCTGATGGCGAGCTTCGGCTCGATGCTGCTTTATTGGTTTCATTTTCGAAATTCCGGGAAAAGAATAGAAACCCAGACCGATGATGACTCCATCGGCGGGCACTACCTGCACTTGCTGCACGGCAGGAAACCCGCCGATTCCTGGGTGCGCGCGATGCACACCTCGCTGATCCTCTATGCCGAGCATGAATTCAATGCCTCGACCTTCACCTGCCGCGTCGTCACCGGCACCGGTTCGGACATGTACTCGGCGATCACCGGCGGAATCGGTGCGCTGCGCGGGCCGAAGCACGGCGGCGCCAACGAAGTGTCGGACGAGATCCAGAAGCGCTACCGGTCGGCCGACGAGGCCGAAGCCGACATCCGCAAGCGCATGGCGGCGAAGGAAATCGTCATCGGCTTCGGCCATCCGGTCTACACCATCGGCGATCCGCGCAACAAGGTGATCAAGGCGGTCGCCGAGCACCTGTCGAGGGAAGCGCGGGACATGACGCAGTTCCAGATCGCCGACCGCATCGAGACGGTGATGTGGGCGGAGAAGAAGATGTTCGCCAACCTCGACTGGTTCAGCGCGGTGTCCTACAGCAAGATGGGCGTGCCGACGCTGCACTTCACGCCGCTGTTCGTGATTTCGCGCACCAGCGGCTGGTCGGCGCACATCATCGAGCAGCGCATCGACGGCAAGATCATCCGCCCGGCCGCCAACTACACCGGGCCGGAGAACCGGCCCTGGATCCCCCTGGAGAAACGCTGATGTACGAATCCGACCTGACCAAGTTCATGCGCGACTACCTCGCCAGGCACCCCGAGGAGCGCGAATCGCAGAAGGCGGGCCGCGCCATCTGGTGGGACAAGGACGCCGCGCACCGCACCCCGCCCGACCCGGTGCACCGCTCGCCCAAGGCGGGCGGCAACGAATACACCTTCGAACCCCTCTCGGAACAAGACTAGTGTCTTCGCATATCTCCAACGTACGGCCGAAGGCGGACAAGGTCCTCGAGCTGATTGCCGACTACGCGAAGAATTATCCGGTCAAAAGCCAGGACGCCTACGAGACGGCCCGCTACTGCCTGATGGACACGCTGGGCTGCGGCTTCGAGGCGCTCGAATACCCGGCCTGCGCCAAGCTGATGGGGCCGATCGTCAAGGGAACCTCCGTGCCGAACGGCGCGCGCGTGCCGGGTACCCAGTTCCAGCTCGACCCGGTGCAGGCGGCGTTCAACATCGGCGCCATGATCCGTTGGCTGGATTTCAACGACACCTGGCTGGCCGCCGAGTGGGGCCACCCTTCGGACAATTTGGGCGGAATTCTTGCTGTTGCAGATTTTTTAAGCAGAAACAACAAAACAGTCCTGGTGCGCGACGTCCTTACGGCAATGATCAAGGCGCACGAGATCCAGGGCGTGCTCGCGCTGGAGAACAGCTTCAACCGCGTCGGCCTGGACCACGTGGTGCTGGTGAAAGTGGCCTCGACCGCCGTGGTTGCGAATCTGCTCGATTTGAGCAGGGAAGAAACCATCAACGCCGTGTCGCAAGCCTGGGTCGACGGGCAGAGCCTGCGCACCTACCGGCATGCGCCCAACACCGGCTCACGGAAAAGCTGGGCCGCCGGCGACGCGACGGCGCGCGCGGTGCGCCTCGCGCTCATCTCGCAGACCGGCGAGATGGGCTATCCCTCCGTGCTCACCGCCAAGGGCTGGGGCTTCTACGACGTGCTGTTCAAGGGCAAGCCGTTCAAGTTCCAGCGGCCGTTCGGCTCTTACGTGATGGAAAACGTGCTGTTCAAGATTTCCTTCCCGGCAGAGTTTCATGCGCAGACTGCCGCCGAATGCGCCATGACGCTGCACCCGATGGTCAAAGGCAGGATCCAGGACATCAAAAGAATAAAAATCCGCACCCACGAAGCGGCGATCCGCATCATCGACAAGAAGGGCCCGCTCAACAACCCGGCCGACCGCGACCACTGCATCCAGTACATGGTCGCCGTGCCGCTCATCTTCGGCCGCCTCACCGCGGGGGACTACGAAGATGCGGTGGCTGCGGATGCCAGAATTGATCAATTGAGGAACAAGATCACCTGCGTCGAAGACAAGCGCTTCACTCGCGACTACCACGCGCCGGACAAGCGCTCCATCGCCAACGCGCTCACCGTCGAGTTCAAGGATGGCAGCAAGCTGGACGAAGTGGTCTGCGAATACCCGATCGGCCACAAGCGCCGGCGCAAGGAAGGCATGCCGGTGCTGGTCGAGAAGTTCAAGACCAACCTCGCGCGGCGCTTCCCGGTGAAACAATCGCGAACTATTTTGCATTTGTGCATGGACCAGAAGCGGCTGGAAAATACCCCGGTGCATGAATTCGTCGACCTGATGGTGATATGAGCCTACGAAGATGAAAGCCCAGAGCCGCATCGATGCGCTGTCTGCGGAAATCCGCGCCTACCCGACGCCGATCGCGCGCTGCGACGAGCAGCTCACCGCGCTGATCGAAGAACGTTCCCGACTCCTGAACGAATTGAGCAAGCCGGGCGGCTGCACGCCCGACGCCACCTGGACCAACGACGGAGGCTTCAATGCCGCATAACCTGCACAACACCCTGCAGCCCCTCAAGGGCGGCAAGTTCTACTCGCTGCCCCAGCTCGGCAAGGCGCTGGGCGTGAAGGTCGAGCGCCTGCCGGTCTCGATCCGCATCGTGCTGGAATCGGTGCTGCGCAACTGCGACGGCAAGAAGGTCACCGAGGAGCACGTGCGCCAGCTTGCCGGCTGGCAGCCGAACGCGCCGCGCACCGACGAGATCCCGTTCGTGCTGGCGAGGATCGTGCTGCAGGACTTCACCGGCGTGCCCCTGCTCTGCGACCTGGCGGCGATGCGCGGCGTGGCGGCGAAGATGGGCAAGGACCCGAAAGTGATCGAGCCGCTGGTGCCGGTGGACCTGGTGGTGGACCACTCGGTGCAGGTCGACCATTACGGCAGCAAGAACGCGCTCGACCTCAACATGAAGCTGGAATTCAAGCGCAACGAAGAGCGCTACCAGTTCATGAAGTGGGGCATGCAGGCCTTCGATACCTTCAAGGTCGTGCCGCCCGGCATCGGCATCGTGCACCAGGTGAACCTGGAGTACCTCGCGCGCGGCGTGCACGCGAAGAAGGACGGCGCGGGTCCTACCATCTACTATCCCGATACGCTGGTCGGCACCGACAGCCACACCACCATGATCAACGGCATCGGCGTGGTCGGCTGGGGCGTCGGCGGCATCGAGGCCGAGGCCGGCATGCTCGGCCAGCCGGTGTATTTCCTGACCCCGGACGTCGTCGGCGTGCACCTGAAGGGCAAGCTGCATCCGGCATGCACTGCGACTGATTTGGTTTTGACAGTCACGGAACTTTTGAGAAAAGCGAAAGTAGTCGGCAAGTTCGTCGAGTTCTACGGCGAAGGCTGCGCCTCGCTGTCGGTCACCGACCGGGCGACCATCGCCAACATGGCGCCCGAGTACGGCGCCACCATGGGTTTCTTCCCGGTGGACGAGAAAACCATCGCCTACTTCAAGGGCACGGGGCGCACCGACGCCGAAATCGCCGCCTTCGAGGCCTACTACAAGGCGCAGCAGATGTTCGGCGTGCCGAAGAAGGGGTCGATCGACTACAGCCAGGACCTGGAGCTCGACCTGTCCACCGTGATGTCGTCGCTGGCCGGCCCGAAGCGGCCGCAGGACCGCATCAACCTGGACAAGATGAAGAGCACCTTCACCACCCTCTTCTCGGCGCCCGTGAAAGAGAATGGTTTTGCAAAAAATTCTTCTGATTTAACTAAAAAATACAAAACATATGACGGCCTCGACATCAGCAACGGCGACGTGCTGATCGCGGCGATCACTTCCTGCACCAACACCTCCAACCCCGGCGTGCTGCTGGCGGCGGGGCTGCTGGCCAAGAAGGCGGTGGAACTCGGCCTCACGGTCAAGCCGCACATCAAGACCTCGCTCGCGCCCGGCTCGCGCGTGGTCACGGAGTACCTGACCAGGGCCGGGCTGCTGCCTTACCTGGAGAAGCTCGGCTTCTACCTCGCCGGCTACGGCTGCACCACCTGCATCGGCAACGCCGGCCCGCTCGCGCAGCCGATCGAGGAAATCGTCGTCAAGAACGAGCTGGTCTGTGCCGCGGTGCTCTCTGGAAACAGGAATTTTGAAGCAAGGATTCATCCCAATATCCGCGCCAACTTCCTCGCTTCCCCGCCCCTCGTGGTCGCCTACGCGATCGCCGGCTCCGTCCTGGTCGATTTCAAGAGCCAGCCCCTCGGAAAATCGAAGGATGGGCAGGATGTCTACATCGGCCACATCTGGCCGAGCTCGGACGAGATCCACGCGCTGATGAAGCTGGCGATGGACGCGCCGACCTTCCGCAGGCTCTACGGCGATCTCGCCAACGCCAGCCCGCTGTTCAAGAAAATCTCGGCGCCGACCGGCCAGGTCTACAGCTGGCCCGCCTCGACCTACATCGCCGAGCCGCCGTTCTTCAAGGACTTCGGCATGAAGCCCGCCAAGCCGGGCGCGATCACCGGCGCCAAGGTGCTGGGGGTGTTCGGCGACTCGGTCACCACCGACCACATCTCGCCGGCCGGCTCCATCAAGCCGACCTCGCCCGCGGGCATCTTCCTGCAGGAAAACGACGTCGCGGTCGTGGACTTCAACAGCTACGGCGCGCGCCGCGGCAACCACGACGTCATGATGCGCGGCACCTTCGCCAACGTGCGCATCAAGAACCAGATGATGGGCGGCAAGGAAGGCGGCCTGACCAGGTACAAGGGCGAGGAACTGCCGATCTATGACGCGGCGATGCGCTACATCGCCGACGGCACGCCGACGGTGATCTTCGGCGGCGAGGAATACGGCACCGGCTCCTCGCGCGACTGGGCGGCCAAGGGTACGCAGCTTCTCGGAGTGAAAGCGGTGATTGTGCGCAGCTTCGAGCGCATCCACCGCTCCAACCTGGTCGGCATGGGCGTGCTGCCGCTGCAGTTCACCGGCTCGGACAGCGCGGCGTCGCTCGGCATCACCGGCGAAGAAGAAATTTCGATCTCCGGCCTGGACGACATCCACCCGCAGCAGGAATTGATGCTTGAAATAGAGAGAAAAGACGGAAGCAAACAGCAAATCAAGGTGAAGTCTCGCATCGACACTGCGATCGAGGTCGACTACTACAAGCATGGCGGCATCCTGCCCTACGTGCTGCGCGAGCTGATCTCCAAGGCCGGCCCGGCCGCGTCGAAAGCCGCCTAGCGCGTCGCGCGGCCGCGGGCGCCAGTCGTGAAAGACCGGAAGCTGGCCGACGCGGAGGAGCATTTTCGCCTGGCGCTGGACAACATGCCGGGCGCGCTGGTCTACACCGACGGCGACCTGAACATCGTCTTCTGCAACGATCGCTTCAGGGAGTTCTACGAGGTTCCGCCTGCCCTGCTCCAGCCCGGCCGCTGCTATGCCGATTTCCTGCGCTATCTCGCGGACCACGGCTATTACGGGCACGGCGATCTGGACGCGAAGGTCGCGCAGCGCGTGGCGAACCTCCGCAACCCCACCGGACAGCACTTCGACGATCGCACGCCCGACGGCCGCTGGCGGCGCATCCTCCGGCGCCGCGTCGCCGGCGGCGGCGTCATCACCGTGATGACGGACGTCACGGAGCAGAAGCAGGTCGAGCTGGCTCTCGCCGCCGCGCAGGCCCAGATGCAGGTCGCGCTCGACAACATGCCGGGCGCGCTCGTCTACACCGACCCCGGCCTGAACATCGTCTTCTGCAACGATCGCTTCCGCGAGCTCTACATCGTGCCGCGGGAATTGCTGCAGCCGGGGCGCTCGTACCTGGATTTGCTCAGGTACCTCGCGGCCAACGGCTACTACGGGCCCGGCGATGCCGAGGCGCAGGTCGCGACGCGCGCCGAGAGCCTGCGCAACCCCAGCGGCAAGAGCTTCGAGGACCATACGCCCGACGATCGCTGGCTGCGGATCCTGCGGCAGCGCGTCGCCTCGGGAGGCGCGGTGACCGTGATGACCGACATCACGGAGCAGAAGAAGGCGGAGCGCGACCTGATCGAGGCGACGCGGCGCACCGAGGAAGCGAACAAGCTCATCACCGAGAAGAACCGGGTCCTGGAATCCCTCAATGCCGAGATCGGCGACAAGAACCGCCAGCTGAAGGAGCAGGCGGCGCAGATCGCGGAATGGAACGCGCGGCTCGAGACGCGCGTCGAGGAGCAGGTGGCGCGCATTGGACAGATGGCCAAGCTGACCCGCTTCCTGTCCCCGAAGGTGAGCGACATGATCATGTCGGGCGACGCCGACGATCCGCTGAAGACCCGCCGCAAGGAGATCACCGTCGTGTTCGTCGACCTGCGCGGCTTCACCGGCTTCACCGAGACCGCGGAGCCCGAGGAAGTGATGGGCGTGCTGCGCGAATACCACGCGGAGCTCGGCAAGGCCATCCTCGACTTCGACGGCACGATCGAACACTTCGCCGGCGACGGCGTCATGATCCTGTTCAACGACCCGGTGCCGGTCGAGAACCACGAGCTGCAGGCGATCCGCATGGCGCTGCGCATGCGCGAGTCGATGGCCTCGCTGACGCGCGCATGGCGAAAGCGCGGCTTCCAGCTCGGCTTCGGCGTCGGCATCGCCAGCGGCTACGCCACCATCGGCACCATCGGCTTCGAAGGGCGGCTCGACTACGGCGCGATCGGCACCGTCACGAATCTCGCCGCGCGCCTTTGCGGCGAGGCGGCCGACGGCCAGATTCTCGTGTCGCCGAAGATCTTCTCGAAGACCGAGGCGCTGGTCGAGGCAAAAGAGGTCGGCGAGCTGACGCTCAAGGGCTTCCAGCGCCCGGTGCTCGCCCACAACGTGGTGGGCGTCCGCCCCGCCGACCGCGACCCGCCAGCCTAGCCCGGCCTGGTAGCGGCCCTCGGGCTCGCGCGCGTGCAGCCTGGTTTCTTCAGGCCGCTTTCAGGATGGACTGCACCTTGGCGCCGAGTTTGACCAGCTTGCGCAGCGCCGGGTTCTCCATGCCGAGCACCTGCTCGGCCCAGGTCGAGAGGGCTTCCATCAGGGACAGGGTCTCGCGCAGGCGCTTCTGCACGCCCGCCTCTTCCTTCGCAAAAGCCGGGCTGCCGACGCAGTCGCGCAGGAACGCCACGGTCGGGTCGAACTCGCGCTGCTTGCGCTCGCGCACGATGATGCGCAGCAGGTCCCAGGGGTCCTGCTGGGTCTCGTAATGGTCGCGCCGGTCGCCCCTCAGGTGCACCACCTTCACCAAGTCCCAGTTCTGCAGCTCGCGCAAGGACGTGCTCACGTTGGAGCGCGCCACCTGCAGCCGCGCCGCGATGTCCTCGGCGTTCAGCGGCAGCGCCGACAGGTAGAGCAGCGCATGGATCTGCGCCACGGTGCGGTTCACGCCCCAGCGCGCGGCCATCTCCCCCCAATGCAGCACGAAGCGCTCGGTGACGCCGGTTTCGTTTGCCATGACTTGACAGCAGGATAGTCCTGCCTGATAATTCTGTCAACACAGAAATAACAGAAAGGACGCAACATGAAAGTCCTCGTCCTCGGCGGCACCGGGTTCATCGGCCGGCATGCCGCCGCCGCACTCCGCGCCCGCGGCCATGCCGTGCTGATCGGCACGCGCAGCCCGAAACGGGCCCTCGCCAAGCTGCCGCCCGCGCTGCGCGACTGCGACCTGCGCGAAACCCACCTCGAATCGCTGACCACCTGCTACGTCTGGAAGCCCCTGCTCGCCGATGTCGACGCGGTGGTGAACGCGGTCGGCATCCTGCGCGAACGCGGCGGCGAAACCTACGACCGCGTGCACCACATGGCCCCGCGCGCGCTGGCGGTCGCCTGCGAACGCATGGAGGTGCGCCTGGTGCACATTTCTGCGCTCGGGTTGCGTCCCGAGGCGCGCAGCAGTTGCCTGCGCTCGAAATGGCTCGGCGAGCGCCGCATCGCGGAATCCTTCGCCGACTACAGCATCGTGCGCCCTTCCCTGCTGGACGGCGACGGCGGCTTCGTCGCCGCGTGGCTGCGGCGCGCGGCGCAGTGGCCGGTCCATTTCTATCCGGCGGATGCGCGGGGGCAGGTCGCGGCGCTCGACGTGCGCGACCTCGGCGACGCGGTCGCGGCGCTCTGCGAGGCGCGCCGCCAGGAAGGCTTGCGGGAGGTGGAGCTGGGCGGTAGCGCGCGGCGCACGATGGTCGAACACCTGGGCGCTTTACGGGCCGTCCAGGGGGGGAAATTCAGCGACCATCCTGCGCTGCGCGTGGCAGTTCCGGCGCCGCTGGCCTGGCTTGCGGGCCTGGCCTGCGACTTCCTTCATTTCACGCCCGTCTCCAGCGCAAACCTCGAGCTGATGCGGCGCGACAACCTGCCGCGCGAGAATATCCTGCAGGCCTTGATAGGCAGGGCGCCGGCGCCCGTCGGCCGCAATCCGGCGCCGCGGCCTGCCTACGCGTTTACGGCGATGCCCACCGGGCACGAAACGCCGGTGCCGCCGAGCCCGCAGTAGCCGTTCGGGTTCTTGCCGAGGTATTGCTGGTGGTAGTCCTCGGCGTAGTAGAACTCCGGGGCCGGGCGGATTTCAGTCGTGATGGAACCGTAGCCTTTCGCCTTCAACGCGGATTCAAAGGCATGTTTGGACGAAAGGGCCTGCTTCAGCTGCTCGTCCCCAAACGCATAGATCGCCGAGCGGTACTGCGTGCCGGAATCGTTGCCCTGGCGCATGCCCTGCGTCGGGTCGTGGCCTTCCCAGAAGGCCTTGAGCAGCGCCTCGTAGCGCACTTTCTTCGGGTCGAACACCACCAGCACCGCCTCGGTGTGGTTGGTCATGCCGGAGCAGACTTCCTCGTAGGTCGGGTTCTTGGTCTCGCCGCCCGCGTAGCCGACCGCGGTGCTGTAGACGCCGGGGATGTTCCAGAACAGCTTCTCCGCGCCCCAGAAGCAGCCCAGGCCGAATACCGCGCGTTCCATCCCTTCCGGGAACGGCGGCACGATGCGGTTGCCGTTGACGAAGTGCTTCTCCGGCAACGGCATCTTCTGCGCGCGGCCGGCGAGCGTGCCGTTGGCAGGCAACAGGGTCTTCGCTTTCTTCATGAATGCGAACATGGGCGGGTTCTCCTCGGACGCTAGAATTACACCATGAAAATCTGCATCTACGGCGCCGGCGCGGTGGGCGGCCTGGTCGCCGGCCGGCTCGCGCAGGGCGGCCACGAGGTCTCTGTCGTCGCCAGGGGCGCCCACCTTACGGCCATCCGCGAGCGGGGGCTGCGCGTTGTTTCCGAAAAAAAAGAGTTTTCCGTGAAAATCAAAGCGGAAGCCAGCCCCGCCCTGCTAGGACTGCAGGACTGCGTTTTCGTTGCGGTGAAGGGCCAGAACCTGTCCGAAGTCGCCGAGCGGATCGGCCCGCTGGTCGGCAAGGACACCTCCATCGTCACTGCGATGAACGGCGTGCCCTGGTGGTTCTTCGACCGCCTCACGTTCGCGCAAAAAGCGGGCGGCGGCACGCTGCGCCTCGAGACGCTCGACCCGGACGGCGCGCTGTCCAGGGCCATGCCGACCGAACGCATCGTCGGCTGCGTGATCCACCTCGCCGCCTCCACGCCCGAGCCCGGCCTCATCAGCCACAACATGGGCAGCCGGCTGATCCTCGGCGAGCCTGGCGGCAGGAACACCGCGCGCACGAGGGACCTCGTCGCCGCGCTCAAGGCCGCCGGCTTCCAGGCCGAGGAGTCCGGCTTCATCGAGAAGGAATTCTGGGTCAAGCTGCTCGGCAACGTCAGCTTCAACCCGGTGGCCGCGCTTACGCTCGCGGGCGCCGACCGCCTGATCGCGGATGCGCGCGTGAAGGCCTACATGGTCGAGATCATGCGCGAAGTGCTCGCCATCGGCCGCGCGGTCGGCGTGGACGCCGGCATCGACCCGGAAGCGCGCATCGACATGGCGCGGCGCCTCGGCAAGTTCAAGCCCTCCACGCTGCAGGACATGGAGGCCGGCAAGCGCCTGGAGATCGACGGCCTGCTCACCGGCACGCTCGAAGTCGCGCAGAAAGCCGGCGTGCGCGCGCCCTTCACCGAAAGCCTCGACGGCCTCATCCGCCTGCGCGCGCAATCGAGCGGCCAGTATCCATGAACGGCCGGCATCGGCTCTGCGTCGCGCCGATGATGGACTGGACGGACCGGCACTTCCGCTACTTCCTGCGGCAACTGTCCTCCGGCGCCTTCCTCTACACCGAGATGATCACCACCGGCGCCCTGCTCCACGGCAACGTCGAGCGGCACCTGGCTTTCAGCAAGGAAGAGCACCCGGTCGCGGCGCAACTGGGCGGCAGCGAGCCGGATGAACTCGCGAAGTGCGCGAAACTGGTCGAGCAGTACGGCTACGACGAGGTGAACCTCAACATCGGTTGTCCGAGCGAGCGCGTGCAGCGCGGCGCGTTCGGCGCCTGCCTGATGGCGGAACCGGACCTCGTGGCCGACTGCGTCCGCGCGATGCGCGAGGCCGTCAGGATTCCCGTCACGGTCAAGCATCGAACCGGCCTGAATGCCATGGAAGATTTTTCTTTCATGGAAAAATTCGTCGGAGCCGTCTCCGAAGCGGGCTGCCGCACCTTCATCGTCCACGCCCGCAACGCGGTGCTGAAGGGCCTGTCGCCGAAACAGAACCGCGAAATCCCGCCCCTCAAGTACGACTACGTCCGTCGCCTGAAGCGCGACTTCCCGGCGCTGGAAATCGTGCTGAACGGCGGCCTCACGCAAAACGTACCCGTTCCGGGAGTCGACGGCATCATGCTCGGCCGCGCCGCCTATCACGACCCCTGGGTCATGGCCGACTCGGGAAAAACCAGGCCCGAAGTCGTCAGGAAAATGCATGCCTACGCATCCGGGCAGGCCTCGCTCAGGAGCGTCGCGCGCCACATGCTGGGCCTCTACCACGGCCACCGCCGCGCGCGGCTTTGGCGCAGGATGCTGTCGGATTCGGCGCGGCTTTCGCAGAACGATCCGGCCTTGCTGCTGGAAGCCATGGAAGCAGTAGAATCCGGATCGCAGGCGAAACCCGTCCCAGGAGAGCCTCATGAGCGCCGTACTGAAATCCAAATCGGTTAAGAGCCGGGTCACCGCCGACGAATGGCAGCTGCGGGTCGACCTCGCGGCCGCCTACCAGCTCGCCGCGATCTTCAGGTGGACCGACCTGATCTACACGCACTTCTCGGCGCGCCTGCCCGGCCACGATGAATTCCTCATCAATCCCTACGGCCTGATGTTCGAGGAGATTACGGCTTCCAACCTGATCAAGATCGACCACGGCGGCAAGGTGATGGACGACCCCCTGGGCCTCGGCTACAACGAGGCCGGCTTCGTGATCCACGGCTGCGTGCACGAGGCGCGGCCCGAGGCGCAGTGCGTGATCCACACGCACACGCGCGCCGGCGTCGCGATATCGGCGATGAAATGCGGCCTGCTGCCGATCAGCCAGCACGCGATGCGGATCCAGCGCTCGGTCACCTACCACGACTACGAGGGCGTCGCGCTCGACATGGACGAGCGCGTGCGCATGGCGGCGGACCTGGGCAAGAAATCCAAGGCGATGATCCTGCGCAACCACGGCCTGCTCACGCTCGGCGAGACGGTGCGCGAGGCCTTCGAGGTGATGTACTACCTGGACTGCGCCTGCCAGATCCAGGTGGACGCGATGGCCGGCGGCATGGACAACGTGCTGCAGATGAGCAAGCAGGCGGGCGACATGGCGGCGAAGCAGCTCGAGCGCCCCAACCGGCCGGCCAAGCACAAGGACTGGCCGGCGCTGCTGCGCCTGCTGGACCGCAAGGGAATCAATTACGCGTCCTGAGGCGCGTCCGGGACGCCGAAGGCGCCTAGCAGTTCGTCCAGGTCGCTGCGGTCGAAGAGCCGCCATCCCGCGGCCGTAAAGCGGACCAGGTCTTCATCGGTCGGAAACGAGAAATAGGCGCCGCGGCCCGCCGGCTGCGGCGTGCCGGGCACATCCTTCCCCGCCGCCAGCAGGTCCACGGCCCGCTGGATCATGGCCGCGCCGAGCGGATACAACGCGAGCACGTGCCAGAACAACGACCGGTCGGGCCTCGCCTCGGCCGTGCTGATTTCGATGACCGGACCCGTGTCTATTCCTGGACTGTCGATCCGGTGCAGCGTGCAGCCGATCTTCGAGTCGCCGTTCATCAGCGCGCGAAACGTCGCCAGCACGCCCCGGTAGTCAGGCAGGATGCCGGAGTGCAGGTTGAGGACGCCCAGGCGGGGGATGCCGATCGCCTCCGCCCCCAGGATCTTGCCGAAGCGGATGGAAACGAACAGCTCCGCGCCCGTCGCGGCGAGCGCGCCCAGCGCCTCGGGCGTGCGCGCGCTGCCGAGCGGCCGTACCGGTATTTGCATGCGGCGCCGGATGCCCTCGAAGGAAAGCAGGCGCGCTTCCCCGGGCGCCGCGTCGAGATGCGGGAACACGACGCGGTTCCACAAATCCTGCTCGACGAACGCCAGTTGGCCCAGCATGGCCGCCGGTTTGGCCGACTGGGGGTTGCCGACACGATCCGAGACGAATACGGACAGTTCGTGCCTCGCCAACCCGGGCAGCAGCAAATTCAGCGCAACCAGGCTTTCAATGTCGCGGTTCACGAGAAATGCGATGCGCATGCCCGTGGTTCCGGGGCGGCCCGGGCTCAGGCCGATGATTTCGCGGTCTGCGGATTGCCCGGCAGGTTGAGCACGGTAGCGATTGTCAGCGCCAGCGCGATCACCACGCTGTAGAACACGGCTGGAGCGTGGCCGTTGTCGAGCAGCCAGCCGAACAGCACCGGCGTCAGCATCGAGCCGACGTCCAGCCCCGAGTAAACGAAGCCATACACCTTGCCGGTGGAACCCGGCGGCGTAGTGGCGCGCACGATCAGGTCGCGCGACGGGTTGGTCATGCCGCTCGAGAATCCCACCAGCGCGAAAAACAGCGGCACCAGCGCAGCCGGCGGCCAGCCGGAGGCCAGCACGAACATCAGGCAGGCGCTCGAGGCCATGCCGCTCACCGCGACGAGATCGTGGCGCGCAGTGCGCACGGCGATGAAGCCGCCGGTGAAGATTCCGGCGGCGGCGCCCAGCAGGTAGGACGTCAGCGCCGCCGAGGCGAGCGAAGCGCCGATGCCGTAGAGCGCGATCATGGTGGCGACGCCGAAGGTCTGGATGGCGATGAAGCCGACGGATACCAGCAGGAAGTAGCCGAAGCACATCAGCACCGGCGCCGACGCCAGCACCTTGAGGTCGGCCGCCAGGCCGCCGCGCGCGCCGGCGCGGCGTGCATCCGCGGGTTCGACGTAGAGCGAGCCGCGCTGCGACGCGAGGAAGGCGATGACGATGGCGCCCGCCGCCGCCGCGCCCAGCAGCGCGCCGCGCCAGCCGGCGGCGCCCACCATGGCGATGGCGTAGCTCGGCGCCGCGGCGTAGCCGAGGAAGCCGGCGATGCCGTGCCAGCTGAACGCATAGCCCAGGCGCTGCTTGTTGACCCGCGCATTCAGGATCGAGAAATCGCAGGGATGGAACACGCTGTTGCCCAGGCCGCCGACCAGCGCCGCGAGCAGCAGCATCTCGTAGCGGTGCGCCAAGCCGGCGATCAGCGCGCCGGCCGTGCTGAGCGCGAGCCCGAAGAACAGCACCCGGCGCGCGCCGAAGCGGTCCACCGCGAAGCCGGCGAGCGTCTGGCAGACGCCCGACACCGTGTAGTAGAGCGCGACGGTGCCGCCCAGCGCCGCGTAGGACACGTCCAGGTCTGCCTTGATCAGCGGGAACACCACCGCGGTGGCGATCTGGAAGAAATGCGACAGCCCGTGCGCCAGGGCAACCAGGCTGATGGTGCGGATGTCGGTTTTAAGCGCGTGTTCCAATTATCTTCCTCGTGAATGCTGCAATTGCATTCAAGGCCCGCTCCGGCTGGTCCTTGAACGGCGCATGGCCGCAGTCCTGCAGTTCCAGCAGCTCGCAGGGCCCGCCCACCTGCCGCGCGATCGCGTCCAGCTGCGCCATGCTGCCGTACTCGTCACCGTCGCCCTGGATCGCCAGCACCGGGCAGCGTATCCCGGGCAGGTACTCCTCGATGTTCCATTCGCGGAACGCCGGGTCGAGCCAGGCATCGGCCCACAGGTGGAAGGTCCTGCGCG
>DATJYN010000052.1:0-7131 GCA_035499575.1 Burkholderiales bacterium | reverse complement strand
ATCAGCAGGCGGCCCTCGGCGGTCAGCACCGTGCCGAAGGCCGGCGCGGCGACGCGCATGAAGATGAAGGAGGCGCCCCAGATCGCTGCCAGCAGCGCGAGGCGCGTGTAGTCCACCGTTTTCATGGCGCCATCATCGTCCGTGCCGGGTCCGCACGCTGGCCGTTTTCGGACCTAACGCCGCGAGGTCCGAAAATGGCTAGCCAGGTGGGTTGCAGGCGCTCAGAATGCCGCCATGACCCTGGATGCCAATATCTGTTATCGCGCGCTGCGCGCCCGCGACGCCCGCTTCGATGGCCGTTTTTTCGTTGCGGTGTCCTCGACGCGCATCTATTGCCGGCCGATCTGCACCGTCAAGCCGCCCCGGCGCGAGAACTGCCGGTACTACCCGAGCGCCGCGGCGGCGGAGACGGGCGGCTACCGTCCCTGCCTGCGCTGCCGGCCGGAGCTCGCCCCCGGCAACGCCAGCGTGGATGCCACCTCGCGGGTGGCGCAGGCAGCCGCGAGCCTGATCGAGGACCGGGCGCTGGACGAGGAAGGCCTGGAGGCGGTGGCGTCGCGCCTCGGCATCACCGATCGCCACCTGCGCCGTGCCTTCGGCGCCGAATTCGGCGTTTCGCCGGTGGAGTTCGCGCAGACGCAGCGCCTGCTGCTCGCCACGCGGCTGCTGACCGATACGGCGCTGCCGGTCACCGATGTGGCGTTCGCGAGCGGTTTTGGCAGCCTGCGGCGCTTCAACGCCCTGTTCAAGCAGCGCTACCGGCTCCAGCCGGGCCAGTTGCGCCGGCGCATGCATGAAGATGGCGCAACCACGTCGGACGCGCTTCGTTTTGAATTGAGCTACCGCCCGCCCTACGACTGGCCGGCGGTAAGCGGGTTCCTGGGCGCGCGCGCGATCGCCGGTGTCGAGGCCGTCGAGCACGGCGCATACCGGCGCACCGTGCGCGCCGCGGCAGACGGCAAGCCGGTGTTCGGTTGGCTCGAGGTCGCGCCATCGCCAAAGAAATCCGCGCTGCGCGTGACGGTCTCGGCTTCCCTTGCGAAAGCGCTGCCGCCCGTACTGTCGCGCGTCAAGTCGCTGATGGACCTTGCCTGCAATCCGACCGAGATCGCGCAGGCACTGGGCGTGCTGGCGAAAAGCCGTCCTGGCCTGCGCGTGCCCGGTGCCTTCGACGGCTTCGAGGTCGCGGTGCGCGCCATCATCGGCCAGCAGGTCAGCGTCGCGGCTGCTCGCACCGTTACCGGCCGCATCGCCACGGCGTTCGGCGAGCCGGTAGCAACGCCTTTTGCGTCGCTGAATGCGGTGTTTCCGGCCGCGCGGCGGATTGCCGATTTGCCTTACGGTCAGATCGCGCGCCTCGGCATGCCGGGCGCGCGCGCGAAGACCATCCTCGGCATTGCGCGCGCCATCGCCGACGGCAAGCTGGAACTCGTGCCGAACGCCGACATCGAGGCGACGCTGGCGAAGCTGCGCTCGTTGCCAGGAGTCGGCGAATGGACCGCGCAATACATCGCCATGCGGGCGCTTGCCTGGCCTGATGCGTTCCCGCACACCGACCTCGGCGTGATGCGCGCGCTGGGCGAAAAGAACCCGCGGCGCGTGCTGGAGCTGGGCGAAGCCTGGCGGCCCTGGCGCGCCTACGCCGTCCTCCACTTGTGGCACAAACCCGTGGCACCAACCCCGAAGGAATGACCATGCTTGCCTACGACCAGTTCGACACCCCGCACGGAACGATGCTCGTCGCCGCGACGCCGAAGGGCCTCGCCGGCGTGTACTTCAAGGGACAGAAGCATTTTCCGAAGAAACGCGAATGGCAGCGCGATGCGCGCCATCCCGTGCTGCGCCAGGCGCGGCGCGAACTTGCGGAGTATTTCGCCGGCAAACGCACGCGCTTCGACGTGCCGCTCGACCCGCAGGGCACGGTTTTCCAGCGCAAGATCTGGAAGGCGATTTCGTCGGTGTCGTTCGGCAGGACGCTCACGTACAGTGAGATTGCCAAGCGCGCCGGCCATGCGGGCAGCGCCCGTGCCGCGGGTGCGGCAACGGGACGCAACCCGATCAGCGTCATCGTGCCCTGCCACCGCATCATGGGTTCGGACGGCTCGCTGACCGGTTATGCCGGCGGTCTCAGCCGCAAGCGCGCGTTGCTCGCACTGGAGTCCCAGCCGTAGTGCGCGCCGGTGCCTATTTCGCCTCGCGCTTCTTCAACACCTCCGCGCGCTGCTCGGGCGTCATGTTGTAGAACAGCCGGCAGACGGCCATGGCTTCGCTGTCGCGCACGTCGTAGGGCCAGGCGCATTCTGGAGTGACGGCGATCTCGCCCGATTCGCCGTTCCGGGGTGCCGCATGGAATCCGGCGCCGGCGAACCCGCCCAGCACCATGACCCAGAAAACGGTGGCCAGGATCGACAGCGCGATCAGCGTGGCAATGATTCCCCATTTGATTACGGCGTAGAGCCTCGGAAACCGGATCCCGCCGGAACCGACGGCCGCCGCACTCGGCGTTTCCGACTCCGGGTTCAACCGGCGAGGGCGCCCAGGTAGGCGTCACGGTCGATATTGCCGCCCGAGGCGATGACGGCGACGCGCCGGCCTTTCCTGGCGGGATCTTTCAGCAATGCTGCGAGCGGCGCCGCACCGGCGCCTTCAATAAGGTTGTGCGTGTCGCTGTAGAGGTGGCGGACCGCCGCCTTCACTTCGCCGTCCGTGACGCGGACGATGCGCTCGGCGCCGGCGCGGATGACCTCCAGCGCTGCCGGCACCGGCACGCGCACCGCCATACCGTCGGCGAACGTATTTGCGCTCGCGGTTTCGACCGGCTTGCCGGCTTCCCAGGAAAGCGCGTAGCAGTCGGCGCTGGCGGATACCACGCCGACGATCCTGGTTTTCAGGCCGAGCGCATCGCGCCAGGCGATCAGGCCGCTGATGCCCGAGCCGCAGCCGATCGGTACGTAGACCTCGTCGAGCCCGCTAACGGCGGAAAAGAGTTCATAGGCATAGCTGCCGACGCCCGCGACCAGTTCCGGGTGGTACGGGCCGATCGAATGGAGCCCTTCGGCCGCGGCAAGCTTCGCGGCGTGCTCCTTCGCTTCGTCGAAGTCGCGGCCGTGCTCGACCAGTTCCGCGCCCCAGGCGCGCATTGCCGCGTTCTTGTCGCGGCTGTTGCCATGCGGCACCACGATCACGGCGCGCAGGCCGTGGCGTCGCGCGGACCAGGCGAGGCTCTGGCCGTGGTTGCCGCGCGTCGCGCTGACTACGCCGCGCAGCTTCGGGTCGGCGCGCTTGAGCGCATCCAGCATCACGATGCCGCCCCGGATCTTGAAGGCGCCGGTGGCGGTGTGGTTCTCGTGCTTGACCCAAGTCTCGCAGCCGGCGCGCTCGTTCAGCAGCGGCCACGAGAGCTGCGGCGTTGGCGGCATTGCCGCATGGACCAGGCGGACCGCCTCATCGAGCACCGGGCGGGTGAGCTTGATGGCGTTCCCCTACGGCAGCAGGTGTTTGCTGAAGAACGCCGCGATCCTGCGATCAGTCTCGGGCAGGACGCTGCGGTCGAAGCCCGGCGGGTCGTTCAGCAATTCGCCGGCGCGCCCGGTAAGGTTGGGCGGCAGCGGCGAGAGCAGCGCACCATGGCCGCCGGCGGCGATCTCGGACACCACTTCGCAGCTTGCGCAGGCCGCGCGCACCGCGCCGACGTGGAAGCGCGGCGCCAGCCACTTGTCCTGGTCCGCGATGACGAGGCCGAGCGGCGTGGCGGGCTTCGCGAGCGAGGCCATGTCGAAATCGGCGGCGAACGGCACGGCCGCGATCACCGCCTTCACGCGTGGGTCGGTGTACGACTGCGGCGTGGGGTCGCTGAAGCGCCAGGCGATCACCCAGAGAGCGACCGACTTGCGCACGCCGTCGAGGAAATCGCCCTTCAGGCTGGTGATCAGCCCGACGCAGGAAGGGAAGTCCTCCGCGATATGCGCCTGGCAATGGCGCAGCAGCCCTTGCGGCGACCAGCGCCCGCCCGCGAGCGTGAGCGCGGTATGTCCGCCGGCCGACATGCCGTAGACGCCGACTTTGTCCAGCGCGAGCAGCGGCGCGAAGCGCGCGTCCCGGCCGACGGCGTCGATCGCATGCGATACCTCCACGGGGCGGCGCCGCCAGCTGGGCGGGCCGATTTCGCTCATGTCGCTATAGTTGTCGCCGCGATGCAGCGGTATCGCCACCACGTATCCCGCCGCAACCAGAGTGTTGGCGAGGTTGGTGTAGGTCCACGCGGAGCCGCCAGAGCCGTGCGATACGACGATCAGCCGGCCGTTGCCGCGCTCTGGAGCGCCGTCGTAAGCGGCGTTTACGGTGAAGGGACCGCGCTTGAGCGGTTGCGGAACGGCGGCGGTGCGATAGAACACCGTGATCGGGAGGTTGCCTTCGATGCCGGGGATTTCCGTTAGGCCGGTGGCCGCGTGCGCGGCCGTGACGAGCAACGCGGCCAGCGCGACGAGGAGGCGGAGCGGGTTCATGTTGCCCGTCATTTAGGCCGCCTATCGATCACGCGCTTCGCCTTGCCGATCGAGCGCTCGATGGTGCCCGTGGCGACGATCTTCACGTCCGCGCTGACACCGATGATGGACTTGATGTCGTGCCGCAGTTTTCCGGCCGCGTCCTGGCTGCCGGATTCCACCAGCACGGTGAGGTGGTCGAGCGGTCCCTGCTTGGACAGTTCGAGCACGTAGTGCGGCGTCAATTCCGGTCGCTTCAGGATCAGTTCCTCGATCTGGGAGGGAAAGACGTTGACGCCGCGGATAATCAGCATGTCGTCCGAGCGCCCGGTGATGCGCGCCATGCGCCGCATCACCCGTGCGGTGCCGGGCAGCAGCCGCGTCAGGTCGCGCGTGCGGTAGCGGATCACCGGCAGCGCCTCCTTGGTCAGCGACGTGAACACCAGTTCTCCCTGCTCGCCATCGGGCAATACCTCGCCGGTACCCGGGTCCACCACCTCCGGGTAGAAATGGTCCTCCCAGATGGTGAGGCCGTCCTTGGTCTCGAGGCATTCCTGCGCCACGCCCGGGCCCATGACTTCCGAGAGGCCGTAGATGTCGATCGCCTGCAGGGAAGTGCGCTGCTCGATATTGCGGCGCATCTCTTCCGTCCAGGGTTCCGCACCGAATATCCCGACGCGAAGAGAAGACTTCTTCGGGTCGAAGCCCTGGCGTTCCATTTCGTCGGCGATCGCCAGCATGTAGGAGGGCGTCACCATGATGATTTCGGGCTTGAAATCGCGGATCAGCTGCACCTGACGCTCGGTCATGCCGCCGGAGACCGGGATCGTGGCGAGCCCGAGGCGTTCGGCGCCGTAGTGCGCGCCGAGGCCGCCGGTGAACAGGCCGTAGCCATAAGCCACGTGCACCTTGTCGCCCGGCCGGGCGCCTGCTGCCCGGATGGAGCGCGCCATCAGATGGCTCCAGGTGTCGACGTCCTTCTTCGTGTAGCCGACGACCGTCGGCTTGCCGGTGGTGCCGGAGGAAGCATGAATGCGCACCACCTGGTCCATCGGCACCGCGAACATGCCGAAGGGGTAGGTGTCTCGCAGATCCGCCTTGGCGGTGAACGGGAATTTCGCCAGGTCGGCAAGCGTCTTCAGGTCCTTCGGCTTGACGCCCGCGGCGTCGAACTTCATGCGGTACTGCGGGACGTTCTCGTAGGCGAGCTTCAGCGTCCGCTTCAGGCGAGACAGCTGCAGCGCGCGCAGTTTCTTGCCCGACGCCTTCTCAATTGCTTCGAGCGGAAAGCGCTTCATTTCCCGGTGAACTGCGGCTTGCGCTTCTCGAGGAATGCGGCCACGCCTTCGCGATAGTCCGCGCCCTTGCCGACTTCGCGCTGCAGGTCGCGCTCCAGGTCGAGCTGGGCCGCCAGGGTGTTGTTCGCCGAGCTGTACATGGCTTTCTTGATCAAGCCGAGCGATTTCGTCGGGCCGCCCGCCAATGCGCGCGCGAATTTCTCCGTTTCGGCGGCGAGCTGCGCGTCGTCTACGCATTTCCAGATCACGCCGAAGCGCTCGGCGTCCTCGGCGCTCAAGCGGTCGCCGGTCATCGCCAGCGCCATCGCGCGCTGCATGCCCGCGAGCCGCGGCAGGAAATAGGTGCCGCCGCAATCGGGCACCAGGCCGATTTTCACGAAGGCCTGTATGAAGGAGGCCGAACGCGCGGCGAACACGATATCGCAGGCGAGCGCGAAATTGGCGCCCGCGCCCGCCGCCACGCCGTTCACCGCGCAGACGACCGGTTTGCCCAGCGCGCGCATGCGCCTGACGAGCGGGTTGTAGCGGGTGTCGAGACCGCCGCCGAGATCGATGTCCTTCGCGTTCATGTCCCGTTCGGTCAGGTCCTGGCCGGCGCAGAAGCCGCGGCCGGCGCCCGTGATCAGCACGCAGCGCACGGCGCTTTCCGCCTCGGCGCGCGCCATCGCAGCAGCGAGGGCCTGCGTCATGGCGACCGTGAAGGCATTCAGCGTGTCCGGGCGGTTGAGCGTCAGGCGCAACACGCCTGCATCGAGCGAAACGAGAACGGGTTCCATGGGCAAAGCTTAGCTAAAATCCACTGCATGGGCTACGAATTCATCGCTACCGAAGTCAGGGGGCGCGTCGCGCTGATCACGCTGAACCGGCCGAAGCAGCTGAATGCGCTTGCGCCCAAACTGATGCAGGAGCTGGGCGCCGCGCTGCACGGATTCGATGCCGACGACCAGGTCGGCGCAATCCTGATCGCCGGCAACGACAAGGCCTTCGCGGCCGGCGCCGACATCGGCGCCATGAAGGATTTCGATTTCCAGCATGCGTACCGGACGAACTACATCACGCGCGACTGGGAGCACATCCGCAGCGTGCGCAAACCCGTCATCGCGGCGGTCGCGGGCTATGCGCTGGGCGGCGGCTGCGAACTGGCGATGATGTGCGACATCATCATCGCCGCCGAGAGCGCGAAGTTCGGCCAACCCGAGATCAACCTCGGCGTGCTGCCGGGCTCGGGCGGCACGCAGCGCCTGCCGCGCGCGGTCGGCAAGGCGAAGGCGATGGACCTGTGCCTGACCGCGCGCATGATGGATGCGGCGGAAGCGGAGCGCGCCGGCCTGGTTTCACGCGTGGTGCCG
>DATJYN010000051.1:0-60620 GCA_035499575.1 Burkholderiales bacterium | reverse complement strand
CGCGGTGCGCACCGCCTCCAGGCCGACGCCGTACTTGTAGAGCGCGTTCGGGTTTAGCTCGACGCGCACCGCGGGCAGCGAGCTGCCGCCGACGGTCACCTGCCCCACGCCGCGCAGCTGCGAGAGCTTCTGCGCGAGGATGGTGGAGGCGGCATCGTACATCTGCCCCTGCGTCATGGTGTCGGAGGTCAGCGCGACGATCATGATCGGCGCGTCCGCCGGATTCACCTTGCGGTAGGTCGGGTTGCTCGGCAGCCCGGTGGGCAGCAGCGTGCGCGACGCGTTGATCGCCGCCTGCACGTCGCGCGCCGCGCCGTCGATGTCGCGGTTCAGGTCGAACTGCAGCACCACGCGCGTCTGGCCGAGCGACGACGACGAGGTCATCTCCGTGACGCCGGCGATCACGCCGAGCGAACGCTCGAGCGGCGTCGCCACCGTCGAGGCCATGGTTTCCGGGCTCGCCCCCGGCAGCGAGGCGCTCACCGAGATGGTCGGGAAATCCACCTGCGGCAGCGGCGACACCGGCAGCGTGCTGAAGGCGACCGCGCCGGCGAGCACCGCCGCGATCGTGAGCAGCGTGGTCGCGACGGGCCGCTGGACGAAGGGGGCGGAAATGTTCATTTCGCGGCCGCTACGCCGGTTTCGCCGCCGAATCGCTTCGACAGGCCGTCGAACCAGAGGTAGATCACCGGCGTGGTGAACAGCGTCAGCGCCTGGCTGAGCAGCAGGCCGCCCACCATGGTGATGCCGAGCGGGTGGCGCAGCTCGGAGCCCACGCCGGTGCCGAGCATCAGCGGCAGCGCCGCGAGCAGCGCGGCCATGGTGGTCATCAGGATCGGCCGGAAGCGCAGCAGGCAGGCCTGGCGGATCGCCTCGTGCGGGCTCTTGCCCTCGTTGCGCTCGGCGTCCAGCGCGAAGTCGATCATCATGATCGCGTTCTTCTTGACGATGCCGATCAGCAGGATGATGCCGATGATGGCGATGATGTCGAGGTCCTTGCCCGCCAGCATCAGCGCGAGCAGCGCGCCGACGCCCGCCGAGGGCAGCGTGGACAGGATCGTGACCGGGTGGATGTAGCTCTCGTAGAGCACGCCCAGCACGATGTACATGGTGACGATGGCCGCGATGATCAGCAGCAGCGTGTTGGTGAGCGAGGCCTGGAAGGCGAGCGCCGCGCCCTGGAAGCGCACCTGCACGCTGAGCGGCAGCGCGATTTCCCGGCCGGCGGCGGTGATCGCCTCGACCGCGTCGCCGAGCGACGCGCCCGGCGCGAGGTTGAAGGAAATCGTCGCTGCCGGGAACTGGCCGAGGTGGTTGACGACCAGCGGCGCGGTCTTCTCCACCACGTGCGCCACGGTGGACAGCTTCACCTGCTCGCCGGTCGACGAGTTGACGTACACGTCGTCTAGCGCCGCCGGCCCGCGCTGGAATTCGCCCGCCGCCTCCAGCACCACGCGGTACTGCGTGGTCTGCGTGAAGATGGTGGAGATCAGGCGCTGGCCGAAGGCGTTGTAGAGCGCGTTGTCGATCGCGCCGACCGTGATGCCGAGGCGGCTCGCCGTGGCGCGGTCGATCTCGACGTAGGCCTGCAGGCCCTGGTCCTGCAGGTCGCCCGCGACGTCGGCCAGCCCCGGCAGCGCGCGCAGCTTCTCCACCAGCTTCGGCACCCATAGCGAAAGCTCGTCCGGGTCGGCATCCTCGACCGTCATCTGGTACTGCGTGCGGCTGACGCGGTCCTCGATCGTGAGGTCCTGCACTGGCTGCATGTAGAGCGTGATGCCCTCGACCTTCGCGATGCGCTGCTGCAGGCGGCGGATCACCTCGACCGCGCTGGCATCGCGCTTCTCGAGCGGCTTCAGGTTGATCAGCATGCGCCCGCTGTTCAGCGTGGTGTTGACGCCGTCCACGCCGATGAACGAGGAGAGGTTGTCGACCGCCGGATCCTCCAGCACCGCGGCGGCCAGCGCCTGCTGGCGCTCGGACATCGCGCCGAAGGAGATCGACTGCGGCGCCTCCGAGATGCCCTGGATCAGGCCCGTGTCCTGCACCGGGAAAAAGCCCTTGGGGATGAAGACGTAGAGCAGCACCGTGAGCGCGAGCGTGCCGAGCGCGACGCCCAGGGTCGCGCGCTGGCGCTGCAGCACCCAGTCGAGCATCACCGCGTAGCGCGCGATCACGCGCTCGAAGAACAGCCCGCTCAGCTGGTGCAGGCGGCCGCGCTCGGCCTCCGGCGGCTCGTCCGCCTTCGCCTTCAGGATGCGCGCGCACATCATGGGCGTGAGCGTCAGCGAGACCAGCGCGGAGATCAGGATCGACACCGCCAGCGTGACGGCGAACTCGCGGAACAGGCGCCCGACCACGTCGCCCATGAACAGCAGCGGGATCAGCACCGCGATCAGCGAGATGGTCAGCGAGATGATGGTGAAGCCGATCTGCGCGGTGCCCTTGAGCGCAGCCTCGAGCGGCGGATCGCCATCCTCGATGTAGCGCGCGATGTTCTCGATCACCACGATCGCGTCGTCGACCACGAAGCCGGTGGCGATGGTGAGCGCCATCAGGGTCAGGTTGTTGATGCTGAAGCCGGCGAGGTACATGACGCCCAGTGTGCCCACCAGCGACAGCGGCACCGCGACGCTCGGGATGGTGGTCGCCGCGGCGTTCCTGAGGAAGAGGAAGATGACCAGCACCACCAGCACCACCGCCAGCGTGAGCTCGATCATCACGTCGCGCACCGAGGCGCGGATGGTGGTGGTGCGGTCCGAGAGCAGCGCCACGTCCACCGTGCCGGGCAGCGTCGCCTGCAGCTGCGGCAGCAGTTTCTTCACGCGGTCGACGACCTCGATCACGTTGGAGCCGGGCTGGCGCTGGATGTTGAGCAGCACCGCCGCGGTCCGGTTCGCCCAGGCCGCCAGGCGCACGTTCTCGGCGTCATCCACCGTCACCGCGACGTCGCTTAGCAGGATCGGCCGGCCCGACTTGTAGGCGATGATCAGGTTGCGGTACTCATCGGCCGATTTCAGCTGGTCGTTGGCGTCGATCGTCGAGGCGCGCGCCGGGCCGTCGAAGCTGCCCTTGGCCTGGTTGACGTTGGCGACGCCGATCGCCGTGCGCAGGTCGTCCAGCGACATGCCGTAGGCGGCGAGCGCTTTCGGGTTGGCGCGGATGCGCACCGCGGGCCGCTGGCCGCCGGCGATCGACACCAGGCCGACGCCGGGCAGCTGGGAGATCTTCTGCGCGACGCGCGTGTCGACCAGGTTCTGCAGCTTCGGCAGCGGCAGCGTGCCGGAGGTGATCGCGAGCGTGAGGATCGGCGCGTCCGCCGGGTTCACCTTGCTGTAGACCGGCGGCATCGGCAGGTCAGTGGGCAGGAACGAACCCGAGGCGTTGATCGCCGCCTGCACCTCCTGCTCGGCGATGTCCAGGCTGAGCTCGAGCGAGAACTGCAGCGTGATCACCGAGGCGCCGCCGGAACTGGTCGAGGACATCTGGTTCAGGCCCGGCATCTGCCCGAGCTGGCGCTCCAGCGGCGCGGTGATCGAAGAGGTCATCACGTCCGGGCTCGCGCCCGGGTAGAGCGTGGTCACCTGGATCGTCGGGTAATCCACCTGCGGCAGCGCCGAGATCGGCAGCACGCGGTAGGCGATGATCCCGGTCAGCAGGATGGCGAGCATGAACAGCGATGTCGCCACCGGCCGCAGGATGAAAGGACGTGAGGGATTCAAAGCGGCGGATTCACTTCTTCGGCTTCACTGCTGCTTCTGTTTCCGCAGCTCCCGCATCTTTTGCTTGCGCTCTTCCTCCGGGAGCTTCCTGATTTCTTCTCCGAATTCGCCCTTGTCGATGCGGGCGTTCAATTCCTGCCAGCGCTTGAGCCGCTCCTCGGGCGAGAGGCCGCCGCCTTCGCCGCCCTTGCGCGCCTTGGCCACCGGGATTTCGCGCACCACCAGCTCCACCGCCGCGCCCTCTCGCAGCTTGTCGGCGCCGTCCACCACCACCAGCGTGCCGGGCTCGAGGCCGGACTCGATGGAAACCTTTTCGCCCTGCGCGGGCCCGAGCCGCACCTTCTGCACGCTGACCGTCTTGGTTTCCGGATTGACCGCGTAGACGAAGGTGCCCGGCGTGCCGCGCTGCACCGCCGCCGAGGGCACGACGGTGGCGCCGTGCTTCACGTCCACCATCAGCTTGACGTTGACGAACTGGCTGGGGAACAGGCTCAGGTCGCCGTTGGCGAACTGCGCCTTCAGCTTCACCGTGCCGGTGGTCGGGTCGATCTGGTTGTCGGCGGCGAGCAGCAAGCCCTCGGCGAGCCGGGCCTTGCCGGCGCGGTCGTAGGCTGCCGCGGCGAGCTTCTCGCCGGCGCGCAGCTTCTTCATCACCGCCGGCAGGCTGTCCTCCGGGATGGTGAACACCGCGGTAATCGGCTGCAGCTGGGTGATTACCACCAGGCCGTTGGCGTCGCTGGCGTGCACGATGTTGCCGAGGTCGACCTGCCGCAGGCCGACGCGGCCCTCGACCGGCGCGGTGATGCGGCTGTAGGTGACGTTCAGGCGCGCGGTCTCGACCGCCGCCAGGTCCATTTTCACCGTCGCCTCGTTCTGGCGCACCAGCGAGTCCTGCGTGTCGAGCTGCTGCTTGGCGACCGAGTCCTGCTGGAACAGGACCTTGTAGCGCTCCAGGTCGAGCTGCGCGTTCTTCAGCAGCGCGCGGTCGCGCGCGAGCGTCGCCTCCGCCTGGTCGAGCGCCGCCTGGTAAGGGCGCACGTCGAGTTCCGCGAGCAGGTCGCCCGCGCGCACCATCTGTCCCTCGCGGAACAGGATCTTCATGAGCTGGCCGTCGACGCGGCTGCGCACGGTGACGGTGGCGATGGGCGTCACCGAGCCCAGCGCATCGATCACCACGCCCACGTCGGCGGTGGTCGCGGCGGCCGCCACCACCGGCACCGGGCCGCTCCCGCCCCTGCCCCCTTTTCCGCCCTTCCCGGTGGCATCCGACGCGCCGGCCGGCGCGCGGTGATTTTGGTAGTAGTAGCCCGCACCTGCCGCGAGCAGCACCGCCAAAGCGATGCCCAAGGCCCAATTGCGTTTCGTCACCGATCCGATCCCCCAAGGCGAAGCCCCCTTTATAACCTCCCCGGGGACCGGGAGCCGAATCCATCTTGTAACTGAATATTGCGGCCGCGGGACGGCCGCGCGCGGATCACACCCTCGGTACCGCCACCCGGAACTGCTCGCGCACCACTTCCTTGCCCTCGAGCATGGCCTCCGACTGCTGGCGCTCTTCGTCGAAGACCACGGCGGCGAGGCGCTGCAGGTTGTCGCGCGCTTCCTCCAGGGTCTGGCCCTGCGAGTTCACGCCGGGCAGTTCTTCCACGAATCCGGTGTAGCCGTGCTTCCCCTTGAGAAATACGGCGGTCAACGCAAGTTCCGGCTGGTCCATGGGGTACTCCTCTTCCTGCCTGATTGCTCCCTGGTTCAGGCTAAGGCAACGAGATGACACGGTCGTTACCGCAATTTCGCTATTTTTTCGGCGATGCCGTGCAAAAGCGACGCCACGGCTTTCACCGCGCTGACGTCAACGCTCCAGCAAGTGCTTTTTTTCTTTTACCTTGGCCCAGGCATCCGCATCCGCGGGGGCGGGTTTGCGCTCGATGATCGGCTTCCAGCCGGCGGCCAGTTCCTTGTTCAGTGCGATCCAGCCGTTCTGGCTGTCGGGCACGTCGTCCTCGGCGTAGATCGCCTCCACCGGGCACTCGGCAACGCAGAGGGTGCAGTCGATGCACTCGTCCGGGTCGATGACCAGCATGTTGGGCCCTTCCCGGAAGCAGTCCACCGGGCAGACGTCCACGCAGTCGGTGTACTTGCACTTGATGCAGGTTTCGGTGACCACGTATGTCATATTAATCAATAGTTTAGCATACGTTCAGCCCGCCGCCGGGGCGAGGCCTCATAATAGGGGCTCTGGCAGCACCTCCCCGCATCTTCCGAACGAGGAACCATGAGCAGTGAAGCAATCCGGCACGTGACCGATGACAGTTTCGAACCCGAGGTCCTCAAGTCCGAGGTCCCGGTGCTGGTGGATTACTGGGCCGAATGGTGCGGTCCCTGCAAGTCGATCGCCCCGATCCTGGAGGCGGTGGCCAAGGAATACGACGGCCGCCTGAAGATCGCCAAGATCAACGTGGACGAGAACCAGTCGACGCCGGCCAAGTTTGGCATCCGCGGCATCCCGACCCTGATGCTGTTCAAGAACGGCAACGTCGAAGCGACCAAGGTGGGCGCGCTTTCCAAATCGCAACTCACTGCTTTCCTTGACAGCAATATCTAAAAACCCTACTCTGTAGTCATAGCAGCGCTGCCTTGGACGACGGCGCTGCGGCAGCACCCCAGCGCGGGGTCAAGCGCATCTTCCTCTCAGAAGAACACGGCCGCAGCACAGGGCCAGATTCCATTCAATTGACGCATTCGACGGTCGAACATGCAGCTTTCAGAGCTTAAAAACCTCCACGTCTCGGAATTGCTCGAAAAGGCGACCGAGAGCGGCGTAGACGGCGCGAACCGGATGCGCAAGCAGGACCTGATCTTCGCCATGCTGAAGAACCAGGCGAAGAAGGGCGAATCCATCTTCGGCGACGGCACGCTGGAAGTGCTGCCCGACGGCTTCGGCTTCCTGCGCTCGCCCGAGACTTCCTACCTGGCGAGCACCGACGACATCTACGTCTCGCCCTCGCAGATCCGCCGCTTCAACCTGCACACCGGCGACACCATCGAGGGCGAGATCCGCACGCCGAAGGACGGCGAGCGCTACTTCGCGCTGGTGAAGGTGGACAAGGTCAACGGCGAGGCGCCCGAGGCCGGCAAGCACAAGATCCTGTTCGAGAACCTCACCCCCCTGCACCCGGACAAGGCGTTCAAGCTCGAGCGCGAGATGAAGGCCGAGGAGAACCTCACCGGCCGCATCATCGACATCATCGCGCCGATCGGCAAGGGGCAGCGCGGCCTGATCGTGTCGCCGCCAAAGGCCGGCAAGACCGTGATGCTGCAGCACATCGCGCACGCGCTCGCCGCCAACCACCCGGACGCCTCGATCATCGTGCTGCTGATCGACGAACGCCCGGAGGAAGTGACCGAGATGTCGCGCTCGGTGCGCGGCGAAGTGGTCGCCTCCACCTTCGACGAGCCCGCTTCACGCCACGTGCAGGTCGCCGAAATGGTGATCGAGAAGGCCAAGCGCCTGGTCGAGCACAAGAAAGACGTCGTCATCCTGCTCGATTCCATCACCCGCCTCGCGCGCGCCTACAACACCGTGCAGCCCGCCTCCGGCAAGGTGCTCACCGGCGGCGTCGACGCCAACGCGCTGCAGAAGCCGAAGCGCTTCTTCGGCGCGGCGAGAAACGTGGAAGAAGGCGGCTCGCTCACCATCATCGCCACCGCGCTGATCGACACCGGCAGCCGCATGGACGACGTGATCTACGAGGAATTCAAGGGCACCGGCAACCTCGAGATCCACCTCGACCGCCGCATGCACGAGAAGCGCATCTTCCCCGCGATCAACGTCAACCGCTCCGGCACCCGCCGCGAGGAACTGCTCATCGCCAAGGAAGTGCTGCAGAAGATCTGGGTGCTGAGGAAGCTGCTCTATCCGATGGACGAGCTGGAAGCGGCGGAATTCCTCATCGACAAGGTGCGCGCCACCAAATCGAACGCCGAGTTCTTCGACTCCATGACTTCGCGCCGGGGCTAGTTGCTCTAAGTTCCTGATTTAAGTATAATTCGCGCCTTTTTGAAGGCAGGAAGCATTCCATGAAACCAGGCATCCACCCCGATTACCAGCCGGTGATCTTCACCGACACCTCCGTCAACCATTCCTTCCTCACGCGCGCCGTGATCGACACCAAGGGCCGCGAGAAGATGAAATGGACCGACGGCAAGGAATACCCGGTGGTGAAAATCGAAATCTCCTCCGAATCGCACCCGCATTACACCGGCAAGCAGAAGATCATGGACACCGCCGGCCGGGTCGAGAAATTCAAGCGGCGCTACACCAAGAAGAAGCCGGCCTGAAGGTCCGCGCTTAACCTGATAGGTTCCGGGGATGCTGCCCCGCCTGCAGCTTCCCCCTTCGCACGCCGTCCTCATCCTGATTGCCCTGGCGTTCGTCGCGCCGGGCTTGGTCGGGCACGACCCCTGGCGCGCGTCCGACGTCCTCACCATCGAGGTCGTCAACCAGATGCACCTGACGGGCGACTGGATGGTGCCGCGCATCGCCGGCCAGCCCTGGCTGGAAGACCCGCCCTTCTACTATTGGCTTGCGCTCGCCTTCGGCAAGGCCTTCGGCGGCCTGCTCGGATTCCACAACGCGGTACGCCTGGTCAGCGGCCTGTCGATGTTCGCCGCGCTCTGGTTCCTGTACCTGGCGGCGCGCCACTCGACCCAGCCGGGCACGACCAAAGTGGAACGCCGCAACGCAGGCGCCGCCGCCGCGCTGCTCATGGTCGGCTCGATCGGCCTGTTCTTCCACGTGCACGAAGCCGTGCCCGACATCGCCGGCTTGGCCGCCGCCTGTGCCGCGTTGTGCCTGCTGTTCGTCAGCAAGAAACGGCCCGGCCGGACCGGCATCGCCTTCGGCGTGGCGCTCGGCGTCGCGTTTCTTTCTGCCGGGCCGGTGGTGCCGCTGGTGATCGGCGCTGCCGCCCTGCTCTCGCACCTCGTCTGCGACGAGTGGCGCACGGCGAGGGCGCTGCGCTTTTTCGGCGCGGCGATTCCCATCTTCCTGCTGGTCGCCGCTTCCTGGCCCATCGCGCTCGCGCTGCGCGCGCCGGACCTGGCTCAGGCCTGGTGGCGGGGCGCGACGCAGCCGCGCGGCGAATTCCTCGAAAACCTGCGCTACTACCTCTCGGTCGCCAGCTGGTTCGCCTGGCCCGCCTGGCCGCTCGCCGCCTGGTCGGCCTGGACGCTGCGCCGGCAATGGCGCAGCCCGCGCGTGTTCATGCCGCTCGCGACGGCGCTGATCGCGCTGCCGGCGATCGCCTGGGCCGGGCCTCGCCAGGACATCAACGCGATGCTGCTGGTCCCGCCGCTGGCGATGCTCGGCGCGCACGGCGTGGCCCGCCTCCGGCGCGGCGCCGCCAACTCGCTCGACTGGTTCGGCGTCATGACCTTCGGCTTCTTCACCGGCCTGATCTGGCTCGGCTACTTCGCGACGATGACCGGCGTGCCGCCGAAAATCGCCAACAATTTCGCCAAGACCGCGCCCGGTTTCGTCTCGCATTTCGAGCCGCTGCCCTTCGCGGCCGCCCTGGTGCTGACGCTGGCCTGGCTGTACCTCGCGTTCTTCACCGAGCGCTCGCCTACGCGCGGCGTGACGCGCTGGGCGGCGGGCGTGGCGCTGCTCTGGGGTTGTTTCGCCACCCTGCTGCTGCCCTGGGTCGACCATGTGAGGAGCTACCGCAGCGTCGCATTGCAGGTCCGGTCGATGCTGCCGCCCGATTCGGGCTGCGTCGCCGAGGTCGAACTCGCGCCGCCGCAGCGAGCAGCCATGAGCTACCACGCGGGCATCGTCACCGAGCCGCTGCAAGCCGCTGCGCCCACGAAGTGCCGTTACCTGATCGTGCAGGGCAAGCCGAAGGAGGAACGCCCGCCGGGAACCGGCTGGCACAAGCTCGCCGACGTCGGCCGGCCCGGCGACCGGGGCGAGCGCTATCGGCTGTATCGTTACGGCGGATGAACACTACCCCGCCCACCGCCTGCCCAGCGTGGAAGAAGCTCGAGGCGCACGCCGAAAACTGGCGCGCCGCGCAGCTGGCAGACCTGTTCTCGCGCGACGCGGCACGCGCGAAGGCTATGGCCGCGGAGGCGCCGGGCCTGCGCCTGGACTATTCGCGCCAGCGCGCCGGCGCGCTCGCGCTGAAGCTGCTCACCCAGCTCGCCGCCGAGCGCGGCTTCGACGAATGGCGCGCGGCTTTGTTTGCGGGCGAGAAGATCAACACGACCGAGGGACGCGCAGTTGGGCACATCGCCGTTCGCTCGGAAGTCGCCGCAGGAATAAAAGATGCCGGGAAATACACGCGGATCGTCAATCTCGGCACCGGCGGCTCGGACCTCGGCCCGCGCCTGCTCGCGGATGCATTCGGCAACCGCGACGTCGACGTGCGCTTCGTCGCCAACGTCGACCCGGTCGAGCTGGAGCGCGCGCTGGCCGGCGCGCAACCCGCGGCGACGCTGATCGTCGTGGTCTCCAAGACCTTTTCCACGCAGGAAACGCTGGCGAACGCGCAGGCCGCACGGCAACGGGGCTTCGGGAATTTCTGCGCCGTGACCTCGAACGCCGAGGCGGCGCGCAGGTTCGGCGCGGCCGAGGTACTCTCCATGCCGGAGTCGGTCGGCGGCCGGTATTCGGTCTGGTCGGCGGCGAGCCTCGCCGCGCAGCTGGCGATCGGCGCCGCGGCGTTTGCCGAGTTCCTCGCGGGCGGCCGCGACATCGACGAGCATTTCCTCGGCACGCCGCTCGAATCGAATGTGCCCGCGCTGATGGCGCTGCTTGGCGCCTGGAACGTCAACTTCCTCGGCCTGCAGGCGCACGCGGTGCTGCCCTATTCGCACCGGCTGCGCCTGCTACCGGCCTACCTGCAGCAGCTGGAAATGGAATCCAACGGCAAGGGCGTGGACCGCGAGGGCCGGCCGGTCGGCTACGCGACCTGCCCGGTCCTGTTCGGTGCCGAGGGCACGAACGCGCAGCATGCGTTCATGCAGCAGCTGCACCAGGGGCCGCAGCCGGTGGCGGCGGATTTCATCGACGCTTCGGTCAACGAGGCGCTCGCGGCCAATGTGCGTGCCCAGGCCGACGCCCTCGCGTTCGGAACCAGCGATGCCGCGTTGCCTGCCCACAAACGTCATCCGGGCAACCGGCCCTCGAGTATCCTGAAGTTCCGGGCATTCACGCCCAGGGATCTCGGCCGGCTGATCGCGTTGTACGAGCACAAGGTCTTCACGCAGGGCGTGCTCTGGAACATCAACAGCTTTGACCAGTGGGGCGTCGAGCTGGGCAAGGAACTGGCGGGAAAGATACTCAAAGGAGGAAGCTGATGGATCAAGAGACGTTCAACCTGAGCATCCGGAAATTCCTCAAGATGGTCGGCATCAATTCGCAGCGCGAAATCGAGCAGGCGGTGCAGGCTGCGCTGCAGCAAAAGAAGCTGTCCGGGGAAGAGGTGCTGGCCGCGAGGGTCACGCTCGAGGTCCCCGCGCTCGGGGTAAAGGTCCCCTTCGAGGGCGAGATCAAATTAAAATAAGTCATGAATAAAGCCCGCGAATTCGACCAGTCCGTGGTCTCCGAGCTGAAGGCCCTGCTCGGCGACCGCGTCTCGACCTCGCACGCGGTGCGGGAGCATCACGGCAAGGACGAGTCGTATTTTCCCTATGCGCTGCCGGACGTGGTGGTGTTCGCGAGGACCACCGAGGAAGTGCGCGACATCGTCAACATCTGCCGCACGCACCGGGTGCCGATGATCCCGTACGGCGTCGGCACCTCGCTCGAGGGCCATATCCTCGCGGTCAAGGGCGGCGTGTGCATCGACCTCTCGCAGATGAACAAGGTGCTCGACGTCCACGAATCCGACCTGGACGCGGTGGTGCAGGCGGGCGTGACGCGCAAGCAGCTGAACGAACACATAAAGCACACGGGCCTGTTCTTCCCGGTGGACCCGGGCGCGGACGCGACGCTCGGCGGGATGGCAGCGACGCGCGCCTCCGGCACGAACGCGGTGCGCTACGGCACCATGCGCGAGAACGTGCTGTCGCTGAAGGTGGTGCTCGCCGACGGCCGCGTCATCCAGACCTCGCGGCGCGCGAAGAAGTCCGCCGCCGGCTACGACATGACCCGCCTCTTCGTCGGCTCCGAGGGCACGCTCGGCATCATCACCGAGGTGACGGTGCGGCTCTACCCGGTGCAGGAAGCCATGTCCGCGGCGGTCTGCGCCTTCGACTCGGTGGACGGCTGCACCAACACCGTGATCCAGGCCATCCAGTCCGGCGTGCCGGTCGCGCGCTGCGACATCGTCTGCGAAAAGACGGTGGATGCGATCAACAAGTTCAAGAAGACGAATTACCGCGTGGCGCCCACGGTGTTCTTCGAGTTCCACGGCTCGAAGGCGAGCGTGGTCGAACAGGCCGAGACGGTGCAGGCCATCGCCAAGGAGCACGGCGGCAGGGATTTCGTCTGGGCGACCAAGCCCGAGGAGCGCACGCAGCTCTGGCAGGCGCGCCACGACGCCTACTTCGCCTGCCTGCAGATCAAGCCCGGGGTGCGCGCCGTATCGACCGACGTCTGCGTGCCGATTTCGCGCCTCGCCGAGTGCGTGCACGAGACCATGGACGACGTGAAGGACTACATCAACCCGGTGCCGCTGCTCGGCCACATCGGCGACGGCAACTTCCACCTGATGCTGATGGTGGACCCGGACAAGCCGGAGCAGACCGAGATCGCGAAGAAGTTCAACCAGCGCCTCGTAACCAGAGCCCTCAAGATGGAAGGCACCTGCACCGGCGAGCACGGCGTCGGCATGGGCAAGATGGGCTCGATGCGGATGGAGCTGGGCGACGACGTGATGGACCTGATGCGCGACATCAAGAAGGTCTTCGACCCCGAAGGCCTGATGAATCCCGGCAAAGTTGTACCGCTGGAGTAGCGCTGGCATAGTTTTCCCGAATGAGCGCCGAAGACAACCTCAGGAAGCTCGGCATCGACCTCGGCACGGTCTCCAGCCCGGTCGCCAACTACGTGAACGCGGTGCGCGCGGGCAACCTGTTGTTCCTCGCCGGCAAAGGCCCGCGCGCGGACGCGCACGGATGCCGCCCGATGGGCAAGCTCGGCCGCGACTTCACCATCGAACAGGGCTACCAGGCGGCGCGCTCGGTCGGGCTGGACCTGCTGGCGGTGATGCGCGCGGAACTGGGCAGCCTCGACAAGGTGAAGCGCGTGGTGAAGGTGCTCGGCATGGTCAACGCCGTCCCGGAATTCACGGACCATCCGAAGGTCATCAACGGCTGCTCGGACCTGTTCGTCGAGGTGCTCGGCGAAGCCGGCAAGCATGCGCGCTCGGCGGTCGGCATGGGCTCGCTGCCGATGGGCATCCCGGTGGAGATCGAGTGCATCGTCGAAGTGGTTTGATCTATCTTGCAGTTGCTCTCACTGCCTTCGCACAGGCAGTCTCCGCGCAATACCCTTCCAGACCCATCCGCATGATCGTCCCGCTCGCGGCGGCGAGCGCGGTGGACAACGCGGCGCGCATCGTCGCGCAGCGCATGGCCGACAACATGAAGGGCGCGATCGCGGTGGAGAACCTGCCAGGCGCCGCCGGCCTGATCGGCACCGAGCGCGCCGCGAAATCCGCGCCCGACGGCTACACCATCGCCGGCTTCAACGACAGCATCATGACCATGCTGCCCGCCCTGCACGCGAAGATGCCCTGGGACATCCAGAAGGACTTCGAGCCGGTGTCGCTGGTGGCAACCGTGGAATGGGGCCTGGTGGCCTCGAACGGCGCGCCTTATGCGAACGCAGGCGCGCTGATCGCGGCCGCGAAGGCGAACCCGGGCGCCATCAATTACGGCTCCGGCGGCAACGGCAGCCCGCAGCACATCGCCATGGCGCTGTTCGCTTCGAGCGCCGGCATCACGCTCACGCACATTCCCTACAAGGGCGCCACGCAAGCGGCGCTCGACGTCGCCGCCGGCCAGGTGCCGGTGGCCTTCCAGGGCCTCGCGACGGTGGCTTCGCTGGTTCGCGGCGGCAAGCTCAGGCTGATCGGCGTCGGGACGCCAGCGCGCCTGCCGCAGTTCCCGCAGGTGCCCACGGTGTCGGAATCGGGGCTGCCCGGCTTCGAGTTCAACTCCTGGTTCGCGATCATGGTGCCCGCCGGCACGCCGAAGGACATCGTCGAGCGCCTGCATGCCGAAATCGTCAGCGCGCTCGCCGACCCCGGCGTGCGCGAAAAGCTCATCGCCCAGGGACTCACGCCGCGCGGCTCGTCGCCGGAGGAATTGCGCAGGGCGACGACGGAACAACTCGCCAGATATGCCCGGCTGATCAAGCAGGCCGGGATCCAGGCGGACTAGATCGTCATGACCGACTTGCGGTAGAACTTCAGCTCCTCGATCGACTCGTAGATGTCGGCGAGGGCTTCGTGCTTGCCCTGCTTCAGCTTCATCATGTCCTTGACGATCTCGGGCTTCCAGCGCTTCACCAGCTCCTTCAGCGTCGAGACGTCCAGATTGCGGTAGAGGAAGAAGGCTTCCAGCTTCGGCATCCAGCGCGCGAGAAAGCGCCGGTCTTGGCAGATCGAATTGCCGCACATCGGCGACATGCCCGGCGGCACGTACTGCGCGAGGAATTCGATCGTCCGCCTTTCCGCGACCGCCTCGTCCAGCGTGGAGGCCTTGACCTTCTCGACCAGTCCCGACTTGCCGTGCACCGAGCGGTTCCATGAATCCATCGCGCCGAGCACTTCGTCGGGCTGCCTGACCACCAGCACCGGGCCTTCGGCGATCAGATTGAGCTGCGAATCGGTCACCAGCACCGCGATCTCGATGATCCGGTCGCTGTCCGGCACCAGGCCGGTCATCTCCATGTCGATCCAGATGAGGTTGTTCTGATCGGGTTTGTTCAAAACTGCGGCCATGCCGTATTCTCTCACGGCATGAGCTACGCCTTCACCTGGGTCTTCCTCGCCGCGCTCGCTTCCGCGACCGCCGGGCGCCTGTGGCTCGCGGCGCGCCAGTCGCGCTACGTGCGCGCGCATCGCGACGCGGTGCCGGAATCCTTCGCTGGCGCGATTCCTCTCGCGGCGCACCAGAAGGCCGCCGACTACACGATCGCGAAAGGTCGCCTGCAGGTCACGGAAATCTGCCTGAATGCGCTGCTGCTGCTGCTGCTGACCCTGGGCGGCGCGGTGCAGTGGATATCCGCGCAATGGGAACGCGTGTTTCCCCTTGATTCGATCACGCATGGCACGGCGCTCATTCTCACGGTGCTGGCGCTGACGTCGGCGATCGGCCTGCCGGCGACGCTCTACCGCATTTTCGGCATCGAGGAACGGTTCGGGTTCAACAAGATGACGTGGAAACTGTTCATCATCGATACTCTCAAGGGCATTGTCCTCGCCGTGGTGATCGGCGTCCCGCTGCTGGTGGCGGTGCTGTGGCTGATGCGCGCCGCCGGCGCGTATTGGTGGCTTTACGTCTGGGTGGTGCTGATGGCCTTCTCGGTCTTCATGCAGATGATCATCCCGACTTTCATCATGCCGTGGTTCAACAAGTTCTCGCCGCTCGAAGACACGGCCCTGGTCGAGCGGGTCGAGCGCCTGCTGGCGCGCTGCGGTTTCCGCTCGCACGGACTGTTCGTGATGGACGGGTCCAAGCGCTCCGCGCACGGCAACGCGTTCTTCGCGGGCGTCGGGGCTTCCAAGCGGATCGTGCTGTTCGATACCCTGGTGCAAAGGCTCAATCCGGGCGAGGTCGAAGCGGTGCTTGCCCATGAATTGGGGCACTACAAGCTCCACCACATCAGGAAGAGCCTGGCATTCAGCTTTGCCTTCGCGCTCGTGTCGCTGTTCATCCTCGGGCTGCTGGTGCAGCAGCCATGGTTCTACGAAGGGCTCGGCGTGCAATCGAGGACGCTGCCGATGGCCTTGCTCCTGTTCCTGCTGGTTTCCTCGGAATTCAGTTTTTTCCTGCATCCGCTCGGCACCGTCCTGTCCCGCAAGCACGAGTTCGAAGCCGATGCCTATGCCACCCGCTTTTCCGAATCCGCGGACCTGGTGCAGGCCCTGGTTAAGATGTACCGCGACAATGCGTCTACGCTGACGCCCGATCCGCTGCATTCCGCCTTCTACGACTCGCACCCGCCGGCAGCGACGCGCATTGCCAGATTGAGGACCGCATGAGCGACCTGGCCACGAAGCACTGCAAACCCTGCGAGGGCAGCGTCGCCCCCTTCGACGAGCAGCAGGCGAAGGAGATGCTGGCGCAGCTGAAGGGCTGGATCCTCGAGGACGGCAAGCTGGTCAAGCTCTACCCGTTCAAGAACTACTACGAGACCATGGCCTTCGTGAACTCGCTCGCGTGGATCTCGCATCGCGAGGATCACCACCCGGACCTGCAGGTCGGCTACAACAAGTGCCGCGTCGAATACTCGACGCACGCCGTTGGCGGCTTGTCGGAGAACGACTTTATCTGCGCGGCCAAGGCGGACGCGCTGTTCCGGCTTTGATGCGCCAGCTTTGAAACGCGTCTACAGCTCGTTCAACCGCATCGCGGTCCACCACGCGCGCAACCTGCTCGAGAGCGAGGGCATCCGCGCCGAAGTCAGGAACGAATTTCTCGCCTCGGCCATGGGCGAGCTGCCGCCCGCCGAATGCCAGGCGGAACTGTGGGTGCGCGCAGAGGACGCGCCGCGCGCCCAGGAAATCCTGCGGCAGCCGCCGCCCAGCGGTCCTGATTGGCGCTGCGGATCCTGCGGCGAGACATCGGGTCCGCAATTCACGCAGTGCTGGAACTGCGGCGCGCTCAGGGCGTCCTGAGCAGGAAACCCGCGATCGCGTCGACCACGCGCGCGTCGATCGGCATTGCCGGATCGGTATAGGCGGCGCGCTGGTCCTCGGCGGACAGGCAGCGCTTCAGCACGTGATTCATGTCCGTGAGCAGGCTAAGCGCCGCCAGCGGATTTTCGGCGGCGAGGATCCTCGCTTCGGCCACGGGCACCTGGAGGTCCGCGGTCCCCTGCACGATCAGCACCGGGACGCGGGACGTGCGCATCTCCTCGGCCGGGTTGTAGCGTAACCAGGAAATCAGGTAGGGCTGCACGCTCGGACGGAACAGCGCGCCGAGCTCCGCAGGGATCTCGGGCGCGGTCCGGCCCACCGCGAGCTTGCCGAGGATGTCTTCGCCGCGCCTGCGCGTTTCATCGGAAAGTCCCCGCAGCTGGTCGCGTATCAGTTCCGCGGCAGGCCGCCCGGCGCCGGCGATAGATACGACGGCGGAGGCCGTCTCGCGCTTCGCGGCGAGCAGCGCGACCAGGGCGCCCTGGCCGTGACCCACGACCGCGACGCGCCCCGCGCCGCCGATGCGCTTCAGGCGCGCGAGCCAGGCGGCGGCATCCGCAACATAGTCGTCGAATAGCAGTTCGCTCTCAACCGGCGCGGCGTCGCTGCTCGCACCGACGCCGCGCTTGTCGTAGCGCAGCGCGCATACGCCGTGCGCCGCGAGCCCCAGGGCGAGCTGCTTCAGGCTGTCGCTGGTCAGGCCCGGCTGATTGCCGTCTCGGTCCGTCGGTCCGGAACCCGCGATGATCAGCGCGCAGACGGCCGGCCGTGCGCCGGCCGGCCGCTCCAGCGTTCCGCGCAACTTGCCTTTCGCGGCATCGATCGACACCTCTTCGGCCGTCGCCGCAGACATGACGAGCAACGCCGTAAAGAGCGCCGCCAGCCGGAGCGCCGCCGCCACCCGCTCAGAACACCCGCGCAAGGCTGAGTATCACCAGCACGAAAACCCAGACCACCAGCGCGCGCCAGAGCAGGCCGACGGCGCTGTCCAGGTGCGGCGCGTCGGCCGCTTCGCCGACGCCCAGGTCGCTACGCACCTGCAGCCCCTCGACTTCGGTGAGCGGCATGCCGAGCTTGACGCCGAGCGCGCCGGCGCCGGCCGCGAGCACGATGCCGATGTTCGGGTCGGGCCAGGCGGCGGCTTGCGTACGCCAGCAGTAGACCGCATCCTCGAAATCGCCGACCACGGCGAACGACGCCGCGGTCAGGCGCACGGCGGGCCACTCCATCAGCTTGTGCACGCGCTCGGCGAAGCGCCCGAACTCGCCCTTGCCGCCCCAGCGCCGGCGCAGGAACGAGGCCATGCGGTACAGGATCGCGCCGCTCGGGCCGGGCAGCAGCACGAACCAGAACAGCACGCCGAACACGTGCCGGTGCGAAGCGGCGATGCCCTCCTCGATGGCGAGGCGGACCACCTCCTCGCGGCTGCGGTGCGTCGCCGGCTCGCCGCGCCAGGCGCCGAGCAGTTCGCGCGCCCGCTCGATATCCCCGTCGCGAACCGCGGCCTGGATTCCCGTGAAGAAGTGGCTGAACTGGCGGAAGCCGAGCGTCAGGTAGAGGCAGGCGATGTTCAGCAGCAGCGCCGCCAGCGGGCTGGCCCAGATCAACAGCGCGTACAGCACTCCCGCCGCGACCACCGGCGTGAGCGCCGCGATCAGCCAGGCAATCGCGCCGTGGCGCGACTCACCGGCGTTGAACGAATGCTCCAGCCAGTCGGCCCAGCCCGACAGCGCGGCGGCGACGGCCTTGCGGTCGCCGAGCGGCCGCCACTGCTCCAGCACCAGCGCGGCGACGATCGCGATGATTCCCATGGCCGTTAGAGTCTACCTTGAGCGAGAAATTTCGAGAGGTTGACGAGCATCCCGGCGGTGGCGCCCCAGATGTAATGCCCCTCGTAAGGTATCGCGAAGAACCAACGCGTCTCGCCCTGCCACTCGCGCGACAGGCGCTGGTGGTTGGCCGGGTCGAGCAGGAAGGCAAGCGGCACTTCGAAGATCTCCTTCACCTCGCTTGCCTCGGCCCGCAACGCGAAAGGCGGGGTCACGATGCCGACCACTGGCGTAATGCGGAAGCCGGTGCCCGTGCGGTATTCCGGCATGCGGCCGAGAACCTCGACGCGCGCCGGATCCAAGCCGATCTCCTCGCGCGCTTCGCGCAGGGCGGTCGCCTCCGGCGTGGCGTCCCCGGCATCGACGCGGCCGCCGGGAAAGCTCACCTGCCCGGAATGGTCCTTCAGCTGCGCCGAGCGCTGCGTGAAGATGACCGTGGGCGCGAGTTCACGCGCCGCGATCGGCACCAGCACCGAAGCCGGCTTCAGCGCCGCCGGCTCGGGCCGCGCGCCCTCGTCGCCGTAGAGGGTTCCGGACGGCGGCGCCCCGGCGAAGCGCCGCCGCAATTCATCCAGCGTCAACGCCGCCCCGCCTCGCCCTAGGGGGTCAGGATCACCGAGCCTGTCGTCTTGCGCGACTCGAGGTCGCGATGCGCCTGCTGGGCGTCGGCGAGCTTGTACTTCGCGGTGGTTTCGATCTTCACCTGGCCGGACTTGACCACGTCGAACAGCGCGTTCGAGCGCTCGACCAGGTCGGCGCGGCTGGCGATGTGCGTGGCGAGCGTCGGCCGCGTGACGTAGAGCGAACCCTTGCTGGCGAGGATGCCCAGGTTCACCGGCGCCACCGGGCCCGAGGCGTTGCCGAAGGACACGATCAGGCCGCGCGGGCGCAGGCAGTCGAGCGACCCTTCCCAGGTGCTCTTGCCCACCGAGTCGTACACCACCGGCACGCCTTTGCCGCCGGTGATCGCCTTCACCTTCTCGACGAAATTTTCCGCGGAATAGTTGACGAGGTGATCGGCGCCGTGCGCCTTTGCCAGCGCGAGCTTGTCGGCCGAGCCCGCCGTGCCGATGGTGATGACACCGAGCGCCTTCAGCCACTGGCAGGCGATCAGGCCGACGCCGCCCGCGGCGGCATGCCAGAGCACCGTTTCGCCTTTCTTCACCGCATAAGTGCTGAAGATCAGGTAATGCACCGTGAGGCCCTTCAGCATCATCGAAGCCGCGGTCTCTTCCGAAATGCCCTGCGGCAATTTCACCATCCTGTCGGCCGGCACCACGCGCTGCTCGCAATAGGATCCAGGCAGCCCCGTATAGGCGATGCGGTCGCCCGCCTTCAGGTCGGTGACGCCCGGGCCCACGGCTTCCACCACGCCGGCGCCCTCGTTGCCGGCCACGCCCGGCAGTTGCATTGGGTACAGGCCCGAGCGCTGGTAGGTATCGACGAAATTGACGCCGATCGCCGTGTGCCTGATGCGTACCTGGCCTTGTCCCGGATCGCCGACCGCCACGTCTTCGTACTGCAGGACCTCGGGTCCGCCTTGCTTGTGGTACCGAACTGCCTTTGCCATCGCGTCGTCTCCTGTTTACGGTTTATTGTCTTTGTCTTGCGGCATGCCCATGTTCATCGCCTGCTGCATCGCGTTCAGGCCCGCTTTCTGCATTTCCAGGCCCTGGATCGCTGCGCGCAGCATGTTCAGGTTCAGGTTCAGCCAGCCCTCCACCGATTTCAGCTCGGCGATGCGCTTCTCGATTTCATGGGGGTCGAGCGTCGGCATCGTCATGCCCGGCACCGGCACGCCAAGCGGGCCCCAGAGCCTGCGGAACATCTCGAACGGGTCCTGCGGGTTCTGCTCGGCCACGGGATTATTCCTCGTTGTCTTCGAAGAAGGCGCGCACTTCCTGCTCGCGGCCGGCGGTATCCTGATAGCCCAGGTCGATCAGCGTGCGGCAGAACGACTCCTCGAACAGCAGGTAGCTCACCAGGTTCGAGCCGGAGCGGTTCAGCGCGCCGGTGGGCCGCAGGATGAAGCGCACGGTGCGCGGCAGCTCGTGCACGAAGCGCGCGGCGATGCGCTCGAGCGGCTGCGAGGGCGAGATGAACAGCACCTTGACCGGGCGCAGCGGCAGGTTGGCGTCTTCCAGCTTCTCGCGCGGAATGAGCTTGAGCGTGCGGTTGATGCGCTCGAGGCGCTCCAGGTCGACCGACAGGCCGTCGAGGAAGATCGAGTTCAGCGCATGGCCGGCGATCTGCGCCACCGACGGATAGACGTTGGAGCGCGCGCGCGCCTGGTCCGGCGTCTGGCGCCCGGTGCCGACCACCAGCACGCGGTCGGCGCCCAGGTGCAGCGCAGGGCTGATCGGCGCGATCTGGCGCACCGAGCCGTCGCCGAAGTATTCGCGGTGCACCTTGACCGCCGGGAAGATGAACGGCAGCGCCGACGAGGCGAGCAGGTAATCGAGCTTGAGCGAGACCGCGGCGCCGATGCGCTGGTTGCGCTCCCAGCCCTCCAGCCCCGAGCCCCCCTGGAAGAACGACACGCTCTGGCCGGTCGTGTAGCCGGAGGCAGTGACGCTGACAGCGTAGAGCGCGCCCGAATCGATGTGCTCCTGGATGCGCTCGAACTGCAGCGTGCGCTCGAGCATGTCCCTGAGCGGCGCGCTGTCGAGCAGCGACACCGGGTTGTGGCGCGACAGCAGCATCATGGCGCTTAGCCAGCGCGCGCCGCTGCGCATGATATGGCCCGGGTCGGTGCGGTAGACGTGGTGGCAGTGCATGTTCTCCCAGACTTCCAGGAGGTTGCCCACGCCGCGGCTGAAGTTGTCGGCGAATACCGCCAGCGTGGTCGCGTTGATCGCGCCGGCCGAGGTGCCGCAGAGGATCGGAAAAGGGTTCTTGGCCGGGTTGCCGAGGATGTCGCGCACCGCCTTCACCACGCCCACCTGGTAGGCGGCGCGCGCGCCGCCTCCCGTGAGCACAAGTCCGGCGCGGGGTTTCATCGGGCGGTCTTCACTAGAACAGCGTCTGTTCCTGGCCGCGCGGCGCGTTCGCATCGGCAACCGAAAGCGCGGTCATGTTGACGATGCGGCGCACGGTCGCCGAGGGCGTGAGGATGTGCACCGGCCGCGCCGCGCCCAGCAGGATCGGGCCGATGGTGACGTTGTCCGAGGAGGCGATCTTCAGCAGGTTGAAGGAGATGTTGGCCGCGTCCAGCGTCGGCATCACCAGCAGGTTGGCCTCGCCCTTCAGCCTGGAACTCGGGAACACCTTATGGCGGATCGCGTCGGAAAGCGCCGAATCGCCGTGCATCTCGCCCTCGATTTCCAGCTCCGGCGAGCGCTCGGCGATCAGCTTCAGCGCCTGGCGCATCTTGCGCGCCGACGGCAGGTCCTCGATCGAGCCGAAGTTCGAGGCCGACAGCAGCGCCGCCTTGGGCGCGATACCGAAGCGGCGGATCTCCTCGGCGGCAAGTACCGTCATCTCGGCGAGGTGCTCGGCGTCCGGGTCCGGCGTGACGTAGGTGTCGCAGATGAACACCGTGCGACCCTCCAGGATCAGCGCGTTCATCGCGGAATAATGCCGCACGCCGGGCTTGAGGCCGATCACCTGGTCGATGTAGTGCAGGTGCAGGGCATGCGTTCCGAATGTGCCGCACAGCATGGCGTCGGCCTCGCCCTTGATCATCATCATCGAGCCGATCAGCGTATTGCGCCGGCGCATCTCGACGCGAGCGTATTCGGGCGAGACGCCCTTGCGTTCGGTGAGCGCATGGTAGGTCTTCCAGTATTCGCGGTAGCGCGGATCGCTCTCCGGGTTGACCAGCGCGAATTCCCTGCCGGGCCGGATGCGCAGGCCAAGCCGCTCGATGCGCTGCTCTATGACCGTCGGCCGCCCGATCAGCGTGGGCTTGGCCAGTCCCTCGTCGCAGACGATCTGCACCGCGCGCAGCACGCGCTCGTCCTCGCCTTCGGCGTAGACCATGCGCCGCGGCGCCGCCTTGGCCGCCGAAAAGAGCGGCTTCATGATCATGCCGGAGTGGTAGACGAACTGCGTGAGCGAGGCACGGTAGGCCTCCAGGTCGGCGAGCGGCCGCGTCGCCACGCCGGAATCCATCGCCGCCTTGGCCACCGCCGGCGCGATCTTGCCGATCAGGCGCGGGTCGAAGGGGCGCGGAATCAGGTATTCCGGGCCGAACTTGAGGTCCTGCCCCCCATAGGCCTGCGCCACGACGTCGGACGCCTCGGCCTGCGCGAGTTCGGCGATCGCGCGCACCGCGGCAAGCTCCATTTCCGAGGTGATGGTGGTCGCGCCGACATCCAGGGCGCCGCGGAAAATGAACGGGAAGCACAGGACGTTGTTGACCTGGTTCGGGTAATCGCCGCGCCCGGTGGCGATGATGCAGTCGGCACGCGCCTCCTTCGCCAGCTCGGGGAGAATTTCGGGCTCGGGGTTGGCGAGCGCAAGGATGATCGGCCGCTCGGCCATCTTCTTCACCATCGCGGGCTTGAGCACGCCGCCCGCCGAGAGGCCGAGGAAAACGTCGGCGCCGCCGATGACCTCGTCCAGGGTGCGCGCCTTGGTGTCGATGGCGAAGCTTTCCTTGTCCGGGTCCATCTCCTCCTTGCGGCCCTTCCAGACCACGCCCTTGATGTCGGTGACGATGATATGGCCGCGCGGCAAGCCCATCTTCACCAGCAGCTCCAAGCAGGCAAGCGCCGCCGCGCCCGCGCCGGAGACCACCAGCTTTACGTCCTCTATTTTCTTGTTTATTACCTTCAAGCCATTCAAAAAAGCTGCGCCGACGATGATCGCAGTGCCGTGCTGGTCGTCGTGGAACACCGGGATCTTCATGCGCGCGCGGAGTTTGCGTTCCACGACGAAGCATTCCGGCGCCTTGATGTCCTCGAGGTTGATGCCGCCGAAGGTGGGTTCCAGCGATGCGATGATGTCGACCAGCCTGTCCGGGTCGCGCTCGTCGACCTCGATGTCGAAGCAGTCGATGCCGGCGAACTTCTTGAACAGCACCGCCTTGCCTTCCATCACCGGCTTGGCGGCGAGCGGGCCGATCGCGCCCAGGCCCAGTACCGCGGTGCCGTTGGTGATCACCGCGATCAGGTTGGCGCGCGAGGTGAGGTGCACCGCCTCGGCCGGATCGCGCTTGATCTCCTCGCAGGCGGCGGCGACGCCGGGGGAATAGGCGAGCGCGAGGTCGCGCTGGTTGGTGAGCTGCTTGGTGGCGAGGATCGCGACCTTGCCGGGACGCGGCCGGCGGTGGTACGCGAGGGCGCTTTTCCTCAGTTCCTCGTCCAAATTTAACTCCTAGGATCGGGTAAAAATTATATCCGTATAATCGACCTCTCCCCTTGAAGACTCCGTCCCGCACTGCAGGGAAACCGCGGGTCGCTCGCCGCGCCGCGGAAATCCGGCCTTTCGTGGTCATGGACGTGCTCGCCCGCGCCCATCAGATGGAGGCTGCCGGCCGGCGCGTGATCCACATGGAAATCGGTGAACCCGACTTCACCGCACCTGCGCCGGTCGTGGAAGCCGCGCTGCGCGCCTTGCGCGACGGCACTACCGCCTACACCGCCACCCTGGGTCTGCCTGCGCTGCGGGAAGCGATTGCGGCGCACTATTGCTCCGCATTTTCGAAGGAGGTATCTCCGGGGAGGATCGCGATCACCGCCGGCGCATCGGGTGGATTGCTGCTGACGCTGGCCCTGTATGTGAACCCGGGCGACGAGATCCTGGTGCCTGATCCCGGCTATCCGGGCTACCGGCACATGGTGCGCGCCTTCGAAGGCCGGGCGCGTGCGCTCAAGCTGTCGCCCGCGACGAATTTCCAGCCGACGCTCGAGATGGTGCGCGCCGCCTGGAGCGGGCGCACGCGCGGGCTGCTGCTCGGTTCACCCGCGAATCCGACCGGCACCGTCATTTCGGCAACGGAACTGGAAAAAATCGCGCGCTTCGTTGCCGCCCGCGGCGGTGTGCTGATCGTCGACGAGATCTACCAGGGGCTGACCTACGGCGGGAAAGCCCGCGGCGCGGCGCCGGCGAGCGCGCTCGGCCTGCCGGGCGAAGTGGCTGTGGTGAACAGTTTCTCGAAGTATTTCTGCATGACGGGTTGGCGTCTGGGCTGGGTGGCATTGCCGCAAAAAAGAATCCGCGAATTCGAAAAGCTCGCGCAGCACCTGTTCATCTGCGCGCCAACCGTCGCCCAGCATGCGGCGCTCGCCTGCTTTGCTTCCGACACACTGAAAATCCTGGAAAGCCGCCGGCTGGAGTTCCGCAGGAGGCGCGACTTCCTGGTGCCGGCCATCGAGCGCGCGGGGCTGTCGGTGCCGGCCCGCCCGAACGGCGCGTTCTACGTGTACGCGTGCGGCCATGGCGACGGGAAGCGGTTCGCTTTCGAACTGCTCGACCGCGAAGGCGTGGCGGCCACGCCGGGCATCGATTTCGGTTCCAACGAGGCGAAGCGCTACGTGCGCTTCGCCTATACGCGCGCGATGGCTGACCTGGAGGAGGCCGCCGATCGCCTGCGGCGCTTCTGCGAAGCTAGGCCGCCGCCGCGGGGCGCCGGAGTTGCTTCAGCATCTGTTCCAGGCGGGCGCGTTCGGCAAGCACCTTGAACGCGTAGCCGGAAGTCGGTTCGTCTATCGCGCCGGCATACATCTGCAGCGCGGTCTCCGTTTCACCTACCCGGCGCAGGTATTCGCGCAGGATCTGCGCGCCGACCTGGATGTTGACGTGCGGGTCGAGCAACGCACCCTCGCCGCCGTGCTCGGCCAGCTTGTCGGCGTGGAACTTGGGGATCACCTGCATCAGGCCCTTGGCCCCCAGGTTGCTCTCGGCCACCGGGTTGTAGCGCGATTCGACGGCCGCCACCGCCAGGATCAGCAGCGGATCCACTTTCCATTCGGTGCCGGCGCGGTAAGCGGCGGCGACGAAGCCCGCGGCGGCATCGGGCGCGACCCGGTAGCGCTTGGCGATGAACTCGGTGACGGCCCGCTGGTCGCGTCCCTCGGCGCTGGCCGCTCCGGGCTGGATGGTGCCGGCGGTGACGTTGGCGCTCTGTTCCTCCCAGGCCTCGGCCCAGGCGGCCAGTTGGCGCAGCAGTTCTTCGCGCGGCGCCGGCAGGGCTGCAGCCAGCACGACGGTCAAGCCAAGCAGGGCCAGCACTGCCCGCGCCGCCGAGAACAGCCGCAGGGCGCCGGTCAGGCCGGGCAGCTTCATTGCAATGTCCGTTGTTTCCATCTTCAACCTCCAGGTCTTCCGCGCCGGGTGATCGCCCTCCCCGACCAGCCGCAAGCGCCTCGGAGAGGGTTTGGACGGGTTTGGCGTGGGGATGTTTCGGCGGTTACCCGGGAGTATCCGGGCACCCCGCATGCGCAGATTCCGGGGAGATTCCGTGGTCCCGGTACCGCGCTGCCGAACCTTCGGGTTCAGCGATGGGTGATACGACGCAACAGGCTGAATCATATCGGAAAACTCTCTTTTTTGTCAATCACCTTCCGATCCCGCGGACGCAAAAATTTGTGCGCTGCGAAACCGTTGTTTCGGCAGGGGAAAATCGGCGCTGACTGGGGTCGGGGGGAGCGTGGAATCCTGGCCTCCAAGAAAGTCTCGCGGACCAACCCGTGCCTCCCAGTGGAGCTGGGGGCCAGGGCGGTCCGGAGAGCTTCAAAGGCCGGCGGAGGGCTTACGCCCCCTGCCACATTCCCGCTCGGTTCCCGGTTACGGCCGGGATCCGGTCGGAAACGGCCACGCGGCCGCTGGATTCAGCGCGACTCTCGCGCCGGAGGTCCCAGCGGCAGACGGCATTGCTGCTGGCGCCGTCATCGCAGTGCTGGCCTTGGGTTTTGCGGGTTTGCTTGCCGCCTTCTTTTTGTTCGCCTTCTTGTTCGCGGCCTTCTTTTTTTTGCCCGCTACCCTTCTTGTTGCCTTCTTCTTGGACGATTTCTTTTTACCTGATGCTTTCTTCTTCTTCTTTTTCTTTTTGCCGCCTTTTTTCGCTTTTTTCTTCGCCATAACAATCTCCTTAGAGGTAGTTGCGAAAGAAAGCCCGGCCGAAACGGCCCGGACTATTCAAACGCCGGGCGGAAATCGCCCGGCGCATTGAATTCACGGCACGGCTCATCTGCCGCCCCTCGGGGCAAGATCCGTTCATCTGCCGCTCCTGGCGGCAAGATCCTGGTACAGGATTTCCGGGTCGAGCCGGATACCGCCTTCCCAGGTCACGGTCGCGGACTCCGGATCGACGGTCACCTTCTCGAACTCCCGGACGTCGCGCCAGAGCTTGAAGGCGCCGATTTCGAGCAGGTTGCCGAGAAACACGCTGCCCTCCAGCCCGTCGTCGAAGCGGATCCAGAGCTTGTAGTCGTCCTCGGCCTTGCAGGCGGTAACCCTGTGCATTTCGTGTTCGCTCATTCCCAGCTCAGCGCGCCGCCGGTCTGGTATTCGATGACCCGCGTTTCGAAGAAATTGCGCTCCTTTTTCAAGTCGATCATTTCGCTCATCCAAGGGAAGGGGTTGGAGGCGCCCGGATACATGACGTCCAGGCCGATCTGCTGGCAGCGGCGGTTGGCGATGAAACGCAGATATTCCTTGAACATCGGCGCGTTCAGGCCGAGCACGCCGCGCGGCATCGTATCCTCGGCGTAGGCATACTCGAGCTCGACCGCCTTGCGAAAAATCCCGCTCAACTCCTCGCGGAACGCCGCGGTCCACAGGTGCGGGTTCTCCAGCTTGATCTGGTTCACCAGGTCGATGCCGAAATTGCAGTGCATCGATTCGTCGCGCAGGATGTACATGTACTGCTCGGCCGCGCCGGTCATCTTGTTCTGCCGGCCGAGGGCGAGGATCTGCGTGAAGCCGACGTAGAAGAACAGGCCCTCCATCAGGCAGGAGAACACGATCAGGCTCTTCAGCAGCTTCTGGTCGGCTTCCGGCGTGCCCGTCTTGAATGCCGGGTCGGTCAGCGTATCGATGAACGGAATCAGGAATTCGTCCTTGTCCCGGATCGAGGCAACCTCGTGGTAGGCGTTGAACAGCGCGCCCTCATCCAGATCCAGGCTCTCGGCGATGTACTGGTAGGCGTGGGTATGGATCGCCTCCTCGAAGGCCTGGCGCAGCAGGTACTGGCGGCACTCCGGGGCGGTGATATGCCGGTAGGTGCCGAGCACGATGTTGTTGGCCGCCAGCGAATCGGCGGTCACGAAAAAGCCGAGGTTGCGGATCACCAGGCGCCGTTCGTCGTCGGTGAGGCCGTTCGGGTCTTTCCAGAGCGCGATGTCGCGGCTCATGTTCACTTCCTGCGGCATCCAGTGGTTGGCGCAGGCGGCGATGTACTTCTCCCAGGCCCACTTGTACTTGAACGGCACCAGCTGGTTGACGTCGGCCTTGGAATTGATGATCTGCTTGTCTTCGACCTTGATGCGGCGGAACGCGGAGCCAGCGGCGGCCGGCGACGGCGGCATGAAGCCGGCCGCCGGCGGCAGCCCGAGCCCGGAGAGCGCTGCCGCCTTGCCCTCTTCTTCGAAGTTGAGCATTACTGGCAAGCCTCGTCGTTCATTGACATGCTTCGCATGTCGGGTCGTCGATGGCACAGAACTTCGGCTCGGCCGCGTCCGTGGTCGAAGCCGCGCCCGAAGCGGCCATGCCGCCGTCGGACGGCACCGCGTTCAGCGCGCCCGCCTTGCTGGTCGATTTTTCGGCGTGCGTCGCGCCCATCGCGCGCAGGTAGTAGGTGGTCTTCAGGCCGCGGATCCAGGCCAGCTTGTAGGTCTCGTCCAGCTTCTTGCCCGAGGCGCCCGCCATGTAGATGTTGAGCGACTGCGACTGGTCGATCCACTTCTGGCGCCGCGCGCCCGCCTCGACCAGCCATTTCGGCTCGATTTCGAAGGCCGTTGCGTACAGGCGCCGCAGTTCGGCCGGCGCGCGGTCGATGCGCGCGAGGTTGCCGTCGAAATACTTCAGGTCCGAGATCATCACCTCGTCCCAGAGCCCGGCGCGCTTCAGGTCCGACACCAGGTATTCGTTGACCACGGTGAATTCGCCCGACAGGTTGGATTTCACGTACAGGTTCTGGTAGGTCGGCTCGAGCGAAGCCGAGACGCCGATGATGTTGGCGATGGTCGCGGTCGGCGCGATGGCGATGCAGTTGGAGTTGCGCATGCCGTGCTGCCGGATGCGCGCGCGCAACGGTTCCCAGTCGAGCGCGGAGGAGCGGTCGAGTTCCACGTAACCGCCGCGCTCGGCTGCGAGCAGGTCGAGCGTGTCCTGCGGCAGGATGCCGCGCTCCCAGAGCGAGCCCTGGAAGCTGGAATAGCGCCCGCGCTCCTCGGCGAGTTCGGTGGACGCCCAGTAGGCGCAGTAAGCAACCATCTCCATCGAGCGGTCGGCGAACCCGACCGCTTCCGGCGAGGCGTAGGCGAGGCGCAGCTTGTGCAGGCAGTCCTGGAAACCCATGATGCCCATGCCGACCGGGCGGTGGCGCGCGTTGGAATTCTTCGCCTTGTCGACCGCGTAGTAGTTGATGTCGATGACGTTGTCGAGCATGCGCATCGCCGTGCGTATCGTCTTGCGCAGCTTGTCGAAGTCGAGCGCGGTGGTGCCGTCGCCGCGCGTCATCAGGTGCGCGACCAGGTTCACCGAGCCCAGGTTGCAGACCGCGATCTCGTCCGGGCCCGTGTTCAGCGTGATCTCGGTGCAGAGGTTCGAGCTGTGCACCACGCCGACGTGCTGCTGCGGACTGCGCAGGTTGCAGGGATCCTTGAACGTGATCCAGGGATGCCCGGTCTCGAACAGCATCGATAGCATCTTGCGCCACAGGTGCACGGCAGGCACCTTCTTGTACAGCTTCAACTCGCCGCGCGCCGCCTTGTCCTCGTAACGCAGGTAGGCTTCCTCGAACTTGCGGCCGACCGCGTCGTGCAGTTCCGGCGCATCCGAGGGCGAGAACAGCGTCCACTCCGCGTTTTCCATCACGCGCTTCATGAACAGGTCCGGGATCCAGTTCGCGGTGTTCATGTCGTGCGTGCGGCGCCGGTCGTCGCCGGTGTTCTTGCGCAGCTCGAGGAATTCTTCGATGTCCAGGTGCCAGGTCTCGAGGTAGGAGCAGACCGCGCCCTTCCGCTTGCCGCCCTGGTTCACCGCCACCGCGGTGTCGTTGACCACCTTCAGGAAAGGCACCACGCCCTGCGACTTGCCGTTGGTGCCCTTGATGTGCGAACCAAGCGCGCGCACCGGCGTCCAGTCGTTGCCGAGCCCGCCGGCGTACTTCGCCAGCAGCGCGTTTTCCTTGATCGCGTCGTATATCCCGGTCAGGTCGTCGGCCACCGTGGTCAGGTAGCAGGACGAGAGCTGCGAGCGAAGCGTGCCCGCGTTGAACAGCGTCGGCGTCGAACTCATGAAATCGAAGGTCGACAGCACGTCGTAGAACTCGATCGCGCGCGCCTCGCGGTCCTGCTCGTTCAGCGCGAGGCCCATCGCCACGCGCATGAAGAAGGCCTGCGGCAACTCGATCCTCTGGCCGCCCTCGTGCAGGAAATAGCGGTCGTACAGCGTCTGCAGTCCGAGGTAACCGAACTGCAGGTCGCGGTCAGCCCGCAGCGCCAGGCCCAGGCGCGCCAGGTCGAAGCCGGCCAGCGCCGGGTCGAGCAGTTCGGCCCGCACACCGCGTGCGATGAATTCCGGGAAATAGGCGGCGTAGCGCGTGCTCATCTGCGCGTGCGCGACTTCCTCGCCGAGCACTTCGTGGCGGATGGTGTGCAGCAGCAACCGCGCGGTGGCGTAGCCGTAGGCGGGGTCCTTCTCGATGAGCGCGCGCGCTGCGAGGATCGCCGACTTGCGCACCTCTTCCATCGGTACGCCGTCGTACAGGTCGCGCAGCGTGCTTTCGCGGATCGCCGAGGGCGAGGCTGCGGGCTCCAGGCCGGCGCAGGCCGAGGCGAGCAACTGGTCGAGTGCGGCGAGATCGAGCAGCTTGCGCGCACCGTTTTCGACCACGTGCAACGCCGGACCGGCGCCGCGGGCCTCCTTGGCAACCTTCTCCTGCGCGCGCGCACGCGCGCGCTCTTCACGGTAGAGCACGTAGGACCTCGCGACATCGTGCTGGCCGGCGCGCATCAGCGCCAGCTCGACCTGGTCCTGGATGTCCTCGATGTGGAAGGTGCCGCCCTGCGGCTGCCGGCGCACCAGCGCATTCACCACGCCGTCGGTGAGCTCGACCACCAGCTCCCGGATGCGCGCCGAGGCGGCGCCCTGGCTGCCGCCGACCGCGAGGTAGGCCTTGGTCATCGCCACCGAGATCTTGGCGGGTTCGAAACCGACCACCGCGCCGTTGCGGCGGATGATTTTGTAGTCCGCGTAAGGCGGTCGCTGCGCAGTACTACTAGGCTCGGATATGCCTGCCCCGATGGATGCCGTGGCTGCCGTGCCCTGCTGCGCGATCTGCATCTCCCGTCTCCCGTGCCCCTCTGCCCGGCCTGCTCAGGGGAATGACATCCCCGTTACAAGCTACAGAGAAACCACAATATGTAGTGCTGAACTACTGATTGGCCACTAATTCTTGTGGGGGCACTTTACCATGCAGTCTGGAATTTGCAAGCGCGCCGCGATTGCGGCGCTGCAGCGAAGACGCGATATACAGTGGGGCTGGGACGCCCCACCACTAGCACTAGTAGTGTGCCAACAAACCGAGGATGCGCACCCAATCGAAGCGCGCGCCGGGATCGCTCTTGCGGCCGGGCGCGACGTCGCTGTGGCCGGCGACCGCCCGCAGGGGCAGCAGCTGGCGAAGTTCTCCTACGAGGACGGACAGCGCCTCATATTGCGCATCCGCAAACTTGCTGTCGTCGGTGCCCTCGAGTTCGATGCCGACCGAGTAGTCGTTGCAACGCTCGCGGCCGCGCCAGCACGATGTGCCGGCGTGCCAGGCGCGCGCGCCGACCGGCACGAACTGGATCGGTTCGCCGCCGCGCCGGATGAGGAAATGCGCCGATACACGGAGCCCGGCGAGATCCGCGAACGAGGAGTGTTCCGCCGGATCGAGCCGGTTGGTGAACAGGCGCTCGATCGCGCCGCCGCCCGCGTCTTTCCCGTATTTCCCGCGCGGCAGGCTGATGGAATGCAGCACCAGCAGGCTGACGGCGGTGCCCGGCGGCCGGTCATCGCAGTTCGGCGAGGGCACGCGGCGCACGCCTGCTATCCAGCTCACTGGCCGTCCTGTTCAGGTTCGCGTATTCCCAGCCGCTGCATCCGGTAGCGCAGCGTGCGGAAGGTAAGGCCGAGAAGCTTCGCGGCAGCCGTGCGGTTGAAGGCGGTTTTCGCCAGCGCAGCGAGGATCGCCTCGCGCTCGACCTTGTCCAGGTAAGCGGGCAGCGGGCCGTTCGCCGGAACCGGCCCAGCCGCGCCGGCGGCGGACTCGGCGCCCTCGTCCTGTGCGAGCAGCGGATGCAGGCGCAGGTCGCCCGCCTGGATCTCGCTGCCTTCTGCTAGGGCAACCGCACGCTCGAGGACGTTTTCCAGTTCGCGAACGTTGCCTGGAAAATCGTAGGCCGTCAGCTCCGCGAATGCGGCGGCCGACAGGCGCCGCGGCGCGCCGCCGCCCTGGCGCGCCAGGCGCGCGAGCGTCGCCTCTGCGATCGCCTGGATGTCCTCGCGGCAATCGCGCAGCGGCGGCATTTTTAGATCGATCACGTTCAGCCGGTAGAACAGGTCGCGCCGGAAACGCCCGCTTTCCGCCAGCGCGGCCAGGTTCTGGTGCGTCGCGGAGATGATGCGCACGTCGACCGGCTGCTCGTCGGTCGCGCCGACCTTGCGCACGCGCTTTTCCTGGATCACCCGCAGCAGCGCCACCTGCATCTGCAGCGGCAGCTCAGCAACTTCGTCCAGGAACAGCGTGCCGCCGTGCGCAGCCTGGAAAAAGCCGTCGCGATCCTGCGCGGCGCCGGTGAACGCGCCCTTGCGGTAGCCGAACAGCTCGCTCTCCATCAGCGTCTCGGGAATCGCGCCGCAGTTCACCGGCACGAACGGCTTGTCGCGGCGCGCGCCGCCCAGGTGGATCAGCCGCGCGGCCAGCTCCTTGCCGCTGCCGGATTCGCCGCTGATGCACACCGGCGCCTGCGTGCGCGCAAGCTTGGCGGTGAGTGCGCGCACTTCCTGCAGCGGCGCGCTGTCGCCGAGCAGCTGCTGGCCCGCTGCCGCGGCCTGCTCGCGCCCGGGCAGCGAGAGCGCCGACTTCACCAGCGTGCGCAGTTGTTCGAGGCCGACCGGCTTGGAAACGTAATCGAAGGCGCCGGCCTTCAGCGCGGCGACCGCGTTCTCTGCGCTGCCGTAGGCGGTGATTACGGCCACCGGCAGGTCGCCGGGCATGCCGGCAATGTCGCGCACCAGGTCGAGGCCTTCGCCGTCGGACAGCCGCATGTCGGTGAGGCAGAGCTGGTAGCTGGTCGTCAGCAGGCGCTGGCGCGCCTCTGCCAGCGAGCCGGCCGAATCCACCGCCAGGCCCATCTTGGCAAGCGTCAATTCCAACAGTTCGCGGATATCGGGTTCGTCGTCCACCACCAGCACGCGCTGCTCGCGCCGGCCGACGCCCTGCTCGCGGACGCCCGGATCGCCGCGGCGCCTTTCAGCCTTCCTCATGCGCGCTTCATGACGGCGGCGCCTCGCGGCAAACGATGCGGAAATGCGCTCCCTGCATGTCGTCGACGTACTCCAGCGACGCGTGATTCGCGGCGCACAGTTCGCGCGCGAGATAAAGGCCGAGCCCGGTGCCCTTGCTTTCCGTCGTGAAGAAGGGCTCGAACAGCTGGCCCACGATGGCCCGCGCGACGCCCGGGCCGTCGTCGATCACGTTCAATTCTACTTGATCGGCATAGGCGTTCAGCGCGATGCGCACGCTGCCGCGCTGCTCGCGCGCGTGGCGCACGCCGTTGCGCAGCAGATTCCACAGCACCTGGCGCAGGTGCTCGCGGTCGAACAGCAAAGTCACCGGGCGCGCGACCTCGACGGCGATGCGGCCCGCCGGCACCGACTCGTTGGCGCAGAAATCCTCGACGAAGGCGGGCAGCCACGAATCGAGCGGCACGCGGTCGGTGGCGGCGCGGTCGCGGCGGTTGAGCTGAAGGACGTCCGACACCAGCCGCTCGAGGCGCCGCGTGTTGTCGTGGATGATGCGCGTCAGGCGCCCGCGATCGCGGTCACGGTGCTCCTCATCGAGCAGTTCGGCGGCGTGGCTGATTGCCGACAGCGGATTGCGGATTTCGTGTGCGATGTTCGCCGTCAACCGGCCGAGCGCGGCCAGCTTCAGCTGCTGCGCCTCGTCGCGCGAGCGCGTGGTGTCCTCGACAAACAGCACCGCCAGATGCTCCGCGGCGCCGGTTTCCATCAGCCGCAGGCGCAGGCCGCGGCCGTGCAGGTCGAGTTCCGAGCGGGCCGCGCCGGCGTCGCCATCGCGCCAGGCGCGCCAGCGCTCGCCGAAACCCGGCAGCAGGCGCGCGAGTTCGGTGCCGCGCAGCGCGCTCGCGCCGAGCAGGCGCTGCGCCTGCGGGTTGTGCTGCGCCACGCGTCCGTCGCCGTCGAGCACCAGCACGCCGTCCTGCATGTCGGCGATCACCAGCTGGTTGACGCGCAGCTGCGTCTCGAGCGCACGCCCGCGCTCGCGCGCGAGGCTTTCATTGGCCGCCACGCGCTGCGCCAGCCAGCCGACCACGCCCGCGCCGGCGAAGCCGCCGATCGCCAGCAGCGCCGGCTGCAGGAAGTTCGCTTCCGGCGCGTCGTAGCGGAGCACCCAGTAGCTCTGCTCGAGCAGCAGGGCGATGCCCGACAGCGCCGCGTACAGCATCGACAGCCGGCGCGGCGCCACCAGCGCCGCGCCGGTGATCGCGATCAGCAGCATGACGCCGAGGCCCGAGCGGATGCCCCCGCTCGCGTACATCAGCAGCGTGATGGCGACGATGTCGAGCCCGAGGTGCGCCGACAACTGGACGTTGAAGAGGTCCTTCAGGTTGCGCAGCAGGCTGTGAAATATCGCAGCAAACAGCAGGTACGCGACGCAGACGGTGCGGAAAAAGCCGAGCCGGTAGGAGCCTAGATTCAGCGCGTCGCCGTAGAACAGCGTGGTGCCGAGGAACAGCCCGGCCACCGCCATGCGGTAGTAATTGAAATAGCGCAGCGATATCCAGAACGAGTCCGGTGTGCGCCGATCGCGCCCGAACAGGCCGGAGTAGCGCGGCGCCTCGAGCAGCATCAGCCGTCCCGCGGGCCCGCCCGCCAGTGCTCCTCGCTGCAGTAATGGCGCCCGCCGGCGCTGCGCGCTTCCGACTTCGGCAGGTTGACACCGCAATGGGCGCAATTTACGAGGTCGCCTTGCGGCCCGCCGGGCGCCTGCGGGGGCGCGTCCGTCCTGTCCTGCGCCGCCAGCGCCCTGCGCAGCTGCCAGACGACGAGTACCGCGATCAGGACGATGACGATCAGACGGCCCATGCGGGCATTATGAAGGAATGGGGGAAATGGTCGGGGTGACTGGATTCGAACCAGCGACACCTGCGTCCCGAACGCAGTACTCTACCAGGCTGAGCTACACCCCGAAAAACAACGGACTTACGACTGACGGACGACGGAGAAGGACGCCAATTCTAGCAAAGAATCCCTGAAAACCGACCCCGGCAGCGCCTGCAGCGCGCGTTTCGCCGCCTCGGCTTCGCCCACCGCGACCGCGCGCGCGTAGTCGAGCGCGCCGGTCGAGCGCACCGCGTCCAGCACGCGCGCGAACTCGCCGCGGCCACCCTCGATGATCGCGCGCCGCACCACCCCGGCCTGCTCCGTCGTGCCGCTCGAAATCGCGCGGATCAGCGGCAATGTCGGCTTGCCTTCGGCGAGGTCGTCGCCCAGGCTCTTGCCGATGGCTGCCGCATCGCCGGAATAGTCGAGCACGTCGTCGATCAGCTGGAACGCGGTGCCCAGGCGCATGCCGTATTCGGCAAGCCCCTCCTCTGCGGCAGGCGCCACGTCCGCCAGCACGGCGCCCAGGCGCGCGGCGGCCTCGAACAGCTTGGCGGTCTTGCGCCGGATGACCTCGAGATAGCGCTGCTCGCCGACCTCGGGATCGTGGCAGTTCATCAACTGCAGCACCTCGCCCTCGGCGATGGTATTGGTCGCGTCCGCCAGCACCCGCATCACGCGCATGCTGTCGACGGCGAGCATCATCTGGAAAGCGCGTGAATAAAGGAAATCGCCGACCAGCACCGCAGCCGGATTGCCGAACTCCGCGTTGGCTGTGTGGCGGCCGCGCCGCAATTCCGAGCCGTCGACCACGTCGTCGTGCAGCAGCGTGGCGGTATGGATGAACTCGACCACCGCGGCGAGTTCCAGGTGCCCCTGCCGCTTGCCTTCCGGTGTCGCGGCGCCTGGATAGCCGCAGGCTCCGGCCGACAGCAGTACCAGCGCCGGGCGCAGGCGCTTGCCGCCTCCGCCGATGATGTAGTCGGCGACCCTGCGCACCAAGGCCACGTCCGAGTCCAGCCGGGCGCGGATCACGGCGTCCACGCGCCGCATGTCGCCGGCCACGGGCGCAAGGAATGGGAGTAGCTCCATAGGGAACGAAAATTAGCACAGCAGCCTTTGACCTGAGGCCCCGAAATCCCCTATAATTCCAAGTCTTTGCACCCCTTTTTGCGGCAGCAGGACAAGGATCCAGCCATGTATGCAGTCATCCAGACCGGCGGCAAGCAGTACCGTGTCAAATCCGGCGAACAAGTGAAGGTCGAGATGCTCCCCGCCGAGATCGGCGCGGCGGTATCGTTCGACCGAGTGCTGATGCTCGGCGAAGGCGACGGCGTGCGCGTCGGCGCGCCCTTCGTCGACGGCGCCAAGGTCAAGGCGACCGTGGTCGCCCAGGGCCGCGGCGAGAAAGTGCGCATTTTCAAGCTGCGCCGCCGCAAGCACTACGCGAAGACGCAGGGACACCGGCAGGCATTCACCGAAGTGCGCATCGACGAAATCGTCGGCGCCTGATCCAGCAACAGGAAAGAACGAGCCATGGCACACAAGAAAGCAGGCGGCAGTTCGCGCAACGGGCGCGACTCCAACGCGAAGCGTCTCGGCGTCAAGACCTACGGCGGCGAACTCGCACAACCGGGGCAGATCATCGTGCGCCAGCGCGGCACGGTGGTGCATCCCGGCGTCAATGTCGGCATGGGCCGCGACCACACGCTGTACGCGCGCGTCGCCGGCAAGGTCGAGTTCTCGGTCAAGGGCGGCGGCAACAAGAAAACCGTGAGCGTGCTCCCGGCCTAGTCACGTACCCGACTCCGCGAAAAGCCCCGCCGGAGTCGGTGGGGCTTTTTCATTTATGAAGTTCATCGACGAAGCGAAGATCCAGGTGCACGCCGGCAAGGGCGGGGACGGCAGCGCCGCGTTCCGGCGCGAGAAGTTCGTGCCGCGCGGCGGGCCTTCGGGCGGCGACGGCGGCCGTGGCGGCAGTGTCTGGGCGGTCGCCGACCGCAACATCAACACGCTGGTCGACTACCGCTTCGCGCGCATCCACCGCGCCGAGGATGGCGACATCGGCCGCGGCGCCGACAAGTACGGACGCGGCGGGGAAGACATCGTGCTGCGCATGCCGGTCGGCACCCTGATCAAGGATGCAGAGGCGGGTTCGCTGCTTACCGACCTGTCGAAGGACGGGCAGCGCGCGCTGCTGGCGAAGGGCGGACGCGGCGGCCTGGGCAACCTGCACTTCAAGTCAAGCATCAACCGCGCGCCGCGCCAGTTCACTCGCGGCGAGCCGGGCGAGAGCCGCGAGCTCGCGCTCGAACTGCGCGTACTAGCCGACGTCGGCCTGCTCGGCATGCCGAACGCAGGCAAGTCCACCTTCATCCGGGCGGTGTCGGCGGCGCGGCCCAAGGTGGCCGGCTACCCGTTCACCACGCTCAATCCCTCGCTCGGCGTGGTGCGCATCGCGCACGACCAGAGCTTCGTCGTGGCGGACATCCCGGGCCTGATCGAGGGCGCAGCCGAGGGTGCCGGACTCGGCCACCAGTTCCTGCGGCACCTTTCGCGTACCGGGCTGCTGCTGCACCTGGTGGACCTGGTGCCGCTCGAGGACGGTGCCGATCCGGTGAAAGAGGCGCGCTCGCTCGCCAACGAATTGAAGAAATACGACGCGGCGCTGTACCGAAAGCCGCGCTGGTTGGTCATGAACAAAGCGGATCTCGCCTCCAGCGAAGCCGACGCCGGCGAGCGAGCTCGGCGCATCGTGCGCGCGCTGCGCTGGAAACGCCCCTGGTTCGTGATATCGGCGATCAACGGCAAGGGCTGCCGGGAATTGTCCGGGCAGATTTATTCGTTCCTGTTCAAGGATGGAAAGAAGAAGGGCCGCCGTGCAGACTAGCCCCATCGCCGCCGCCTCCACGCTGGTCATCAAGGTCGGCTCGTCGCTGGTCACGAACGGCGGCCGCGGCCTCGACGCTCAGTCGATCGCCCGCTGGGCGGCGCAGATCGCGCAACTGCGTGCGCTCGGCAAGAAATGCGTGCTGGTATCCAGCGGCGCCATCGCCGAGGGCCTGCAGCGCCTGGGCTGGGCGAGGCGCCCGCACGCGATCCACGAGTTGCAGGCCGCCGCCGCGGTCGGGCAGATGGGCCTCGCGCAGTGCTACGAATCCTGTTTCCGCGAGCACGGCCTGGCGACCGCGCAGGTACTGCTGACGCATGCCGACCTCGCCGACCGCCAGAGGTATCTCAACGCGCGCTCGACGCTGCGCACGCTGCTCGATCTGGGGGTGATCCCCGTGATCAACGAGAACGACACGGTGGTAACGGACGAAATCAAGCTCGGCGACAACGACACGCTGGGCGCGCTGGTCGCCAACCTGGTGGAAGCCGACGCACTGATCATCCTCACCGACCAGCAGGGACTCTACGATGCGGACCCGCGCAAGGTTGCAACTGCGAAACTGATCGAGGAGCGCGATGCGGGCGATCCCGCGCTCGAGACCTTTGCCGGCGGCACTGGCAGCGCCTATGCCAAGGGCGGCATGCTGACCAAGGTGCTCGCCGCCCGCCGCGCGGCGCGCAGCGGGGCCCACACGGTCATCGCTTCAGGCCGCGACAAAGACGTACTGCTGCGGCTTGCGCGCGGCGAGCGCCTCGGCACGCTGCTCACGGCGCGCACGCTGCCGATCGCGGCGAAGAAGCAGTGGCTGGCCGACCACCTGACCCTGGCCGGCGGGCTGACACTCGACGACGGCGCCGTAAAAGCCCTCGCCAGCGGCGGCAGGAGCCTGTTGCCGATCGGCGTGACCGGTGTCTCCGGAGAGTTCGAGCGCGGCGCGGTGGTCGCCTGCAAGGACGCGCAGGGACGCGAAGTGGCGCGCGGACTGGTGAACTACTCGGCGGAGGAAACGCGCCGCATCATGCGCAAACCCTCGTCGGAGATCGAAGCCGTCCTCGGCTACATCGACGAGCCGGAACTGATCCACCGCGACAATCTGGTCCTGCTCTAGGCTCAGTAGCCGGGCCGGGTCATCAGGTCCGGGAGCTTGCCGCGCCGCAGGGCCTCCAGCCCCTCCTGCGCGCTCAGGATGGTGCCGCGGCCCATCGGACAGAAGTATTGCCAGCGCAGCTCGTTGTGCCAGCGCTGGATCGTCTTCGCCTCGATCGGGCGCCAGTCGGTGTCCTGGGGAATCCATTTGCCGTTTTCGCCGCGCGCGTAGATCTTGTAGGTCGCCGGATCGCAGCGGATGCCCTCGTAGCTGATGTTGTTGACGCCCGAGGGACTGCGTGCAACAAGCGTGTAGCGCACCACCCTGTCGTCGCCCACCGAGAGCGACGCCGGGTCGATGAAGAAGCGGAAACTTTCCAGTACGCTGACCTTGAACTCGATCAGCCCGGCGTCCTTGGGATAGGGGGGCAGACGGACCTCGGACTCCTTGAAGTTGCGGCGCGCTTGCTCGGCCTCATAGTCGCTCCGGGGGCCAATATTCTGCGGCTCGTTGGTGTTCTGTGCCGCGGCCAAACCGGCCATGCCGGCAAGCAGGCAGCCGAACAGGCAGATCAATTGCGGGGTTAACCGCGGTTTCAAACCAGGTCGCCCGCCAGAGACCGCCGCACTTCCGGCGCCGCTGGCACGCTCGCGCGGTAATTCGGGTGGTCGACGCCGATCGAGAGAGAGGCGCCGCGCTTCAACGCGTCGCACATTCCCTCGTCCAGCTCGAAGCGCACGAAATGCACTGCGGAGGTCTTGTCCTCGTTTTCGCGATCGAGGTCCTCGTCCGCGATCGCGAATACCTTCGCGCAACCCTCGACCTGCACCCAGCTGCGGTCCTCGACGCCCTTCAGTTCCGCGAGCCGCTGGCGCCGCTCTTCCGGATCCGGGTACTCGAGCAGCATGGTTGCCTTCCAGTTGCGGCCGTCCGGGATCAGCGGGTTGTAGGCCTCGAGTTCGCCGCGGATGCCCTCCGCCTCGAAAATGCGCTCGATGCGCAGCATCTCCTGCACCTGGTAGCGGATCGTCTGCTCGTCTTCGAAGAGGAGCGTGACGTGCTCGCCGACGTGCACCGTGCGCAGTTTCTTGTGGGCGATCACCCGGGAGCGGTAGGCATTGCGCTCCCGGGCATAGGCCTCCAGGGAAAGGAGGCTGTCAGGCGCGATTTGCGGCATCACTCCACAAGCTGGTCGAGGGCCTTCTGGAAGCGGTTGGCATGCGAGCGCTCCGCCTTGGCGAGGGTCTCGAACCAGTCGGCGATCTCGGTGAAGCCTTCGCCGCGCGCGGTCTTCGCCATGCCGGGATACATGTCGGTGTATTCGTGCGTCTCGCCGGCAACGGCGGCGGCCAGGTTGAGCTTGGTGCGGCCGATCGGCTTGTCGGTCGCCGGATCGCCCACCGGCTCCATGTACTCGAGGTGGCCGTGCGCATGCCCGGTCTCGCCTTCGGCGGTCGAGCGGAACAGCGCCGCAACATCGTTCTGGCCTTCCACATCCGCCTTCGCCGCAAAATAAAGATAACGGCGGTTGGCCTGCGATTCGCCCGCGAACGCGGCCTTCAGGTTGTCGTGGGTCTTGGATCCTTTGAGTTGCATGACTGCCTCCTTTGTTACGGGAAAAACCACCTTACGGCTGGCGCCGCGCCCCGGCAAATCGTTTGTAGCGATGGGGCCAATAGAAGACCGCTATCGCTCTTGCGCGGCTCTGATTTTACCCGCCCAGCGCGGCTTCGATCTCGGAGAAGGTGCGCGCGACCTCGCCTGAACTCTGCAGTGCGACGCCGGTCTGCCGGGCCAACTGCGACAGCGAGAAAATTCCCCGCACCATTACCCGGCGCAGCGGCGGATCAATCAGGCTCTTCGGCGGCAGCAGATCCGCATCGACCACCAGCGCGTGCTGGCGGCCGGCCCGGCGCAGCGTCTCGAGTATGTGACCGACGCGCGCGCCTTCGACATCGGCAAGTGCGAGGACTTCCACCTGGCGCGCAGGTGTCATGATGTCGCCGACGGTGAGTTCGCCGTGCCGCACGCCGAGTTCCAGCGCAGCCCGCAGCGCCTTGTCGCCGAGCACGTCGGTCGCCGTCACCACTCCGAGCACGGCGTCGTGCTCGTCCACCACCAGCAGCAGCCGCACGCCGCGCGAAATCATGTACTGGTTGGCGCCTTCGATCGGCGCCTGCGGCCGAATGGTGGCGGGACTGCTGCGCAGCAGGTCCGTCATGACCTCGAGGGCCGGCGATTCATGCGTGACCCGGGCCGATTTGGGTTGCGTCGGGCGGCGGTAACCTGCACCCTCGCCTAGTTCGAGGATCTTCAATGCGTGATATTCGCGGTCCATGCCCTTCCTTCCGGAACGGTTGAAGCTCTGCGAAGAATCCTGCTAATCGGTGCGGCGTGCGGCCTGCTCCGGGCGAGGCCGGCGGCGCCGGTCGGCGTTCAGGAAGCGGTGCAGCTCGGTCAGTGCCTGGCGGTAGACGTCGCGCTTGAAATCGATCACCGCCTCTACCGGCACCCAGTAATCGTGCCAGCGCCAGGCGTCGAATTCCGGCTTGCCGTTGCCGCGCAGCCGGACGTCGCAATCGCGCCCCAGCATGCGCAGCAGGTACCAGATCTGCTTCTGGCCCTTGTAGGTGCCGCGCCAGTCGCGCCGGATCCATTTTTCCGGCACTTCGTAGCGCAACCAGTGGCGCGTGCGGCCCAGGATGCGCACGTGTTCCGGCTCGAGCCCGACCTCCTCCTTGAGCTCGCGGAACATGGCCTGCTCCGGTGTCTCGCCCGCCTTGATGCCGCCCTGCGGGAATTGCCAAGCGTGCTGGTTCACTCGCTTGCCCCAGAACACGTCGTTGTGCGCGTTCAGCAGGAGGATGCCTACGTTGGGACGGTAGCCGTCTCTGTCGAGCATGGCTGCACCACCTAAGCTAGAATTCCTTGCCACATTTTTCCACAGCCTCACCGCAATTTCAACGCCGAACCCTCCCGAATCTTCAATCGAATGCGCTCTTCGCGACACTTCATCTCGACCGTCAAGGAAGCTCCGGCCGACGCCGACTTGATCAGCCACAAGCTGATGATCCGCGCGGGCATGATCCGGCGCCTGGCTGCCGGGATCTACACCTGGATGCCGGCTGGCCTGCGGGTGGTGCGCAAGATCGAGGCCATCATCCGCGACGAGATGAACCGCGCCGGCGCCACCGAGTTGTCGATGCCTGTGGTGCAGCCGGCTGAACTCTGGCGGGAGTCGGGGCGCTGGAGCGCCTACGGGCCCGAACTGCTGCGCTTCAAGGACCGCCACGAGCGCGATTTTGTGATCCAGCCTACCTCGGAAGAGGTGGTCACCGAGATTGCGCGCGCCGAGTTGCGCAGCTACCGCAGGCTGCCGGTACATTTCTACCAGATCCAGACCAAGTTCCGCGACGAGCGCCGACCGCGCTTCGGCGTCATGCGCGGGCGTGAATTCGTCATGAAGGACGGCTACTCGTTCCACGCCGACTACGCGGACCTCGAGCGCGAGTACCGCAACATGTACGACACCTATACGCGCATCTTCACGCGCCTGGGGCTGAAATTCCGTGCCGTGGCCGCCGACACCGGCGCCATCGGCGGCACTGGCTCGCACGAGTTCCAGGTTCTCGCCGATTCCGGGGAAGACGCCATCGCCTGGAGCGACGGCTCGGACTACGCCGCCAACCTCGAATTGGCGGAAGCCCTTGCTCCCGCCCAGTCCAGAAAGCAGCCCGCGGAACAAATGCGGAAGGTCGCAACTCCCGGCAAGACCACCTGCGAAGACGTCGCCGCACTGCTAAAACTTCCACTCGAGTGCACGGTCAAAGCGGTCGCCGTGATGCAGGAGAACACCTTCAACCTGCTGCTGATCCGCGGCGATCACAGCCTGAACGAAGTTAAGACAGCCAAGGCCATCGGTGCCTTCCGATTCGCGAGCGAGGGCGAAATCCGAACGGCCATGGGCTGCAAGCCGGGCTACCTTGGACCCGTCGGGGCCAAGCCGCGCGTCGTCGCGGACCGCGCCGTTGCCACGATGAGTGATTTCATCTGCGGCGCGAACGAGGAAGGCTTCCACCTCGCCGGCGTGAACTGGGGGCGTGACCTGCCCGAACCCGCCGTCGAGGCCGACATCCGCAACGTCGTCGAGGGCGACCCATCGCCGGACGGCAAGGGCCGGCTGAAAATCCAGCGCGGCATCGAGGTCGGGCACATCTTCCAGCTGCGCACCAAGTACTCCGACGCGCTGCAGGCGACCTACCTTGACGACAAGCAGCAACCGCGTCCGATGGAGATGGGCTGCTACGGCATCGGCGTCACGCGCATCGCAGCGGCCGCCATCGAGCAGAACCATGACGAGCGCGGCATCGTGTTTCCGCGGCCGATCGCGCCCTTCGAGGTCTGCCTGGTGCCGATCGGCTTCCACAAGGCGGCGGCAGTGCGCGAAGCCGCGGAGAAGCTCTACGCGGAACTGCAGGCGGCGGGAATCGACGTGCTGCTGGAAGATCGCGACGAGCGACCCGGCGTGCTATTCGCGGACATGGACCTGCTCGGCATCCCGCACCGGCTGGTCATCTCGGAGCGCGGCCTCGCCGCCGGCACCATCGAATACAAGGGCCGCACGCAGCAGGCGGCGGACAATGTCCCGCTTGCCGACGCCTCGACATTCCTCAGGGACAGATTCGCTTCGGCATGAAGATTACCGCCGCGTTGCTCGCATTCCTTTTTTCGGTTGCCGCGCATGCCGGCGCGCAACGCAATGAGCCGATCGACCCTGTCGTGCTCGCCACCCTGACCTCCCAGATCGCCGACCGCGCGGCGCCGTTCTTCAATTTCAAGAATCCGGAAGACGCGCACAAATGGATATTCGAGATGTCGAACCGCCTGCAGAAGCGGATTCCCGACCGCAAAGATCGAAATGACCTCCTGATGACCGTTCAATGGGAGGCGACGCGCGCCGGGCTCGACCCGCAACTGGTGCTCGGGGTGCTCCAGGTCGAATCAGGATTCAGGAAATATGCGATTTCCAGCGCCCAGGCCCGCGGCTACATGCAGGTAATGCCGTTCTGGACGCAGGTATTCAAGAGACCCAACGACAATCTGTTCAATCTGCGCACCAATTTGCGCTACGGCTGCGTGATCCTGCGGTATTACCTGAACCTGGAGAATGGCGACTACTTCCGCGCGCTCGGGCGCTACAACGGCAGTCTCGGACAGGCGGAGTACCCGAACGCGGTGAATGCCGCGTGGCACGGCTCCTGGAAGTACGACGGCCCGACGAGCTGACGTGGCGCTGCCGCCCCTGCGCGCTCACCCGCGGCTGCAGAACTGGTTCTACGGCTACCAACCGCCAGAGCGTGGTGCGATCGTACTCGGTCATCGGCGCGTCTACATCGTACCGAGCCGGCTCGGCTTCTTGTTCGGCGGCGTGCTGCTGATCCTGCTGGTAGGTTCGATCAACTACGCGCTTTCGCTCGGCTTCGCGCTCGCCTTCCTGCTCGCGGGCGTGGGCCTCGCGGGCATGGTGCAGACTACGCGCAACCTGGCACGGCTGGCGGTACAGGCGGGGCGCGTCGAACCGGTATTCGCCGGCGAACGAGCGCTGTTCCGCCTGCGGCTGGCGAACGACGCGCAATTCGACCGGCCGGAAATCCTGCTCCGGCACCTCGCCTCCGGCGCGCAATGCCGAGTCGACGTCGGCGCCACCGACTCGGCCGAGGCGGTGCTTGCCATACCGGCCGAACACCGCGGCTGGCAGCAGTTGGGCCGCTTGATGCTGGAAACTCGCTTTCCGCTTGGCCTGTTCCGCGCCTGGAGCTACGTCGAGCCCGAGTGCCGCTGCCTCGTCTATCCCCGGCCGGAGGCCGGTACGCTGCCACCACCGGCGCCGAGCGCGCAAGCCGGTGGAGCGCGCGCGCATGCGCAGGGCAGCGACGATTTTTCCGGCCTGCGCAGCTACCAGCCTTCCGATTCGCCACGCCACGTGGCCTGGAAGTCAGCGGCGCGCAGAGGCGCCCAGCATATGCGCAGCGACAACATGCTGACCAAGCAATTCGCCGGCGAGGCCGTCGCCGAGCTCTGGCTCGACCTGCGCGACCTGCCCGCCTCCCTGGGGCTGGAGGCGCGCCTGTCGCGGCTCGCGGGCTGGGTGCTCGCGGCCGAACGCGGCGGCGCGCATTACGGGCTGCGCCTGCCGGGATCCGAACTCGCGCCGGCGCGCGGCGAAGCACACCGCAGCGCCTGCCTCGAAGCGCTCGCGCTCTATCGGACCGATGGCTAGCGAAGCGCCCGCCCCAGACCAGCGCCCGCTCGGCGGGCGCGATTTCGCGATTCTGCTCACGGGAATCGCGATCGTGCTTGCGCCGCATTCACTGCGCGCGCCCTGGTGGCTGACGCTGCTCACGCTGGCGCTGGTGGGCTGGCGCATCGCTGCGCTGCGCTCCCGCGCGCTGATGCCATCCACCGGCCTGTTGCTGGCCGTAGTCGCCGTCGGCGCGCTCGGCATCTGGCTCGAATACCGCGCGATCTTCGGCCGCACCCCCGGCATCATGCTGCTGGTGATGTTCGCGGGCCTGAAGACGCTCGAGTCGCGCAACCAGCGCGACGCGGCGGCGCTGGTGTTCCTCACCTGGTTCCTCGCGATCACCAATTTCCTCTACACCCAATCGATTCCCACCGCATTCGGCATGCTTGCCGCAGTGGCCGCCAGCATCACGGCCCTGGTCGGGCTCGCCGCGCCGCGGCGCCCGCTGCGTGCCAACCTGCGCAGCGCCGCGCTGCTGCTCGGACAGGCGGTGCCCGCCGCGCTGGTGCTGTTCTTGCTGTTCCCGCGCGTGCAGGGGCCGCTCTGGGGGCTGCCGCAGGACGCCTACAGCGCGCTGTCGGGCCTGTCCGACACGATGGCGCCGGGCAACCTGTCGCAACTGACGATGTCGGATGCGATCGCCTTCCGCGTCGATTTCTACGGCGACCCGCCGCCGCGGCGCACCCTCTATTGGCGCGGTCCGGTGATGTGGGATTTCGACGGTCGCACCTGGCGCCTGGGTTCGCCGCCGCTCGCCGAACTGCCCGAACCGCGCGGCGGCACGCGGCTGGAATACGCCGTGCTGCTCGAGCCGCACAACCGCAACTGGCTGTTCGCGCTCGAATCGGCCGCGCTGCTGCCGCCACGCACGCGCTACCTCGAAGACGGCCAGATTGTCACGCTACTTCCTGTACGCGCGCGCTTGCGCTACGACATGGTTTCCCGCCTGGAGGCGAATCCCGATCCGGAACGCGATGCGGCGAGCCTGAACCGCGCGCTGCGCCTGCCCGCGGGCTTCAATCCGCGTGCCCGCGCCCTCGCCGAAGGATGGCGCGATGCCGGCGGCGGCGACCTGCAAGTGCTGCAGCGGGCGATCGAGTATTTTCGCAAGGCACGCCTGCAATACACCACCGAGCCGCGCCTGCTCGGCCGCGATTCGGTCGACGAGTTCCTGTTCGAGTCGCGCGAAGGCTTCTGCGAGCATTTCTCCTCGGCTTTCGTCTTCCTGATGCGCGCCGCCGGCGTGCCGGCGCGCGTCATCACCGGCTACCAGGGCGGCGACCTGAATCCGGTGGACGGCCGCTTCACCGTGCGCCAATCCGACGCGCATGCATGGGCGGAAGTGTTCCTGCGCGGGCGCGGCTGGACGCGGGTCGATCCCACGGTGCTATCGGTGCCGCGCCGGCTGGACGAAGGCCTGGCGCGCGCGGTCACGTCCACCGAAGCGCTGCCGCTGCTGCTGCGGACGGACATGGCCTGGCTGCGCACGCTGCGCTATAACTGGGAGGCGCTCACCTACCAGTGGAACCTGCTGGTGCTCGGCTACAACACGGAGCGCCAGCGGGACTTGATGTCCTGGCTGGGCATGCGTGACGCCGATTGGCGCGGTCTTTCCTCGACCCTGCTGGCGACGCTGGGCGCCTTCGTGCTCGTGCTGTTCGCCTGGATGCTGCGCTTCGCGCGCCCGGACCCGGTGCAGTCGGCGTGGGCCCAGTTCTGCCGCAAGCTCGGCGCGCACGGCGTGAAGCGCGCGCCGCACGAGGGGCCGCGCGATTACACCGAGCGCGCCGCGCACGACCTGCCCGCCGCAGGCGACCCGATCCGCCGCATCTCGGCGCTCTACATTGCGTTGCGTTATGGACCGGCGAATGGCGGCGGCGCAAGCACGCCGAACGAAAGCGTGCTGCAATTGCGCCGCATGGTCAGGGAACTCTCCCTCGGATGAAGCGGCTGCTGGTCTTCGGCCTCGCCGCGCTCCTTGTTATGCCCGCCGGTCATGCAAAACCGCCCGCGCCTCCGGGCGCGGCGGTTTATGGCAAGCGCGAAGACGTGCGCGCGTTCGTGCGCGAAATGGTCGCACGCCATGCCTTCGTCGAGCGCGAGCTGAATTTCCTGTTTTCGCGCGCGCGCCGCGAACCCGCGATCCTCGCCGCCATCGCGCCGCCGAAGGATGCCCCGGCACGCTCCTGGCTGGCATACCGGTCGCGCTTCGTCACCGAATCGCGCATCGCCGAGGGCGCGGAGTTCTGGCGGCGCAATGCCGCCGCGCTCGAGCGCGCCGCGCGCGAGCACGGCGTGCCGGAGGAAATCATCGTCGCCATCATCGGCGTCGAGACCGTGTACGGGCGCCAGATGGGCAGCTGGCGCGTGATCGACGCGCTTAGCACGCTCGCTTTCGACTATCCGCCGCGTGCCGAATTCTTCCGTGGCGAATTGGAGCAGTACCTGTTGTACGCGCGCGAACAGGACATCGACGTGTTCAGCGTGAAGGGCTCCTACGCCGGGGCGATCGGCATCCCGCAGTTCATGCCGGGCAGCTACCGCCGTTATGCGGTGGATTTCGACGGCAGCGGCGAGGCCGACCTGCGCGCCAGCCCTTCGGACGCGATTGGCAGCGTGGCGAACTTTCTCGACAAGCACGGCTGGCAGCGCGGCGAGCGGGTGCAGTTGCCGGCGCGCGTCACGGGAGACGCGCACCGACCTCTCCTCGAGGCCGGCGTCGAACCCACGACGAGCCTGGCGGATTTGAAGCGCTACGGCGTCGAAACCCGCACCGACCTTCCGCTGGCGACGCCGGTGTCGTTGATCGAACTGGAAAGCCCCGGCGCGCCCAGCGAATACCGACTGGGCCTGCGCAATTTCTACGTGCTGACGCGCTACAACCGCAGCGTGCTGTATGCCTCGACCGTCTGCGACCTGGCGCAGGAAATCAAGGCGCGGCGCTAGCTAGGACGGCGGCAAATACTTTTGCGGATCCAGCGGGGTGCCGAACTTGCGGATCTGGAAATGCAGCATCGGCGTATCGGAGTCCGTGCTGCCGATCTCGCCGATCTTCTGGCCGCGCGCGATATTCTGGTCCATCTTCACGAGGTTTTCGCGGTTGTGCGCATAGACGGTATTGAAGCCGTTCTCGTGCCGCAGCACGATGAACTTGCCCAGTCCCGGGATGCCGGAACCGACGTAGATCACGCGGCCGGCCGCAGCCGCCACCACCGGGTCGCCCAGCTTGCCTTCGATGTCCACGCCCTTGTTGCGCGGCTCGGAGAAGCCGGCCAGCACGCGGCCCTTGGCCGGCCAGATGAAATCGATCGCGTCGGCCGGACGCTCGACTGCGGCCTGCTTGGGCGGTTCCGCCGGCTTCGCCTCCGGCTTGGCCTCGGGATTGGCTTCGGGCTTCGCCGCAGCGCCTGCTTCGGGACGCGACAGTGCCGCCAGATTCTGTTCCGAATAGGGCAGCCGCAGTGCCCTGGGCGAGGTCTTCATGCCGGCTTCCGACGCTGCGGGCGCTGCCGCGGTACCCGGTCCGATGGGGCGCGCCTCGATTGCTCCCGGCAGGCGCGCGGCGCCGACTTGCGCCGTCGCGCGCTCCTCGGGCGCGGCGACGCGCAATTCCTGCCCGACGCGGATCTTCGAGGGATCCTCGAGCTTGTTCCAGAGAGCCAGGTCGCGGTAGTCGGCGCCGTTCTCGAGCGCGATGGAATAGAGCGTGTCGCCGCGCTTGACGACGTAGGTCCCGGGCCGTCCCGCGGGCGCCGCGCCGCCGGGCGCCTGCACCACCTGCGCCGCCGGCGGCTTGCGCGCCGTGGGCGCGGGTCGACGATCATCCACCGGCGCGGGCGCGCGCGAAGCGCAGCCCGCAAGCAGAACCGCCAGCACTGCAAGAGCAAGCTTCATTACGCCTTTCCCGCCTTGAGCGGCACGAAGCGCACCGGATCGAGCGCCGTTTCGGCATAGCCGAGCCGGCTGCGCTCCACCAAGATCAGCCGTTGCGCGTCGGCCCCCCGCTCGCGCAGCGGCAATATCATTCTGCCACCTCGCGCGAGCTGGTGTAAAAGGGCCAGCGGCATTTCCGGTGCCGCAGCGGCGAGGATGATGGAATCGAAAGGAGCGGCTGTTTCCAGGCCCGCCGCACCGTCGCCATGGGCCAGGCGCAGGGTCTGCAGGCGCAGGTCGCGCAGGTTGGCGCGCGCGCGTTCGTGCAGTTCCCTGATGCGTTCGATCGAGTAGACCTCGGTGGCGAGACTGGCCAGTACCGCCGCCTGATAGCCGCAGCCGGTGCCGACTTCCAGGACTTTCCCCAGCTTTCTGTCCCGGATGAGGACTTCGATCATTCGCGCGACGACATAGGGCTGCGATATGGTCTGGCCCAAGCCGATCGGCAGCGCGGTGTCCTCGTAGGCGCGGCTCGCGAGCGCCTCCTCGACGAACAGGTGCCGCGGCACGCCTGACATCGCCTCGAGCACGCGTTCGTCGGCGATGCCCTGCTCGCGCAGCCTCTCTACCATCCGCGCGCGTGTGCGCTGCGAAGTCATGCCGATGCCGGCGAGGTTGCGGCCCGGGCGCGGCGCGTTCATCCGAGGCTCACTTTTTCAGCCAGTCGGCGACCACCGGCAACTGCTGGTGCTGGCTCAGGTCGATCTGCAGCGGCGTCACCGAGACTCGTCCCGCGGCCACGGCGTGGAAATCGGTCCCCGGCCCGGCGTCCTGCGCGTCGCCGGCGGGCCCGATCCAGTATGCGGTTTCGCCGCGCGGCGTCTGCATCTGCACCACCGGTTCGGCCTTGTGGCGCCGGCCGAGGCGAGTCGCCTCGATGCCGCCCAGCTCGGCGAACGGCAGGTCCGGCACGTTGATGTTGAGCAGCACCGGCGGCGCGAACGGAGCGCGCGCGAAGCGCTCGACCATTTGCACGGCCACTGCCGCCGCGGTCTCGAAGTGCGCGCCGGCCTTTCCTACCAGGGATACGGCGAGCGAGGGGATGCCGAACAGGTAGCCCTCGGTCGCCGCCGCGACGGTTCCGGAGTAGATCGTGTCGTCGCCCATGTTGGCGCCGAAATTGATGCCGGAGACCACCAGGTCGGGCAAGGGCTCCACGAGGCCGGTGAGCGCAAGGTGCACGCAGTCGGTCGGCGTGCCATCGACATAGCGAAAGCCGTTCGCCGAGCGCCGGATGGTGAGCGGCCGATCGAGCGTCAGGGAATTCGAGGCGCCGGAGCGGTCGCGCTCCGGCGCGACCACCGTGACGTCGCCGAGCGCCGCCAGCCGCTCGGCGAGCAGCGCGATGCCTGGAGAGAAATAGCCGTCGTCATTCGAAACAAGGATGCGCATCGCCGGGGCTGATTCTATCCGACCGTTAGAATCGACCAATGACGACCGCGGCCCAGTCGATTCCCGAATCGCCTTACGCTTGGCTGCGCCTCGCCGCCTCGCTGGCGATCATGACCGTCAGCGGCGTTGGCATGTACGCGGCCGCGGTGGCGTTGCCCGCGATTCAGGCGGAGTTCGGCGTCAGCCGCTCCGACGCCTCGCTGCCGTATACCGTCACCATGATCGGCTTCGGCCTTGGCGGCATCCTGATGGGCAGGCTGGCCGACCGCTTCGGCGTGATGGTACCGGTGCTGATCGGCGCGGTCAGCCTCGGCCTGGGCTTCGTCGCCGCCGCCAACGCGGGCAATATCTGGCAGTTCTCCCTGGCGCTCGGGCTGCTGGCCGGACTTCTGGGCACCGCGGCGGGATTTGCGCCGCTGATCGCCGATACCTCGCTGTGGTTCAACCGCCGCCGCGGCATCGCGGTAGCCATCTGCGCGAGCGGCAACTATCTTGGCGGCGCTTCGTGGCCGCCGGTGCTGCAGTATTTCTTCGACACGAGCGGCTGGCGGGCGACCTTCACGGGCGTCGGCATCTTCATCGTGGTGACCATGCTGCCGCTTGCCTTCGTACTGCGGCGGCGGCCGCCTGCGACGGACGCCGGCAGCGCGAAAATCGTCGAATCGAAGACGATCCGCATACCGCGGCGCGCGCTGCTGCCGCTGCTCTGCCTGGCCGGCGTGGCCTGTTGCGTCGCCATGTCCATGCCCCAGGTGCATATCGTGGCCTACTGCGGCGACCTCGGTTATCCCGCCGCGCGCGGCGCAGAAATGCTCTCCGTGATGCTCGGCTTCGGCGTCGTCAGCCGCCTGATCTCGGGCTGGATCTGCGACCGCATCGGCGGCCTGCGCACGCTGCTGCTCGGCTCCAGCCTGCAGGGCGTCGCGCTGCTGCTGTTCCTGCCTTTCGACAGCCTTGCCTCGCTGTATGTCGTCTCGGCGATGTTCGGCCTGTTCCAGGGCGGCATCGTGCCCGCCTATGCGATCATCGTGCGCGAGTACTTCCCGCCCTCGGAAGCCGGCTCCAAGGTCGGCCTGGTGATCATGTGCACGCTGCTCGGCATGGCGCTGGGCGGCTGGATGTCGGGCCTGGTCTTCGACCTTACGGGCTCGTACCACGCGGCGTTCCTGAACGGCATCGGCTGGAACCTGCTCAACCTGGCGATCGCGTTCTACCTGTTACGCAAGAGCCTTTTCGACAAGGGCGCGCAGGGGCGCGGGCAGCTCCAGGCCTAGCGCCTCCTGCTGCGCTTGCGGCGACATCTTCGGCCAGGTCTTGCGCAGGATGTCGATCAGCTTGTCGTCCGGATGCTTGGCGGCGAACGGCACGAATTCGTGCTCGAGAAACACGAGGCAGCTCGCGTCCTCGAGCACCTGCGCCTCGGGATCGTGCTTGATGCGCTCCTTCTTGATCAGCGACTGCACGCGTTTCACCGCTTCCGCGTCGTAACCCGCACCGGCGAGAATTTTGCCTGCAAGGGCGGCGTGCGCGAGCGATTCCTGCTTGCGCCAGCCTAGGTAGCCGATCTTGCCATCGGGATAGCTCGTGCGTGGAATCGCCCAGCGGCGCAGGTGCTGGCAGCGCGTCGCCAATTTCAGGAGTTCGGAAGCCTGGGGCGCGAGCTTCGCCAGCCAGGCGCTCATACGCTCCGCGTAGACCAGCTCCTTCGGCCGGCCGCACTCCGCATCCGGATCCTCCGCATGCACCGCGTCGATCGCCGACATCGCCGCGCTGAATTTTTGCATCTAGCCGCTCACCAGGGCTCTATCCAGGGGCGCAGGTCGAGTTCGTGCGTCCAGGCGCTGCGCGGTTGGCGGTGCAACTGCCAGTAGTTTTCGGCGATCGCGTCCGGATCGAGGATGCCGTCTTTCTCCTTCAGCTTGTAGCGCTCCGGAAACGTGTCACGGATGAACGGCGTGTCGATCGCGCCGTCCACCACCACGTGCGCCACGTGGATACCCTCGGGCCCGAGTTCGCGCGCCATGCTTTGCGCCAGTGCGCGCAGCGCGTGCTTGGCGCCTGCGAACGCGGCGAAGCCCTTGCCGCCGCGCAGGCTGGCCGTCGCACCGGTGAAGAGGATCGTGCCGCGGCCGCGCGGCGCCATCGCCTTGGCGACCTCGCGCGCGCACAGGAAACCGGCCAGCGCCGCCATCTCCCACACCTTGGTATAGACGCGCGCGGTGGTCTCGCGGATCGGGAAGCGCACGTTGCCGCCGACGTTGAACACGCAGACCTCGATCGGACCGACTTCGCGCTCGATCGTCTGCACCAGCTCGACGACCTGCTCTTCGCGCCGCGCGTCACTGCCGAAGGCGCGCGCGCGGCCTCCCGCCGCCTCGATCTGGCCAATCAGCGGTTTCAGCTTGTCGGCGCTGCGGCGCGTCACGCAGGCGACGTAGCCTTCGCGCGCGAAACGGCGCGCGATCGCGCCACCGGTCGCTTCCCCCGCGCCAATCACCAACGCTGCTTTATGGTCAGTCAATTGCAAGGTTGTGATGCCGATCCTGGAATGCAATCCTGTATGCGTTGCGACCCGATCTCGACGCCAAAGCGCGGTCCCTCGGCACAGGCAGTGCAGGCGGACAGGAGCAGCAACAACAGAAATCGTTTCAGCAAGCGGCTAGAATATGCCGATGAAACGTCCTTGCCTAGCCGCTTTCGCCGCCTGTGCGCTGATCGCCTTCGCCGCACAGGCGCAGGATCCGAAAAAAACCGAAGCTGCGCCCGAAAAACCGGCTGCGCAGGATCTCGCCGGCGCGATCCAGCCAAAGCCTGGCGACTCGCCCGACCCGCGGATCGTCGAAGGCATCATGAACTGTTTCTCGGTAGGCTTGACGCCGGACTGGAAGAAGGCCTGGATGGTGATCAAGGAAATCGACCGCGAAGATAGCAAGTCGGTGCGCCAGTTCGAGGGCAACTTTTTCTACGCGACAAAGGAAAGCGACACGAAAGGCATGCGGCTGCAGACCTGCGGCGGGGACCGGGTTGTCGCCTATGTAGGCCTCCTGAATGGATACCTGAAGGAAGACCAGCAGGGTTGGACCTCCATGACCATGACCTTCATGAGGGACGGCAGGTACGACGCGAAATACGATTACACCCCCTTCAAGCCGAAACCCAAGCCGGAGACGAAGCCCGCGCCCAAGGCCGCGGCGAAGAAGCAGCAGCCCGCAAAGCAGTAGCTAGTAGCTCGCGCACCATCCGCATCCGTCGGATGGGGTCCGCTAAAATCAGCGCTTTGCCGCGTTCGCCCATGCCCACTTCACGGGCCAGGAAGGGCGCAATTGAACTCATTCGACACGACCTCTATGAAACGGACAATCGGGCACATCGTGGATGCCATTGCCGCAGCCGCGCAGAGTCGCGATCCATTTTTCCACTTGCGGCTGGCCGACGTATTCCCGGCGGACATTTACGCGGCACTGGTGGCAGCGATGCCTGCGGGAGGCGACTATCGGCGGATGTCGGGCCGCGCAAAATCCGCGCGTACCGACGACGGCACCCTCACCCGCACGAAAATCGATCTGTACCCGGAATACATCCGCCACCTGCCTCGGGAAAAGAAGCCGGTCTGGACGGTGGTCGGCCAGGCGCTGTGTTCCAGCGAAGTTCGCGAGGCGTTCCGGCAACGGCTCGCCCCGGGCCTCGAAGAGCGCTTTGGCAGCGACTACAGGAACGTGGGCATGTATCCCGTTCCGGTTCTCACGCGGGACGTGCCCGGATACCAGCTCAGCATTCACTCGGACACGCACTGGAAGGGCATGACCATCCAGCTCTATCTGCCGCCGGATCGTTCCATCGAACACGTGGGCACGGTTTTTCACAGTCGAACCGCCGAGCACGGCTATCAGAAGGCGTTCCAGGTACCCTTTTCGCCAAACACCGGCTACGCGTTCGCGGTGGGCAAGGACACGCATCACTCGGTGGACACGGTGGGGCCCGAGGTACATACGCGCGACTCGATACTTCTCACCTATTTCGTGGACCGGACCTTGGTGCACGTCCTGCGCAACCGGCTAAGGCGAGCCGGCAATTTTGCGCTGAACGAAATCCGCAACCTGAGCGGCAACACGTGAAAAAGGCCTCCTGACGGAGGCCTTTGATATTTCTGGTCGGGGCGAGAGGATTTGAACCTCCGACCACCTGCACCCCATGCAGGTACGCTACCAGGCTGCGCTACGCCCCGAGAAGGCGGATTCTATCTTACTGAGCGCTGCGCAAGGCCTCGAGCAGGTCGCGCAATTCGCGCTTGAGCGCGGAGATGTCCGACGCTGCCGGGGACGATGCGCCCGGCGAGGCGGCAGGCGCAGGCGTGCCGCGCGCCGCCCGTCCCTCCGGCCGATCGTCGGCGCGCCGGTCGTCGCCCGTGAATGAATGGTCCAGGCGGTTGCGCGCGCCGCTGATGGTGAAGCCTTCCTCGTAGAGCAGTTCGCGGATGCGCCGGATCAGCAGCACTTCATGGTGCTGGTAGTAGCGGCGATTGCCGCGCCGCTTGACGGGCTTGAGCTGGGTGAACTCCTGCTCCCAATAGCGGAGCACGTGCGGCTTCACCCCGCAGAGTTCGCTTACCTCACCGATGGTGAAGTAGCGCTTTGCAGGGATCGGCGGGAGATCAACTTTCCTGCGGCTTGGCTCCATGGCGCGACTTCTCGACCATGGCTTTCAGCTTCTGGCTGGCGTGGAAAGTGACGACGCGGCGGGCGCTGATCGGAATTTCCTCGCCAGTCTTGGGATTGCGGCCCGGCCGCTGCGGCTTGTCGCGCAGCTGGAAATTGCCGAAACCGGAGAGCTTCACGCTCTCGCCCCTTTCCAGCGCCCCCCGGATTTCCTCGAAGAACGCTTCCACCATGTCCTTGGCCTCGCGCTTGTTCAGCCCGACCTTTTCAAACAAAAGATCGGCCAGTTCGGCCTTGGTCAAAGTCATTACAACTCCCTGATATATCTAAGATTATTATTTATTATGCACGCAGGATGGCGCCGAAACGCCGCCCCCACAGTCCCACCAGAGCATCGCGCGCCTGATCGGCCTCCACATCCGTGAGGGTTCGTTCAGTATCTTGCATAACTACCCGGAACGCAAGGCTTTTTTTCCCGACCGGCAAGTTCTGGCCTTGATAGAGATCGAATACCCCCACCGCCTGCACGATGGCCGGTTTCTCGGCTTCGGCGGCGTCCAGCAGGGCCTGGACGGGCACCGCCGCGTCTACCAGCAGGGCGATGTCCCGCACCACGGGCGGGAACCTGGACGGCTGAGAGGGCCGCGGCAGCGGCGCCAAGGCCATGCTTTCGGCAGCCAGCTCGAACAGCACCACAGGCTGTGGCAGCTCGTACTTCTGCTGCCAGCGCGGGTGCAGCTCGCCTAGCCATCCCGCGGACTCGCCGTCGATACGCACGCGCGCGGACCGGCCCGGATGCAGCGCCGGATGCGGCGCCGGCTCGAAGCGCAGGCGCCGCGGCGCGCAGATCGCTTCGAGATCGGCTTTCACGTCGTAGAAATCCACTCCGCGGGACGGGCTGCCCCACTGCTCTTCGAGCGCCGGACCGAAGGCGGCGGCGCCGATACGCACCGGCTGACGCAGGCCTGCGACCGACAGCGGGCCGTCTACCGCCGCGGCGTCGCGCAAGTAGACGCGGGCGACTTCGAAGACGCGTACGCGATCGACTCTACGCGCATGGTTGGCTCGGATGTTCGCCACCAGCGAGCCGATCAGCGTGGTGCGCATGACGGAGGCCTGGCTGGCGATCGGATTCAGCAGCCGGACCGGGTTCGCCTCGCCCGCGAAATCTGCCTCCCAGGCGGGCTCGGTGAACGCAAAGTTGATGGTCTCCTGGTAATCGCAGGCCGCGATGCGCTCGCGCACAGCATGCAGCGAGCGCCGGGCCTCCGGCTGCGCATGCATCATCGCCGGCGCGCGCGGCGGCTGCGCCGGGATATTGTCGAAGCCATGAATGCGCGCCACTTCCTCGATCAGGTCTTCCTCGATCTCCAGGTCGAAACGATACGAAGGAGGGTCGACGACGAAATCCTTGCCCTTGCCCTTGAAAGCAAAACCCAGCCTCTTGAATACGCCCGCCATCTCCTTCGCTTCGATCGGCATGCCGATCACCTTCCGCGCGCGCGCGACGCGCATGCGCACCGGCTTTCTCTTCGGCAGGCGCTTCACGAGGTCCGCCGTGGGCCCGGGTTCGCCGCCGCAGATCTGGCAGATCAGCTGCGTCGCGCGCTCGATGCCGTCGACGTTGTTGGCGAAATCCACGCCGCGCTCGAAACGGTGCGAAGCGTCGCTGCCGAAGTTGTAGCGGCGGGCGCGCCCCGCGATGGCCTCGGGAAAGAAAAACGCGGATTCGAGGAACAGGTTCTTCGTGCCGGTTTCGGCCTTGGTCGATTCGCCGCCCATGATGCCCGCCAGGCCGATCGGCCCGGAGTCGTCCGTGATGCACAGCACCGAGGGATCGACCGCCACTTCCTGGCCGTTGAGCAGCAGCACTTTCTCGCCGGCGCGCCCCCAGCGCACCTCGATCGCGCCGTGCAGCTTGTCCTGGTCGTAGACGTGCAGCGGGCGGCCGAGCTCCAGCATCACGTAATTGGTGACGTCCACCAGCGCCGAGATTGAGCGCTGGCCAGCGCGCTCCAGCCGTTCGCGCATCCAGACCGGCGTCGGCGCCGCGGCGTTCACGTTGCGGATCACCCGCCCGGCGAAGCGGCCGCAACCGTCGGCGGCGGCGATGCGCACCGGATGCTTCGATGGATTTTTCTCTTTTGTCTTGCCGATCTTCAAGACCTTCAATTTGGCGCCGGTAAGCGCAGCGACTTCCCTGGCGATGCCGAGAACGGACAGGCAGTCGGCGCGGTTGGGCGTCAGTTTGAAGGTGAACACCTGCTCATCAAGCTGCAGCAGCTTGCCGACGTCGGCACCGGGCCTGGCATCGGCCGGCAGTTCGAGTAACCCGGAATGGTCCTCGGAGAGCCCCAGCTCCCTAGCGGAACACAGCATCCCCTGGCTGTCGACGCCCCTCAGCTTGGAATGCTCGATTTCAAGGTCCTTCAGCTTTGCGCCGACAAGCGCCAGCGGCGCAAGCATGCCGGCGCGCACGTTGGGTGCGCCGCAGACCACCTGGAACTTTTCCCCGCCCGCATCGACGCTGCACACCGTGAGCTTGTCGGCGTTCGGATGCTTTTCGACGGCAAGGACTTTGCCGGCCACCACGCCCTTCAACGGCGGCGCAACCGGTTCGCAGGACTCGACTTCCAGCCCGGACATCGTGAGCAGGTGCGCCAACTCACCTGCTGCCATTTTTATGTCGACAAAGCTTCGCAACCAGTTCTCTGGAACTCTCATGAGAACTGCCTCAGGAAGCGCAAGTCGCCGTCGAAGAACAGGCGCAAATCGTCGATGCCGTAGCGGAGCATGGTCAGGCGCTCCAGACCCGAGCCGAAAGCGAAGCCGATGTAGCGCTCGGGATCGAGGCCGAAATTGCGCACCACCTGCGGGTGCACCTGCCCGGCGCCCGAAAGTTCAAGCCAGCGGCCTTTCAGCGGACCGGAACCGAACTGCAGGTCGATCTCGGCGGAGGGCTCGGTGAACGGAAAGTAGGACGGGCGGAAGCGCACCTCGAGTTCATCGGATTCGAAGAAGCGCCGCAGGAAATCGGAATAGACGCCCTTCAGGTCGGCGAAGCTGATGTCCTCGTCGATCCACAGTCCCTCGACCTGGTGGAACATCGGCGAATGCGTCGCATCGGAATCGACGCGGTAGGTGCGCCCGGGCGCGATCACCTTGATCGGCGGCTTGTGCATCTTCGCGTACCGCACCTGCATGGGGCTCGTATGCGTGCGCAGGAGCAACGGCAGGCCCTGGCCATCCTTCATGTCGACGTAGAAGGTGTCCTGCATCGAGCGCGCCGGATGGTTCACCGGGTTGTTCAGCGCGGTGAAGTTGTACCAGTCGGTCTCGATTTCCGGCCCGTCGGCGACGTCGAAGCCGATTGAACCGAAGATCTCCTCGATGCGCCGCCAGGTGCGGCTGATCGGGTGCACGCCGCCGCGCCCGCGCCCGCGCGCGGGCAGCGTGACGTCCAGCGCTTCCTCGGCCAGGCGCGATTCCATCCTGGCGAGAGCCAGCTCGGCGCGGCGCCGCTCGAGCGCCGACTCGACGCTTGCCTTCGCCGCATTGATCGACTGCCCGGCCGACTTGCGTTCTTCCGGGGAAAGCGTGCCGAGCGTCTTGAGCAGCACCGTCAGCTCGCCGCTCTTGCCGAGGAAGCGCGCCTTGACGTTCTCCAGCGCGGCAGGATCGCCGGCAGCGGCGAATTCCGCCGTTGCGCGCGCGACGATGGTTGCTAGGTCTTGCATCCCCATGGCCCTGGGGACGGGGTCAGTGGGCGAGGCTCGCCTTGATCTGGCCGGCGATCTTGGCGAACGCGGGCTTGTCGAGTACCGCCAGGTCGGCCAGCACCTTGCGGTCGATCTCGATCTTGGCTTTCTTCAGGCCGGCCATGAACGCGCTGTAGCTCATGCCGAGTTCCCTCACCGCCGCGTTGATGCGCGTGATCCAAAGCGCGCGGATGTCGCGCTTGCGGGTACGGCGGTCGCGGTAGGCATACTGCCCCGCCTTCATCACCGCTTCCTTGGCGACGCGGTAGACGTTGCCCCGGCGGCCGCGGAAACCCTTGGACTTGGCAAGAACCTTCTTGTGGCGCGCGCGCGCCGTTACGCCGCGTTTGACTCTTGGCATGGCGCGCCCCTAGCCGGAATACGGCAGCATCGCGCGCACGGCGCGCACGTCGCTGTCGTGGACGTTGGCGATGCCGCGCAGCTTGCGCTTCGTCTGCGTCGACTTCTTGGTGAGGATGTGTCGCTTGCCGGCCTGGTAGCGCTTCACCGAGCCGCTGCCGCGGACCCGGAAGCGCTTGGCCGCGCCACTCTTGGTCTTCATCTTGGGCATGATGCCCTCCGTTGCATTGGCGCAGCTGGTGGCGGAACCGCTCCGCGCTTCTGGACCAGCAGTCGCCTTCTTGGTGCTTCCACTGCCCTTTGCTTCGCGCCGTTGGGCGGCAGCTGCGCCGTCCGCTCCAACGACCTCGATGCCGCACCGACCGCGTCGCGGTCAGTGCTTCTTCTTCGGCGCCAGGATCATCACCATCTGCCGCCCTTCGAGCTTCGGCCACTGCTCGACCGTGCCGACTTCCTTGAGGTCCGATTCCACGCGCTTCAACAGCTGCACCCCGAGCTCCTGGTGCGCCATCTCGCGGCCGCGGAAACGCAGCGTCACCTTGGTCTTGTCGCCTTCGGTGAGGAAGCGCGTGAGGTTGCGCACCTTGATCTTGTAGTCGCCCTCGTCGGTGCCCGGCCGGAACTTCACTTCCTTCACCTGGATCTGCTTCTGCTTGAGCTTCGCCTCGTGCGCCTTCTTGCTCTCCCGGTACTTGAACTTGCCGTAGTCCATCAAACGGCAAACCGGCGGCTTGGCGGTGGGGGCGATCTCGACCAGGTCGATATCGTTCTCTTCCGCGAGCCGCATCGCCTCTTCGATGCGCACGATGCCGATCGGCTCGCCCTCGATTCCAACGAGACGCACCTCGGGAGAATTGATCTCGCCGTTGATGCGTACTGACTTGTCCTGAACTATGCGAAAATCCTCTAAAAATTAGTCACTTGGCAAGCGAACTTAAAGCCGATTCTACGGCCGGTCCGGTGCCCCCGGCATTCACCTGCGCGCTTCGATTTCGCCTTTCAGGCGCGAAACAAAGGTCTCGAGCGGAGCGGGCGCCAGGTTCTCCCCGGAGCGCGTCCTCGCCGAGACCGTGCGGGCGGCGACTTCCTTATCGCCCAGGATCAGCTGATAGGGAAGTTTTTGAATGCTATGTTCGCGAATTTTATACGTTATTTTCTCGTTCCGCAAATCCGTGAGGACGCGCACGCCGGCCGCGCGCAGCGCCGCCGCGACCTCGTTCACGTATGCCTCCTGCCGATCCGTCACGTTCATCACCGCCACCTGCACCGGGGCGAGCCACAGCGGCATCGCGCCGGCGTGGTTTTCGATGAGGAT
>DATJYN010000050.1:0-22073 GCA_035499575.1 Burkholderiales bacterium | reverse complement strand
TTCCGGCCGGAATTCATCAACCGCATCGACGAGGTCGTGGTGTTCCACGCGCTCGCGGACGAGAACATCCGCTCGATCGCGCGCATCCAGCTGAAGCTGCTGGCGGCGCGGCTGGCGAAGATGGAATACGGCCTGGACATTTCCGAGGCCGCGGTCACGGAACTGGCGAAGGCCGGCTTCGACCCGGTCTACGGCGCGCGGCCGCTCAAGCGGGCAATCCAGTCCGAAATCGAGAACCCGCTCGCCAAGACGATCCTGGAGGGGCGCTTCGCGCCCAGGGACACCGTGCGCGTCGACTACCGCAGCGGCAGGATGACGTTCGACAAGGCGCCGGCGAAGGCTGCCGCGTAGGGGCCGTCGTTTTCGGCGCGGATTCTCCGGGTCTGCATCAGCAGTTCTTCCCAGAGGTTGTCCATGTCCTTGCGGAAGACGATGTCCGGATCGGCGCTCAGTACCGACCAGACGCCCCGGTCGATCTCGCTCTTCAGTTCGCCCGGGCGCCAGCCGACGTAGCCGACGAAGTAGCGCGCGTCGTTCGGCGTCGTCTCGATGATCTGGTCGATCGTGGTGACCCGGAACGCGAGGTAGAGGTTCTTCATCAGCATTACGGCGCCCGCGCCCGGCGGGTTGGGCGTCTTCACGACCGCGACCAGCGCGCCGCGCGAGAACGGGCCGCCGTAGTACACCGGGTCGATCACTTTCTTCGATGGCTCATGCTCCGGGAACAGGCTGCTGAGCGAGCGCTTGGTCGGGCGGTTGAGGATCACGCCGATATGGCCGCCGTTGGGAGCGGGCGCGGCCAGTATCACGGTTTGACGGAAGTCCAGGTCGCGGAAGGCGGGGCTCGCGATCAGCAGCACTGCAGGATCCTCGTCCTGCGCTTGCGCATGCGAGACGGGCGCGGCAAGCAATACGGCGGCAATCACGAAGACGAAGCGCATGGCGGAGATCATGCCCGGACCATTGTAGCGCTTCACCTGCTGACTCGGGGGCCGGCGCGCTGCGCGCGTTGCACCAGTTCCTCCCAGAGACCGTCCGACTTTTCGCGGAACAGCGTCGCGTCGTCGGCGGGCAGGATGTACCAACCGTCGCGCATGAATTCGCTTTCCAGCTGGTTCGGCGCCCAACCCGAGAATCCCGCATAGATGCGGTAGCGCGCGCCTGGATCTTTCAGCAGTCTTTCTATGTTGTCAGGATGCATCGTCAGATAGACGTCCTTCAGCACGTGGAATGCGGGCGCCTTGGGCACGGTGTCGGAGCGGAACACCGAAACGATCGCGCTCAGCATCACCGGGCCGCCGAAGAAGATCGGTTCGCGGTAGTTGCCGGTCGGCAGCTCGTCGGACAGGAATTGCGACAGCTTCAGCGTGGTCGGGCGGTTGATGATCACCCCCACCGTGCTCGCGTCCTCCGTCTGCGTCACCAGCACCACGGTGTGCGAAAAGTTCGGATCGAGCAGCGTGGGCTTGGCGATCAGGAACAGGCCGTTGGCGGGCAGTTCCTGCTGCGCGAGGGCGGGCAGCGCAAGCGCGAGAAGCAACGCATGCGAGAGCAGGAACGCTGACGCGTTGCGAAACACGCCTAGCTGAACGCCTGGATTCCCGTCATGGCGCGCCCCAGGATCAGGGCGTGGATGTCGTGCGTGCCTTCGTAGGTGTTGACCACTTCAAGGTTGACGAGGTGGCGCGCGACGCCGAATTCGTCGGAGATGCCGTTGCCGCCCATCATGTCGCGCGCCAGGCGCGCGATGTCGAGCGACTTGCCGCAGGAATTGCGCTTGAGTATCGAAGTGATTTCCACCGAGGCGGTGCCGTCGTCCTTCATGCGGCCGAGGCGCAGGCAGCCCTGCAGGCCCAGCGTGATCTCGGTCTGCATGTCGGCGAGCTTCTTCTGGATCAGCTGGTTCGCCGCGAGCGGCCGGCCAAACTGCTTGCGGTCGAGCACGTACTGGCGCGCGCGATGCCAGCAGTCCTCGGCGGCGCCGAGCGCGCCCCAGGCGATGCCGTAGCGCGCGGAATTCAGGCAGGTGAACGGGCCCTTCAGGCCGCGCACCTCGGGGAAGGCGTTCTCCTCCGGGCAGAACACGCCGTCCATGACGATCTCGCCGGTGATCGAGGCGCGCAGGCCCACCTTGCCGTGAATGGCAGGGGCGCTCAATCCTTTGAATTGTTTTTCCAGAACAAAACCCCTGATAGCCCCTTCGTCGTCCTTCGCCCAGACCACGAACACGTCGGCGATCGGCGAATTCGAGATCCACATCTTGCTGCCGGTCAGGCTGTAGCCGCCGCTCACCTTCTTCGCGCGCGTCACCATCGAGGCCGGGTCGGAGCCGTGGTTGGGCTCGGTGAGGCCGAAGCAGCCGATCCAGGCGCCGCTGGCGAGCTTGGGCAGGTATTTCTTCCTCGTCGCTTCGCTGCCGAATTCGTAGATCGGCACCATGACGAGCGAGGACTGCACGCTCATCATCGAGCGGTAGCCCGAGTCCACGCGCTCCACTTCGCGCGCGATCAGGCCGTAGGAAACATAGTTGAGCCCCGGTCCGCCGTACTGCTCGGGGATCGTCGGCCCGAGCAGGCCGAGCGCGCCCATTTCCGGGAAAATCTCCGGGTCGGTATGCTCGTTGCGGAACGCATCCAGCACGCGCGGCGCGAGCTTGTCCTGGCAGTAGGCACGCGCGGCGTCGCGCACCATGCGCTCGTCCTCGGAGAGCTGATCGTTCAGGAGCAGCGGGTCGTCCCACGCGAACCGGGTCTTGCCACTCTGTCTTTCGGGGGCGTTCATGGGTGCGTCCTCCAGAGAGGCTGCCATTCTATCGGGCGGGCGGCGGCCGCGTGTATATTGGCCTGATCCATGCCGAACTCACTCGACCCCGACCGCTGGCCCGAACTTCGCGCCCAGGGGCATCGCATGCTCGACGACATGTTCGATTACCTCGAGCGCGTGCGCCAACGGCCCGTCTGGCAGCCGGCGCCGGCGGAGGCGCGCGGGAGTTTTTCCGAAGCCTTGCCGCGCGCGGCGGGCGACCTGGCGGCGGCGCATGACGCATTCATGAAAAACATCCTTCCCTATGCGGTCGGCAACGCGCATCCAGGATTCATGGGCTGGGTGCACGGCGGCGGCACGCCGGTCGGCATGCTCGCCGAGATGCTCGCCGGCGGGTTGAACGCCAATCTTGGCGGGCGCAACCAGGTTCCAATCGACGTCGAGCAGCAGATCCTGCGGTGGTCGCGCGAACTGTTCGGCTTCCCGGAATCGGCGAGCGGCATCTTCGTCACCGGCACGTCGATGGCAAACCTGATCAGCCTGATGGTCGCGCGCACCGCCGCGCTGGGCGTGGAAGTGCGGCGCAGCGGCGTGGCTGCGCGCGGCAAGCGCCTGACCGCCTACGCATCCAGCGTCACGCATTCCTGCATCGCCCGCGCCATCGACATCGCCGGCATCGGCGTCGACGCGCTGCGCGAGATCCCCGTCAACCATCGGCATGAAATCGATCTTGCGGCCCTGAAACAGGCGGTCGCCGCCGACCGGCGGGCAGGCTGCACGCCCTTTTTCATCGTCGGCAACGCAGGCACGGTGGACATCGGCGCCATCGACGATCTCGCCGGCCTTGCCGAATTTGCCGCGTCGGAGAAGATCTGGTTCCACGTCGACGGGGCGTTTGGCGGCCTGGCCATGATGGCGCCCGCGTTCGCTCCGCGCCTGAAGGGCATCGAGCGGGCCGATTCGATCGGCTTCGATTTCCACAAATGGGCGCAGGTGCCCTACGACGCCGGGTTCGTGATGGTGCGCGACGGCGCATTGCACCGGGCGACGTTTTCCGCGGATCCCATCTACCTGCGCCGCGACCAGCGCGGCATGGCGGCCCATTCGCCCTGGCCCTGCGATTTCGGCCCGGACCTGTCGCGCGGATTCCGCGCCCTCAAGACCTGGTTCACGCTCAAGGTCTACGGCGCCGAAGCGCTGGGGCGGGTCGTCACGCACACCTGCAGCCTCGCGCAGCAGATGGCGCGGCGCATCGAAGCGACTCCGGAACTGGAATTGCTGGCGCCGGTTGCGCTGAACATCGTGTGCTTCCGCTTCCGCAGCCCGGATGCGGACCGCGTCAACGCCGAAATCCTGATCCGCGTGCAGGAGTCCGGAGTGGCGGCGCCGTCGTCCACTGCGATCGACGGCCGGTTCGCGATCCGCGCCGCGCTTTTCAATCACCGCACGACGATGCAGGATGTCGACGCGATGCTGGCCGCGGTCATCAGCCACGGGCGCAGCCTTGCCGGAGGATGCTGAAGCATGGAATCGAAACAGGCGATCGTCGGGAAATTCACCCCGAAAGCTGCGCTCAAGGCGCTGACGCGCGAGGCGGCCGCCGCCGTCCCGCAGGCGCTGCTGGTCGACGGGATGGTGGGCATACGCGCCTTTCCGTATCAGGTCGGCAGGGAATCGCGCGGCCGGATAGTGGATGGCGTGTTTCACCGCATCGAGCGGCCACGGCGCGGGGACTTGCCGCCGACAAACGATCTTTATCTGGCCGATGCGGGAGAACTGCTGCAGATCTCCAGGGAGCATTTCCGCATCGAGCACACGGCGGCCGGCTTTCAGGTTGTCGACCGTGGCAGCGTCTGCGGCACCTCGGTGGGCGGCGTATACATCGGCGGCGACGAAGCCGGCGGCAAGGCGCCGCTGCGGGACGGGGACGAGATCCGCGTCGGCATAGACGAATCTCCGTACCGCTATACCTTCATTTCGCTCGAATAGGAACCCGGAAAGCAGGGCGCCGCTTCAGGCCTGGACCCGTTCCAGGATGACGGCGAGTCCCTGGCCGACGCCGATGCAGAGCGACACTGCGGCGTACTTGGAGCCGGATTCCTCCAGTTGGCGCGAGACGGTGAGCGCGAGGCGCGCGCCGGAGCAGCCGAGCGGGTGGCCGATGGCGATCGCGCCGCCGTTCGGGTTCACACGCGGGTCCTTGAAGTCCACCTTCATCAGCGCGAGGCAGCCGAGCACCTGGCTGGCGAAGGCCTCGTTGATCTCGATGACGTCCATGTCCTTGAGCGACAATTTGGCGCGCTCGAGCGCTTTCGGGATCGCGTAGGCGGGGCCGACGCCCATGATGCGCGGCTCGACTGCCGCCGAGGCAGCGGAGAGGATCTTGGCGATGGGTTTCTTGCCGTTCTTTTCGCCCCACTTCCTGCTTGCGATGATCAAGGCGGCGGCGCCATCGTTGACGCCCGAGGCGTTGCCGGCCGTGACCACGCCGCCTTCATAGAGCGGCTTGAGTTTCGCCAGCGATTCCAGGGTCGCGTCGCGGCGCGGATGCTCGTCCTGCGCGACGATCGTGGGCGGCGCATCGCGCTTCTTATTCGGAATTTTTACTTCCAGAATTTCACCCTTATAAAAACCTTCGGTTTCGGCCTTTGCGTATTTCTTCTGCGAACCGAGCGCGAACTCGTCGGCCTGTTCGCGCGAGACGCCGAATTCCTTGGCGACATTGTCGCCGGTCTCCGGCATCGCATGGTCGCCGTACATTTTCCTGAAACGCGGGTTCGTAAATCTGGATCCGATGGTGGTGTCGTACAGCTTCATGTCGCGGCCGTAGGCCGACTCCGCCTTGCCCATCACGTAGGGCGCGCGCGACATGCTCTCCACGCCGCCAGCGATGTAGAGCTCGCCTTCGCCCGCCGTGATGGCGCGCGCGGCGTCGGCAACCGCCTGCAGGCCCGAGGCGCAAAGCCGGTTCACGGTGATGCCCGGCACGCTGGGCGGCAGCCCGGACATCAGCGTCGCGAAGCGCGCGACGTTGCGGCAGTCCTCGCCCGCCTGCGTGACGCAGCCGAGGATCACGTCGCTGATGTCCTCGGGCTTGACGCCATTGCGCTTGACCACCTCGGCGATCATCTCGCCGGCGAGGTCGTCCGGGCGCAGGGGCGCGAGCTTGCCGGCGTGCCGGCCGATGGGGGAACGGATTCCGTCGTAGATGTAGGCATCGAGCATGGTGTTACTCCGGTGTAAGCAGCGAAATTCCCAGCCTGGCCCTGCGTTTCAGCCACGGACTGGGACGATAGCGCGGTTCGCCGTAGAACGAATGCATGGCTTCCAGGATCGCGAGGATTTTCGGCGCGCCGACCGCATCGCCCATGCCGAGAGGCCCCTTCGGATAGCCGAGGCCCAGCATCACCGCCGAATCCAGGTCGTCCGGGGTGGCAATGCGCTGCTGCACGATATCGCAGCCGACGTTGACGATGTGCGCGACCACGCGCTGCGCGACGAAGCCCGCCGAATCGCGGATTACCGACACCGGCACGCCGTCCGAGGCGAGCAGCGCGTGCGCCGCGTCGCGGACTTCAGGTTTCGTGACCGGAGTCGTCATCAACGTCCGGCGCTTCGCGAATCCGAAGAGAGGATCAATCGCGACGGTGTTTTCCGCTTTCAACTGCATTTGAATGGCCGTCGTCGTGGCGTCGTGGCCGAGCGGCGCGACGAAGCAGATCGAATCGGGTGCCGGTTTGCCTTCGAGCTTCGTGAATTTCGAAAGGAATTCCTTCAATTCGGGAACACACCAGACGGGCATTGCACTTTTGGGGGGAATTTCTTTCTCTGGAATCTTTTCGGCAAGGCCGTCTTTCCCGTACGCATACCAGCCCCGGCCGGTTTTTCTTCCGAGCAATCCGGCGGCGACGCGCGGGTCGGAGAGGAAGGAGGGCTGGTACTTAGGTTCGCCGTAATACTGCCCATGCATGGATTTCATGACGCCGTGCGCGATGTCGAGGCCGACCAGGTCGAGCAGGCCGAAGGGCCCCAGCCGGAAACCCGCCGCGTCCACGAGGATCCGGTCGATGGTCGCGAAATCGGCCACGCCTTCCTGCAGCGCGCGCAGGGATTCCGGCACGTAGCCGCGCCCCGCGTGGTTGACGATGAAGCCCGGCGTGTCCTTGCAGCGCACCGGCTTGTGGCCGTAGCGCTTCGCGAGTGCGACCAGCGCGTCGCCGACCCAGGGTTCGGTGAGCTCGCCGTCCACCACTTCGACGATCTTCATCACCGGCACGGGATTGAAGAAATGGTATCCCGCCAAGCGCCCCGGCTTCGCGCAGGCCGAGGCCATCGCGGTCACCGAGAGGGACGAGGTGTTCGAAGCAAGTATGCAGGTGCCGGAAACGATTTTCTCGAGCGCCTGGAAGAGCTCCTGCTTCGGTGCGAGCAGTTCGACGATGGCTTCGACCACCACGTGGCAGGGCTTGAGCGCAGCGAGCGCATCGACGATCTCGATGCGCGCGAGCGCCGCATCGGCATCCGCCTGGGAAATGCGGCCCTTTTGCGCTATTCCAGCGAGGGATTTGGCGATCGCCTCCTTCGCCTTCGCGGCCGCGCCGGGCTGTGCGTCGAATACCAGCGTGCGCACGCCGCATTGCGCGAGCACCTGCACGATGCCGCGGCCCATCGTGCCGCTGCCGGCCACGCCGGCGACGAGATCGGGACGCTGGATATCGAGCATGGGAGCGCAATTCTAGAGGATATAATTCGCCGGAGTGACCGGAGGGAGGCGCGCATGAAGTATCGCAAGATTCTTCTCGCATACAACGGCTCGGTGGAGGGCAAGCGGGCCCTGTTCGAAGCTGCCGAGCTGGCCGGCTTCCTGGATGCCGAAACCCACCTGCTGGCGGTCGCCAGCATGCCGCCCAGCCTGTTCCTCACCGAGGGTTTCGTGCCGGAGGAACTGCTCGAAGAGGAAAAGAAACGCACCCAGACGGTGCTCGACGAGGGCATCAAGGGCCTCACCGACAAGGGCTTCAAGGCGACCGGCCACCTCGCGGTCGGCGAGCCGGTGGATGAAATCTGCCGCACCGCCAAGGAGGTGGGCGCGGATCTGATCGTGCTGGGCCACAACCAGAGCACGTCCTGGGCGGCACGATGGTGGAAGGGCTCGGTCGGTGCTTCGCTGCTCGATTACTCCCCCTGCAGCATCCTGATCGCCATGTCCAAGGGATAAGGTCGGGGCTGGATTCCGGCCTGTGAAAAAGCCCGCGCGAGCGGGCTTTTTTGTTTCTACAATGGCTTTCCGATGACCACTTCCTTTGGCGGCACGCAGGGAAACTACAAGGGCAGGCTCGAAGACGAGCGCATGCTCAAGGGACGGGGGCGCTATGTCTCCGATTGGACTCTGCCCGGCCAGGCGAGCGGACATTTCCTGAGGTCGGATCGGCCGCACGCGAAGATCGTGTCGATCGACGCGTCCGCCGCGCTCGCGATTCCCGGCGTGATCGCCGTGATCACGGGCGAGGAGCTTGCGGCGGCGGGCCTGAAGCCGATTCCGGCGGCCGCGCCGTTCAAGTGGTCCGACGGCTCCGAGCAGCGGCCGGCCTTGCGGCCTTCGCTCGCGCACGAAGTGGTGCGGCATGTGGGCGAACCCGTCGCCCTGATCGTCGCCGAGACGGCGGCGCAGGCGCAGGACGCCGCCGAAGCGGTCCTGGTCGAGTACGAGGAACTGCCGTCGGTGACGACGGCAGAGGAGGCGCTCGCCCAGGGCGCTCCTCGGTTGCACGGGGGCGCGCCCGGCAACCTGGTGCTCGATTTCGAAGGCGGAGACGCCGCGGCGACGAAAGCCGCCTTCGCCAAGGCGGCCAGGGTCGTCAAGCTGCGCGCCTACCACACCCGGGTGGTCGGCAATCCCATGGAACCGCGTGCCGCCATGGGCTCCTACGATCCCGCGCAGGACAGGTACTACCTGCATGGCACCACGCAGGGCGTCGGGCCGATGCGCGGGCAGCTCTCGGCCGTCCTCGGCGTCGCGCCGGACAAGGTGCGCGTGGTCGCCGAGGAAGTCGGCGGCGGCTTCGGCGTGCGTTTCAACGCCTACCCGGAATATGGCGCGCTGCTTTATGCGGCGAAGAAGCTCGGCCGCCCCGTGAAATGGATCGGCACGCGCTCGGAAGTGTTCCTCGGCGACGAGCAGGCGCGCGACATCGTGCACACGGGCGAGATGGCGTTGAGCGCGGAAGGCCGCATCCTCGGCATGCGCTTCGACTACCTCTCCAACCTCGGCGCCTACGTCGCGTTCACGGGCGCGGTCGTCAATACCATCGGCCTGCTGAACGTGAACTGCGGCGTCTACGACGTGCAGGCGGTGCATGTGCGCGGGCGGCTGGTGCTCACCAACACGATCCCGACTGCCGCGTATCGCGGCGCAGGCCGCCCGGTCGCGTCCTACGCGCTGGAGCGCCTGGCGGACCAGGCGGCGCGCGAACTGGGCCTCGACCCCGCGGAGTTCCGCCGCCGCAACATGATCCCGAAGGCCAAGATGCCCTACAAGCTCGTCGGCGGCTTCGAATACGACAGCGGCGATTTCGAAGGGGTCATGGACAAGGCGCTTTCTGCGGCGGACTGGAAAGGATTTCCGGATAGGCAAAGGAAGGCGAAAGAAAAAGGAAAACTCCGCGGCCGCGGCATCGCCACCTACATCGAGATGACTGCACCCGGCGGCTTCGCGCCCTACGACCAGGCGCACGTCACTTGGGAGGACGACGGCAGCGTCACGCTGCGCACGGCTTCGCACAACCATGGACAAAGCCACGAAACCACCTTCGCGCAGATCGTTTCGGGCGTGCTCGGTATCCCGATGGATCGGATACGCCTGCGCACCGCTGAAGCCGATTTCGACCTGACGGCGAATCCGACCGGCGGCTCGCGCACGCTGCACGGCCTGGGCAGCGCGATGTTCTTCGCCTCCCAGGAGATCGTGAAGAACGGCATCGCGCTCGCGGCCGAAGAACTGGAGAGCGCGCAGGGGGATATCGAGTTCGTCTCGGGCAGCTACAGGATCAAGGGCACGGACCGGAGCGTGCAGATCGAAACCCTCGCGAAAAAATTCAAGGGCAAACTCGATCTCGACTTCAGGGACCGCCCGAAAGTGCCCGGCACCTTTCCCAATGGCTGCCATATCGCCGAAGTCGAGATCGATCCCGAAACCGGCGAGACCGATATCGTTTCCTACGTCGCCTGCGACGACGTCGGCAACATCATCAACCACCAGGTCGTCGAGGGACAGATGCAGGGCGGCGTGACGCAGGGCGCGGGCCACATCTTCGCCGAGCAGACGGTTTACGATTCCTCGGGCCAGCTCCTCACCGGCAGCTTCATGGACTACGCCATGCCGCGCGCGGGCCTGGTCGGCGGGCTGCGGGTCATCGATCACGCCGTGCCGACGGCGACCAATCCACTCGGCGCGAAGGGCGTTGGCGAGGGCGGCGTGACCGGTTCCATGCCCTGCCTGATGAACGCCGTTATGGATGCCCTCAGACTGGCGGGCGTCGAGCGCTTCGACATGCCCGCCAACCAGCAGCGCGTGTGGGAAGCCATCCAGGCGGCCAGGTCGGGCAGGCCGGGAGCGCTGGCGATCGGGGAGCCCGCGTGAAGCGGATTTCCCTCTACAGCAGCTCGCGGCCGAAGGCGGTCGTCGAGAAAATCCCGGAAAAGAAGAAAGCAAAACACCGCCGGCGCCTTTGGCTGCGCCGGTACCGCGTGGCGCTGCTGGCCGTGTTGCCGGGCTTGGCGGCGCTCGCGTTTGTGATCGCGCGCAGCCTCCTCGCCCCTACCGCGACGGAATACACGCAGGAAGACATCGACGCCGCGGTGGCCAAGTCGCTCGATAGCGTGCCGGTGCCGTCGCATTCCGCCAAGGCCTACGAGGCCGTGCGCGGTTCGGTCGTGCGCGTGCGCGCCTTCGTCGATGCGCCCAGGGACGCCCGGATCGAGGGCGGGCAGGGCGGCGAAGTGCCGGCCGGCATCGGCACCGGCGTAGTGATCCTCGACAAGGGCGTGATCCTCACCAATATCCACGTGGTCGCGGGCGCGAAGCGCATCGGGATTACTTTCTCCGACGGCATGGAGGCGGACGCCACGGTGATCGGCACGCGCCCCGAGGACGACCTTGCGGTGCTGCAGGCAAGCGCCATCCCAGACGACCTGCAGGCGGCGACGCTGCAGTCCACCAGCGGCCTCGCGCCCGGCGACTTCGTCACCGCGGTCGGCTTTCCGTTCGGCATCGGCCCTTCGGTGTCCTCGGGCGTCGTCTCCGGCCTGAAGCGCGAGTACCGCTCTCCCGAAGGCAAGCGCCTGCTGACCAACCTGATCCAGTTCGATGCCGCCGTGAATCCCGGCAATTCGGGCGGCCCGCTGCTGAACGCCTCGGGGGAGGTGGTCGGCATCGTCACCGGCATCCTCAACCCGACCGAGCAGCGCGTGTTCATCGGCGTCGGATTCGCCGTCCCCATCGAGAACGCCGCCGCCGCGGTCGGCGTGCCGCCGTTCTAACCGGGAAGTGCTCATGGAAAATATCCTCTACGAAGTGAAGAAAATCGTCGTCGGCCAGGACCATTTCCTCGAGCGGGTGATGGTGGCGATGCTGGCGCAGGGGCACCTGCTGGTCGAGGGCGTGCCCGGCCTCGCCAAGACGCTGACCGTGAAGACCCTGGCACGCACCATTCGCGGCAGCTTCCGGCGCATCCAGTTCACGCCCGACCTGGTGCCGGCGGACCTCGTCGGCACGCGCATCTACAGCCAGAAGACGGGCGAGTTCTCGACCTCGCTCGGCCCGGTATTCACCAACCTGCTGCTAGCCGACGAAATCAACCGCGCGCCCGCCAAGGTGCAGAGCGCGCTGCTGGAGGTGATGCAGGAGCGCCAGGTGACCATCGCCGGCGAGACGCACAAGGTGCCCGAGCCTTTCCTGGTGATGGCGACGCAGAACCCGATCGAAACCGAGGGCACTTATCCGCTGCCCGAGGCGCAGGTCGACCGCTTCATGATGAAGGTTCTGGTCGGCTATCCCAGCCAGGACGAGGAATACGTCATCGTGGAGCGCGTGACGGGAGCGGAGAATGCGATCGCCGCGGTCTCCAGCACCGAGGAACTGGCCGCGGCGCAGCGCGCCTGCCGCAGTGTGTACGTGGATCCTTCGCTCATCAAGTTCGCCGTGAAGCTTGCCGCCGCCACGCGCGACCCGGCGGCGCACGGCCTGCCGGACCTGGCGAATTTCCTTTCCTTCGGCGTCAGCCCGCGCGGGCCGATCCACCTGATCGAAGGCTCGAGGGCGCTCGCGCAACTGCGCGGCCGCACTTATGTGCTGCCGCAGGACGTGATCGACCTGGTGCCGGACGTGTTCCGGCACCGGCTGGTGCTGACCTACGAAGCGCTCGCCGAGGCGATCACCGCCGACGAGCTGATCCACCGCTTCCTGCGCAAGATCCCGGCGCCCGAGAAGCCGCTGGAGACGCATGTCCACGTCGCAACCTGAATCCGGCAGTCCCGAAAAGATCCTGCGCCGTCTCGAGTGGACGGTGATCCGCCGCCTGGACGGCATGCTGCACGGCGACTACCGCACGCTGTTCCGCGGCAACGGCATCGACCTCGCGGACCTGCGCGAATACCAGTACCACGACGACGTGCGCCACATCGACTGGAACGTCACCGCACGCCTGCAGACGCCCTACGTGCGCGAGTACCACGAGGATCGCGAGGTCACCGCCTGGTTCCTGCTGGATCTCAGCCCCTCGATCGATTTCGGCTCCGGCGTCAAGAAGCGCTCGCTGTCCACGGAGTTCATCGCGGTTCTCGCGCGGCTGCTGACGCGGCAGGGCAATCGCATCGGCGCGGTGTTCTACGGCGACAAGGTGGACACCGTGATCCCGGCGCGCGGCGGCCGCCGCCACGTGCTCTCGGTGATGCACCGGCTGCTGCAGCGGCCCGAGCTGCAGCGCTCCGGCGGCACCGACCTGCGCGCCTTCCTGCGAACCGCCTACCAGGTGGTACCGCGGCGGTCCCTGGTCTTCATCGTCTCGGACTTCATCAGCGCGCCGGGCTGGGCAGAGCCGCTCGCGCACCTGTCGCAGCGCCACGAGGTAGTGGCGGTGCGGCTCTACGATCCCCTCGAGCGCGAACTGCCCGACATGGGCATGCTGCTGATGCAGGATTCGGAAACAGGCGAGCAACTGTTCGTGGATACGCATGACAAGGGCTTCCGCAGGCGCTTCGCTTCCGTCGCAGAGCGCCGCGAGCGGGAGCTGCGTGCGGCGCTGGCGCGCGCCGGCGTCGATTGCCTCGAGCTCGCCACCGACGGCAACCTGGTGGATGCGGTCATGCGATTCGCAGACCTGCGCAAGCGTCGCAGCCGCCTGGTGGGCGGCGGGGCGCTTCGCAAACATATCGAGAAAGTCGCGTGAACTTCCTCTGGCCCGGGGCGCTCGTACTGCTGGCTGTGCTGCCGATGCTGGTGGCGACCTACGTCTGGCTGCTGATGCGCAAGCGCAAGGCCTCGGTACGCTACGCCAACCTCGGCATGGTGAAGGAGGCCATGGGCCCGGGCTCGCGCATCCGGCGCCACATCCCGCCGGCGCTGATGCTCGTCGCGCTCGCGGCCATGATCATCGCGATGGCGCGGCCGACAGCGACTGTCACGCTGCCGACGCAGAAGCAGACTATCATCCTCGCGCTGGATTCCTCCGGCAGCATGCGTGCCAAGGATGTCGAACCGAGCCGGCTGGTGGCGATGCAGACCGCCGCCAAGCAGTTTGTGGGCGATGCCGCGCCCAAGACCAAGATCGGCGTCGTCACTTTCGCTTCCACGGCGACGCTGGTGCAGCCGCCGACCGATGACCGGGAAGCCGTGATCGCGGCGATCGACCGCATCCAGCTGCAGCGGGCCACTGCCACCGGCAGCGGCCTGATCGTGTCGCTGGCGACCATCTTTCCCGACGCGGGCTTTGACGTCAGCACGGCGCTCTTCGGTCGCGACACGCAGCGCAACCTGCCGATCGAGGCCAGGAAGGGCGAAGCGAAGAAGGATTTCAAACCGGTCGAGCCCGGTTCCTACAACAACGCGGTGGTGATCCTGCTCTCCGACGGCCAACGCACCACCGGGCCCGACCCGATCGAAGTCGCCAAGCTCGCCGCCGACCGCGGCGTGCGCGTCTACACCGTCGGTTTCGGCACTCTCAACGGCGAGATCATCGGCTTCGAAGGCTGGTCCTTCCGCGTGCGCCTGGACGAAGAGACGCTCAAGACCGTCGCGCAGATGACGCGCGGCGAATACTTCTATGCCGGCACCGCTACCGACCTGAAGAAGGTCTACCAGACCCTCAATTCGCGCCTGAGCCTGGAGAAGAAGGAAACCGAAATCGCCGCGCTCTTTGCGGGCGTGGCCGCGTTGTTCGCGGTAGTCTCGGGCCTGCTGTCCTTGCTTTGGTTCAACCGGATCCTCTAAATGTCAGCCTACGAACTGGCCCAACTCAATATCGGCATCATCAGGGGGCCGATCGACGGGCCGCTTATGGCCGAATTCGTCGCCAACCTCGACCGCATCAATGCGCTGGCCGAGCGCACGCCGGGTTTCGTCTGGCGGTTGCAGACGGACGAGGGGAATGCCACCGCGATCCGCCCGTACCCGGAGAACGAAAACATGGCGGTCAACATGTCGGTGTGGAAGGACGTCGAGTCGCTGCGCGCCTACGTCTACCACTCGGCGCACGTCGAAATCATGCGCCGGCGCCGCGAATGGTTCGAGAAAATGGACGAAGCCTTCCTGGTGCTCTGGTGGGTGCCGAAAGGCCGCCGGCCGTCTGTGGAAGAAGCGAAGGCCCGGCTCGAACTCCTGCGCCGCAAGGGCCCGGGCGCCGAGGCTTTCACCTTCCGCCAGTCCTTCCCGCCGCCCGATGCGCCGCAGGCCTCGCCCGTCGCGTTCGGCGACGAGTGCCCCGCGACATAGATCGACCTCTCGCGTATCTAGGGACCTTCCATCCATGCGCAAACTCATATCGTCGGGATCACCGTTCGAGCCGAAAATCGGCTTTTCCAGGGCGGTGCGGGTTGGGCCCTTTGTTGCGGTTGCGGGCACTGCCCCGGTGGCGCCGGATGGAGGCGTGGCCTCCCCCGGCGACATGTACGGCCAGACGAAACGTTGTCTGGAAATCATCGCGCAGGCGATCACCAGCGCGGGCCTCGGTCTCGACAGCGTCATTCGTACCCGAGTCATGCTGACCGACATGTCGCGCTGGGAGGAAGCGGCGCGCGCGCACGGCGAGATGTTTTCGGGCGTCAAGCCGGCATCCACTTTCGTGGAGGTCAAGGGATTGGTCAACCGGGAGTGGCTCGTGGAGATCGAGGCGGACTGCCTCGCCGAATCCGACGTGGCGCGGAAATAGTCGGGTACATCGTGAAGCTTGTTTCAGTGAGCGTGGGCGGCCCGCGCAAAGTCGAGTGGAACGGGGAAACCATCCCGACCTCCATTTTCAAGGCGCCGGTGGCGGGCCGCGTCCGGGTGGCGAAACTGGGCATCGAAGGCGACCATCAGTCGGATCTCACGGTGCACGGCGGCGTCGACAAGGCGGTCTATGCCTATCCTTCGGAGCACTACGCCTGGTGGCGCGAGGAGCTTCCTAATATGGAGCTGCCCTGGGGTGCGTTCGGCGAGAACCTGACCACGGAAGGCCTGCTGGAAGACCGGGTCCACATCGGCGACCGGTTCCGCGCCGGCACGGCGGAATTCATCGTCACGCAACCCAGGATGCCGTGCTTCAAGCTCGGGATCCGCTTCGGAAGCGCCGCCATGGTCAAGCGCTTCATGCGCAGCGGACGCTCGGGCTTTTACCTGGCCGTGCTGCGCGAGGGGGACATCGGCGCCGGCGATGCGATCGAGCCTTTAGACGGCGACCAGCACCGCATCAGCATCGCCGCCGTCTTCGCGGCCAAGGCGAAGTCCCAGGCTTAGCCGGGTGAAGCTCAAATTGGCCCTGCTGTGCGCGCTCACGGCAGCAGCGTCCGCCGCGCGCGCGCAGGACATCGAGCCGCGCTCCTATTCCAACGCGCCGGTCGGGGTCAATTTCCTGCTCGGCGGCTACGCCTACACGCAGGGCGGCGTCGCGTTCGATACCGACACGCAGATCACCGATCCGCATCTCAAGACCTCGAGCGCGGTTCTGGGCTACGCGCGGGTGATCGACCTTTGGGGAATGTCAGCCAAGGTCTCCGCCGTAGTGCCCTACACCTGGCTTTCCGGAACGGCGCAGTACCGTGGGCAGACGATCGAGCGCGAAGTGGACGGCTTGATGGATCCCACGTTCAAGCTGTCGGTCAATTTCTACGGCGCTCCGGCTCTGTCGCTCGGCGAGTTCAGGAAGTACCGGCAGGACCTGATCATCGGCGGCAGCCTGCAGGTCACTGCGCCTTGGGGCCAGTACGACGACAGCAAACTCATCAACCTGGGCACGAACCGCTGGTCGTTCAAGCCGGAACTGGGCGTTTCCAAGGCGCTGGGGCCCTGGACCGCGGAGGCTTCGCTGGCGGCCAGGTTCTTCACGGACAACAAGGACTTTTTCGGCGACACCACGCGCTCGCAGGAGCCGATTTACTCGACGCAGGGACACCTGATCTACAACTTCCCGTCCGGCACCTGGGGCTCGCTGGATGCCACCTACTTTACCGGCGGGCGCTCGACGATCGGCGATATGCGCAATGCCGACCTCCAGCAGAACTGGCGCCTGGGCAGCACGCTCGCGCTGCCGGTGGATCGCCAGAACTCGGTCAAGTTCTACGCCAGCCGCGGGGTCTCGGCGCGCACTGGCAACAACTTCGATCTGCTCGGCGTGGCCTGGCAGTACCGTTGGGGCGCCGGGCTCTAGCCAATCTCGGGCCGGCGCCCGCTGACGATGTCGGCGAGGATGCGGCCGGAACCGCAGGCGTGGGTCCAGCCGAGGGTGCCATGGCCGGTATTGAGGAAAAAATTCGGGTATTTCGTGCTGCCGATGAAGGGCAGGTTGCTCGGCGTCGCCGGCCGCAGCCCCGCCCAATAGGTCGCCTTCGAAGGGTCGCCCGCGTCCGGGAACAGCGTCATGACGCGCTTCACGATCGCCTCGCAGCGCAGTTTGTTGATCGACGTGTCATAGCCGTTCAGCTCCGCGGTACCCGCGATGCGCAGCCGGTCGCCCAGGCGCGAGAGCACGAGTTTGTGGGCTTCATCGGCGAGGGACATCGTCCAGGCGGCCGCCGGATTCTTCACCGGCATCGTCACCGAGTAGCCCTTCAGCGGGTAGACCGGCAGGTCGATGCCGAGCGGACGGGCGAGCAGGGGGCTGTAACTGCCCAGCGCGAGGACATAGGCATCGGCTTTGACCGTGGACAGGTTCGTCTTTACGCCCGAGATCTTCTGTTTTTCAAGGGTAAAGCCCTTGATATCCACTTCAAAATCAAAGCGAACCCCTTGCTGTACGCAAAGTTTCGCCAGTTCCGTCGTGAATTTGTAGGCGTCGCCGGATTCGTCGCCCGCATTCAGGCCGCCGCCGGCGAGCAGCGCCTTCATTGAGGCGAGCGCAGGCTCCAGGGCGACGCATTCATCGGGAGTTTTCCAGCCCGGATCGGCGGCGCGATTGCCGGTGTAAAGCTCGAGGATGCCGCGCGCGACCTGGTCGTATTGGAGGCCGGTCTCGTTGCGTAGCTCCCGCAGAGCGTCGCGACTGTAGCGCCCCAGGCGCTGCAGGCGGGCGGCGTTTTCGCGATAGCGCTCTGCGGTGCATTCCCGCAGGAACTGCAGCCCCCAGCGCCACTGCGCCGGGTCGGCACGCAGGCGGAAGAGCAGCGGCGCGTCCTCGCGCAGCACCCATTTCAGGGCCTGCAGCGGCACGCCCGGCTTCGCCCAGGGAGCCGCGTGGTCGGCCGAGATCTGGCCGCCGTTGGCGTAGCTGGTTTCCAGGCCAGGACCCGCGCGCCGCTCCAGCACCTGCACGTCGTGTCCGGCCTTGCGCAGGTACCAGGCGGCAGTGACGCCTATCACGCCGGCCCCTAGGACGGCGACCTTCATTTAAACGGGCGGTCTTTCCACCAGGGATAGAAGGCCGGCATGTCGGTGCTCGGTTTCATCGGAAAGTTCGGCGCGCGCTTCTCCTTGAACGAGGCGATGCCTTCCTCGACGTCGGGCGAGGCCCCCATGGCAAAGATGCCGCGCGAATCCACCTTATGGGCTTCCATCGGGTCATCGGCGCCGGCCATGCGCCAGAGCATCTGGCGGGCGAGGGCCACGGCCACCGCAGATGTATTGTCGGCAATCTCGCGCGCCAGGGCCGTGGCGGCGGGCAGCAGTTCCTCCGGCGGCACCACGCGCGATACCAGGCCGCCCGCCAGCGCCTCCTCGGCGCCGAACACACGGCCGGTGTAGAGCCACTCGGCGGCGCGGCTGACGCCCACGACCTTGGGCAGGAACCAGGACGAGCAGGCCTCCGGCACGATGCCGCGGCGCGCGAACACGAAGCCGAACCTGGCGGCGCTGGACGCGATACGGATGTCCATCGGCAGCGTCATGGTGACGCCGACGCCCACGGCCGGACCGTTGACGGCTGCGATGACCGGTTTTTTCAATTTGTAGATTGCCAGCGAAACCCGGCCGCCCCCGTCCCGGTGATCCTCCTCCCCCGCGTCGTCCCGTTTCGCGTAGTTGAAGGTCGCAGTGCCGGTGGAGAGGTCGGCGCCCGCGCAGAACGCCCGCCCGGCGCCGGTGACAATGACCGCGCGCACCCCGTCGTCGGCATCGGCGCGGCCGAACGCTTCGATGAGTTCGTCGCGCATCAGTCGCGTGAAGGCGTTCAATTTGTCCGGCCGCTGGAGGGTGATGGTGGCGACGCGACCGGCGACGTCGTAGCGGATGTGCTGGCTGTCCATGGGAACAATTTTATGCCCACCGGAGTTCAGCTAATACAATTGCGCATGGGCGAAAAAAACGCGCCGGGCGAAACCACGCTGTTCATCCAGAAGATGGACGGCGAGCTGCTCGGCTGGGATCGGCCGGCGGCGCGCCTGCGCGAGGCGCTCGACCACGACCATTTCCGTCTGTACGCGCAGCCGGTGATGCGACTGGGCGCCGGCGCCGGGGCGCCGGACGAAATCCTCATGGCGGAGGTGCTGCTGCGCCTGAGCGAGCGCGAAACGCGCACGCTGCCGCCCGGCGACTTCCTGCCTGCCTTCGAGCACTACGGCATGATGGCTGAGCTCGACCGCTGGGTAGTGCGCCACGTGCTGCAAAGGCTGGGCGGGGGCGGCGGCGTGAAGAAGGTGAGCGTCAACGTCTCCTCGCAGACCCTCGAGGAGCCCGGCTTCGCCCCTTTCGTCGCCGCGCAGCTGCGCCTTGCCTCGCTGGCGCCGGACTCGCTGGTGATCGAAATCCACGAAAACGATGCACTCGAACGGGGCGAGGCCGCTGCGCGCTTCGCCGCCGAGATGAAGAGCGTCGGCTGCCAGCTGCTGCTGGACGGCTTTGCGCGCCGCTCGGTGTCCTTCGAGCCGCTCAAGGCCCTGCAGGTGGACTACGTCAAGGTGGACGGCACCGTGGTCCGCAAGATCATGCGCTCGGCCAGCACCGCGACGAAGCTCAAGGCGGTGCTGCGCGTGGGCGAGGGCAGCGGCATCGGGGTGATCGCCGAGTGCGTGGAGGACGGCAAAATCCTGTCCGCGCTGAAGCTGCTGAAGGTGCCTTACGCTCAGGGATTTGGTTTGCGCGAGCCCGCGCCGATCGAGGAATTGCTCAAATCCTGATCCGCATCGCGCGGTCGAAGTTGCACGAAATCGCGCAATGATGTATTAATCAAGTCGTGACGATCACCAAAACCATTTTCTTTGCCTAGTTCAAGGCAAATCGTCGCTTCCCGCATTACCCCTTTGCTGTTTCCCGCTTTGCGAATTCATGGCGCTGGAGCCCGCTCCGTCGCCTGGATCGCGCGACCCGTTTTTACGGGAGGTTCGCGCGTGATTTTCTTTCCAATCCTCTAGAGGAGCCTCAAATGGCGAAGAAAAAAGCCAAGAAAAAAGGCAAAAAAAAGAAGTAGTGAGTTGAACATCCGCGGACAGCCCGGAGGTTCGGGCTGTCCGCGGGCGTTCTATCAGTTCACCCGCCTGGTTTTGTTCTTCCAGTAGGGTTCCCGCAGCACCCGCTTCAGGATCTTGCCGGTCGGGTTGCGCGGTATTGCTTCCATGAAATCGACCGAGCGCGGGCACTTGTAGTGCGCGATGCGGCTGCGCATGAATTCGACGATTTCCGCTTCGCTCGCCTTGGACCCGGGCTTCAGCACCACGCAGGCCTTGACGGCTTCGCCCCACTTGTCATCCGGTACCCCGATGACGGCCCCGTCGGCGACCGCCGGGTGCTGCATCAGCGCGTTTTCCACCTCGGCCGGGTAAATGTTCTCGCCGCCGGAGACGACCATGTCCTTGATCCGGTCGTGCATGTAGACGTAGCCCTCGCGCAGGTAGCCGGCGTCGCCGGAGCGGAACCAGCCCATGCCGTCCGGCGCCCGGTCGACGAAGGCCTCTCCGGTGGCGCGCGCGTTGGCCCAGTAGCCCTTCATGTTCTGCGCGGTACGGATCCAGACCTCGCCGACCGCACCCTCGGCGCAATCGGCGCCAGTGGCCGGATCCACCACGCGCAGCTCGACGCCCTCGATCGGCTTGCCGGCCGAGCGCAGCAGGTGCTTCCTAGGCCCCTCCGGGTCGTGGTCCTCGGGCGGCAGGCAGGTGATGGCGCCCGTGGTCTCGGTCAGGCCGTAGACCTGCATGAAGCGGCACTTGAAGGTGCGCATGGCGCCGATCAGCACCTGCTCGGTGATCGGCGAGGCGCCGTAGGAGATGCCCTTGAGCGAGGAATAGTCGCCTTTCTCGACGCCGGGCACCTGCAGCATGAACTGGATCATGGCCGGCACCAGGAACGAGTGGGTGATGCGGTGTTCGGCGATGGCGGCGATCACCCCGGCGGGGTCGAAGTCCGGGTAGAGCACGCTCGCGCCGCCCCGGGCGGCAGTCAGCAGTGCGACGCCCACCCCGGCGATGTGGTACGTGGGCAACGCGTTCAGCATCACGTCCGGCGCGCCGCGGTAGCCGATCGCCGCGGGGACCGCGTCCATCATCCCGGCCATCAGGTTGCGGTGCGTCAACTCGACCCCCTTGGGCAGGCCGGTGGTGCCTGAGGAGTAGAGCTGCAGCGCGGTGTCGTCGATCCCGGCCTGGTAGCCCGGATCCTTCGCTTCGAAGGCGCCGTACCAGGCGGAAAATTCCTCGGTGACGAAGGTCTTGATCTTTCCGGCGGCTGCAGCAAAGGGCTTGTCCGCCATCATCAATTTGGCCTTGCCGTCGTCGACGATATATTCGATTTCCGGCGGCGCGAGGCGCCAGTTGACCGGCATGCACACCGCGCCGATCTTGTTGGCGGCCAGCACCAGCGCGACGCAGTCGGCGGTGCGTTTGGTCAGGCAAGCGACGCGGTCGCCGGGCCCGACGCCCAGGCTCTTCAGGCCCTGGCAGATGCGGCTCGAGGCCTCGTCCAGCGCGGTGAAGGTCCAAATGCGCGACGGCGTCCAGTAGACCATGTCCCCGCCCTTGTCGCGTGCATGGCGCCTGATTGCATCCAATATCGTTTCAGTCATGGTCCCTCCTCCTTATGCCACCCATTCGCTCACCGGCGCGCGCGCGTCCTGCAGCGGCTGGGTGATGACGTCCACCAGCGCCGGCCCGCCGTGCTCGGCGGCCGCGGCGAGCACGGCCTTGAGGTTTTCGGGTTTCTCCACCCTGAATGCTTTTACCCCGAAAGCTTCCGCGACCCGGGCGTGGTCGGTACGCGAGAAATCCACCGAGAAATAACGCGCGCCAAAGCCGGTTTTCTGGCCCGCCTTGATCCAGCCGTAGCTGCTGTTGGAGATCACCACCATCATCAACGGCACCCGTAGCCGCACGATGGTCTCCAGCTCGCCGGCGGTGAAGCCGAAGCTGCCGTCGCCCATGACGGAAACGGTCTTGGTGCCCGGTCGGCCGAAATGCGCGCCGACGCCTGCCGCCATCGAATAGCCGAGCGCGCCGTGCGCGCGGTTGGAAATGAAATGCCGCCCCGCCTCGAGGAACTCGTAGTAAGCCGAGAAGTAGGGGCAGGGCGTGCCCGGGTCGCAGACCACCGTCGCATCGCGCGGCAGGACGTCGTGCAGCGCGGCCACGAGGCGCTCGGGCAGGATCGGCGCGTCGTCGCGCGCGGCAAGCGCCCGGAATTCCGAGAATTTCCTTTCCTT
>DATJYN010000049.1:0-12266 GCA_035499575.1 Burkholderiales bacterium | reverse complement strand
GCCGTTTTCGCGATAGAGCATCGTCAGACCCTGTCGATGTTGCGTTCGCCGAACAGGCCTTCCGGGCGCACCAGCAGGAACAGCAGCGCGAGCACGTAGGCAAACCAGTTCTCTATGCCGCCGCCGGCAAGGTCGAAAACCTTGACCAGCACCGGCCCGAGGAATACCTCGGCCATCTTCTCGCCCACGCCGATGATCAACCCGCCGACGATCGCGCCGGGCACGGAAGTGAACCCGCCGAGAATCACCACCGGCAGCGCCTTCAGCGCTACCTGGGAAAGCGAGAACTGCACGCCCAGTTGCGAGCCCCAGATCACACCGGCGACCAGGGCAACGAAGCCCGCGACCGACCAGACGATGACCCAGATCCGGTTGAGGGGTATGCCGATTGACTGCGCGGCCTGGTGGTCGTCGGCGACGGCACGCAGCGCGCGGCCAGTGGCGGTCTTCTGGAAAAACAGCGCCAGGCCCGCAACCAGCGCCGCGGCGACGAGCGCTGCGACGAAGTCCTCCTTGTTGACCAGGATGCCGCCCTGGAAGACCTGGTCCAGGATCATCACCGGCTCCTTGGCGATGCCGAGGTCGATCTTGTAGATGTCGCTGCCCCAGATGGTCTGGCCGAAGCCGTCGAGGAAGTAGGTAACGCCGAGCGTCGCCATCAGCAGCGCCACGCCCTCCTGGTTGACGAGCGGCCGCAGCACCACGCGTTCGATCACCCAGGCGAGCGCGATCATGATCAGCATCCCGCACAGGATCGCCGCCCAAAGCGGCATGCGTTCCGCGAGGCGCGCCACCGCGAGCGCGGCGAACAGCACCATCGAGCCCTGTGCGAAATTGAACACACCGGAAGCCTTGAAGATCAGCGCAAAGCCGAGCGCGACGAGCGAGTACAGCACGCCGCTCATCAGGCCGCCGAGCAGCACTTCGACATAGAAGCCCGGCGGCGAGACGCCCGTGGCGAGCGGCAGCGCGAGGCCGGCCAACAGCGCGGCTCCCAGCGTCAGCACGGGCCAGTGTTTCGTCATCGCTTCAGTGACTGACGCCCAGATAGGCGTCGATGACCGCCTGGTTGGCGCGCACCTCGTCGGGGCTGCCATCGCCGATCTTCTTGCCGTAGTCGAGCACCACCACGCGGTCGGAAATGTCCATCACCACGCCCATGTCGTGCTCGATCAGGACGATGGTGGTGCCGAACTGGTCGTTGACGTCGAGAACGAAGCGGCACATGTCCTGCTTCTCTTCCATGTTCATGCCGGCCATCGGCTCATCCAGCAGCAGCACGCGCGGCTCCATCGCCAGCGCGCGCGCGAGGTCCACGCGCTTCTGCAGGCCGTAGGGCAGTTGCCCCACGGGCGTCTTGCGGTAGGCCTGGATCTCGAGGAAGTCGATGATGCCCTCGACCACTGCCCGGTGTTCCATCTCCTCGCGCAGCGCCGGGCCGATGCGCAGCGCCTGCAGCAGGATATTGGAGTGCATCTTCAGGTTGCGCCCCGCCATGATGTTGTCCAGCACCGACATGCCCCTGAACAGTGCCAGGTTCTGGAAGGTGCGCGAAACGCCGCTCACCGCGACCGCGTGCGGATCCATGTCGTGGAACTCGCGGCCGCGGAAGCGGATGGTGCCCTGCTGCGGGTGGTAGACGCCGTTGATGACGTTCAGCATCGAACTTTTGCCGGCGCCGTTCGGCCCGATGATCGCGCGCACCTCGTGCTCGCGCACGTCGAAAGAAACGTCGCTGAGCGCCTTCACGCCGCCGAAGGCGAGCGACACGCCCTCGACCGCGAGGATCACCTCCCCGATGCGCCGGACGCGCGCATTTTGGTGTCCAGCCATCAGGCCGCTTGGCGCGCCGCAGCCGCCGGGAAGGTCTTCGCGTCGCGGATTTTCAGGTCGGCGGAAATGGTACCGGTGCGCCCGTCCTCGTAGCGCACCTGCGCCTCGACGTGCACCAGCTGCTTGCCGCCGTAGAGCGCGTCCACGAGGGTCCCGTACTTCTCGCCGACGTGGCCGCGGCGCACCTTGGCCGTGCGCGTGAGCTCGCCGTCGTCGGCCTCGAGCTGCTTGTGCAGGATCAGGAAGCGGTGGATCTGCGAGCCGGCGATTTCCGGTTCGGCGGCGAGATCGGCATTGACCTTCTCGACGCAGTCGCGCACCAGGTCGTAGACCTCGTCGCGCGAAGCGAGATCCACGTAGCCGGCATAGGGCAGGTTGCGCTTTTCCGCCCAGTTGCCCACCGCTTCCATGTCCATGTTGATGAACACGCAGACGCGGTCGCGGCCATGGCCGAAGGCGACGGCTTCCTTGATGTAGGGGAAGAACTTGAGCTTGTTTTCGAGGTACTTTGGAGCGAATAGGGACCCGTCGGCGAGCTTGCCGACGTCCTTCACGCGGTCGATGATTTTCACGTGCCCGTCGGCGTCGAAGTAGCCCGCGTCGCCCGTGTGGAACCAGCCCTGCGCATCCTTTGCCTGTGCAGTCGCCTGCGGATTCTTGTAGTACTCCTTGAACAGTCCCGGCGAACGGATCAGGAGCTCGCGTTCAGGTGTGAAGGACAGCTCCACGCCTTTTACCGCGGGCCCCACCGTGTCCGATTTCACCTGGCCGTTCGGCTGCACGCAGACGAATACGCTGGTTTCGGTCGAACCGTAGAGCTGCTTCAGGTTGATGCCGATCGAGCGATAGAAGCGGAACAGGTCCGGGCCGATGGCCTCGCCGGCCGTGTAAGCGACGCGCACCCGGCTCATGCCGAGCACGTTGCGCAGCGGCCCGTAGACGATCAGGTCGCCGATCCTGTACAGCAAGCGCTCGAAAGCGCCCACCGGCTTGCCGTCCAGGATTGCGCCACCGACATCGCGCGCAATTCGCATGAAGTAGCGGTACAGCGCGCGCTTCAGGGCGCTCGCGTCCTCCATGCGGATCGACACCTGCGTCAAAAGCGCCTCCAGCACGCGCGGCGGCGCGAAGTAGTAGGTCGGGCCGATCTCGCGCATGTCGCTCATCACGGTCTCGGACGACTCGGGGCAGCAGATGCAGTAGCCGGTGACGAAAGGCTGCGCGTAGGAAAAGATGTTCTGGCCGATCCAGGCCGGCGGCAGGTAGGCGAGCACGACATCCTTGTCGCCAAGGCCTTCCATTTCCGCCGCGGCCCGGGCGCGGTCGATCAAACTGAGATGCGTCAGCACCACGCCCTTCGCCACGCCTGTAGTGCCCGAGGTGAAGAACATTGCCGCAGTATCCGCGCCGGCGCCCTTGGCGATCTCGGCCTCGAGAAAAGCGGGATCCCGCTGGAGCGCCTCGGCGCCGAGCTCAAGCAGCTTGTCGCAACTCATCAATTGCGGCTGCGCATAGTGGCGCAAGCCGCGCGGTTCGTCGTAGTAGATGTGCGCAAGCGAGGGACATTGCGGCAGGATCTCGAGCAGCTTGTCCACCTGCTCCTGATCCTCCGCCAGCGCATGCGTGATGGCCGCGTTCTGGATCGGGAAAGCCATTTCTGCCGCCACCGCATCCTGGTACATCGGCACCGGGATGCCGCCGAGGCATTGCGCGGCGCACATCGCGGCGTAGACGCGCGGACGGTTGTCGCCGACCAGGGCCAGGTGGTCGCCGCGTTTGAAGCCCTGCGCTGCGAGACCGCAGGCCAGCGCGCGCACTTCATCGGCAAACCGGCGCCAACTCCAGGTCTGCCAGATGCCCAAGTCCTTTTCGCGGATTGCCGGACGATCCGGGCGCAGCTTGGCGTGGTGCAGCAGCAGCTTCGGAAACGTGTCGAGGCCGGAAAGATCTTCCGCCATGTTGTCCCTCCTCTGGGATCGCTGCGGATTTTATAATGCGAAACAGCACTTTGCACGAAAAACCGGGCGCGCGGCGGTATGCGCAATCCCGGACGCAGGGAGAAATCGAATCCGCCGCCGCGATGTAAGCTAGCCGCAGGAGGAGTTCAGGGCATGAAAAACCTTGCCATTCTGGCGGCAGCCGTGGCGTTTTGCCTGTCCGCGCCCGGATTTGGGGCCCTGAGCCCGCCCGCTGCGTCATGACCCGCGCGATCGTCGAGACTCTGAAGAAAGTCCTGAAGGCGCGCGGTATGACTTACGCCGACCTGGCGCAAGCGCTGCACGTATCGACGCCGACGGTAAAGCGCCTGTTCTCCCAGTGTACTTTCACCCTCGAACGCCTCGAAGAAATTCTCAGGGTGCTCGAACTCGACTTCTACGAGCTAGCACGCATGAGCCATGGCCGGCGCACCGGGCCCGCGGAGCTGTCGGCCGAACAGGAAACCGCGCTCGCCAAGGACGCGCGCCTGTTTTCGGTGTTCTGGCTGATCACCAACGAATGGCGCTTCGATGAAATCGTCGCCGAATTCAGGCTGGGCGCAGCGCAGATCACCTCGTATTACGCGCGCCTGGAGCGTCTGCGGCTGATCGACTGGCGGCCCGGCAACCGCGCACGGCTGCGCGTGCCCAAGCACTATGTCTGGCGCGCTGGCGGGCCGCTGCGCAAGGCTTACGGCCTGAAGGTCGTCACCGAATTCATGCGCTCGCGCTTCGATGCGGCGCATGACGCTTTCCATTTCGAGGCCCAGGAGCTGTCGGCGGAGTCGGCGATCGTGGTCAAGCGGCGCCTCGAGCGGGTCGCCGCCGAAATCAACGAACTGGTCGAAATCGACGCCGCCACGCCGGCGAAGAAACGCGTGACGCTCGGGGTGCTGCTCGCCTGCCGGCCCTGGAGCATCTCCATCGTCCACGCACTGCGCGCGGACGCCGACGCACTGAAGAAGAACGCCGCCTAGCTAAGCAGGTCCATCGCCTCGGCGATGATGAACAGCACGCCGGAAACGGCCACCACCACGCGCGCCAGCCTGGCGACATCGCGCTTGACGCCGCTGTCCGAAAAGCACGCAGCGGCAGCCGCGATGAAGAAAAACACGCCTCTGAGAGCCCTCATGGCCATCCTCGCCTGTTGAACCGGGCGCCCAGCATACGCCTCGAACCTTGCGGCGGTCTGTCAACTTGACGCTGCCTCGGAGACGGACCGCTACATGCTGCGCCGGTACTGCCCCCCGACGTCGAAGAGCTCGTGGGTGATCTGCCCGAGCGAGCAGACACGCACGGCGTCCATCAGCACTTCGAAGACGTTCTCGTTCTTCACCACGGCCGCGCGCAGGCGTTCGAGCATGGCCGGCGCGGCCTGCGCGTTCCTGCGCTGGAAATCGCGCAGCCGCTTCAGCTGCGACTGCTTTTCGTCGCCGCTCGAGCGGATCAGCTCGATCTTCGGCGGCGTGGAATCGCCGCTCGGATTGCGGAAGGTATTGACGCCGACGATCGGGTACGAGCCGTCGTGCTTCCTGTGCTCGTAGAGCATCGATTCTTCCTGGATCTTGCCGCGCTGATAGCCGGTCTCCATCGCGCCCAGCACGCCGCCGCGCGCGGATATGGATTCGAATTCCTTCAGCACCGCCTCCTCCACCAGGTCCGTCAACTCGTCGATGATGAAGGAACCCTGGTTGGGATTTTCGTTCTTCGCCAGGCCCCATTCGCGGTTCAGGATCAGTTGGATCGCCATCGCGCGGCGCACCGATTCCTCGGTCGGCGTGGTAATCGCCTCGTCGTAGGCGTTGGTGTGCAGCGAATTGGTATTGTCGTAGGTCGACGCCAGCGCCTGCAGCGTGGTGCGGATGTCGTTGAAGGCGATTTCCTGCGCGTGCAGCGAGCGCCCCGAAGTCTGCGAATGGAACTTGAGCCTTTGCGAGCGATCGTTGGCGCCGTAGCGCCGTTCCATCGCCACCGCCCAGATGCGGCGCGCAACGCGCCCGAGCACCGTGTATTCCGGATCCATCCCGTAGCTGAAGAAGAACGACAGGTTGGGCGCGAAATCGTCGACTGCCATGCCGCGCGCGAGGTAGGTTTCGACGAAGGTGAAGCCGTTGGCGAGCGTAAACGCGAGCTGGCTGATCGGATTCGCCCCGGCCTCGGCGATGTGGTAGCCGGAAATCGATACCGAGTAGAAATTCTTCACCTTGTGGGCGATGAAGTATTGCTGGATGTCGCCCATTACCTTGAGTGAAAACTCGGTGGAGAAAATGCAGGTGTTCTGCCCCTGGTCCTCTTTCAGGATGTCGGCCTGGACGGTGCCGCGCACGGCGGAAAGTGTTTTCGCCTTTATTTCAGAAAGTTCTTTCCCGGTGGACTCCCGCCCCAATTTTTCTATTTGCTGGTCGATGGCCGTGTTGAAGAACATCGCCAGGATGGTCGGCGCCGGCCCGTTGATGGTCATCGACACCGAAGTCTGCGGCGAGCACAGGTCGAAGCCCGCATACAGCGCCTTCATGTCGTCCAGCGTCGCGATCGACACGCCGGAGTTGCCGACCTTGCCGTAGATGTCCGGCCGCTCATCCGGATCGAAGCCGTACAGCGTGACCGAGTCGAAGGCGGTGGACAAGCGCTTCGCCGGCATGTCCTTGGATAGCAGGTGGAAGCGCCGGTTGGTGCGGAACGGGTCTCCCTCTCCCGCGAACATGCGCGTCGGGTCTTCGTTTTCCCGCTTGAACGAAAAAACGCCGGCGGTAAACGGGAATTCGCCCGGCAGGTTTTCGCGCAGGCGCCAGCGCAGGATTTCGCCCGCGTCCTCGTAGCGCGGCAGCGCCACCTTGGGCACCTTGGTGCCCGAGAGCGAAAGACTATTCAGACGCGTGCGCAGCTCCTTGCCGCGCACCGTGACCACCTGCTCGTCGCCGGCGTAGGCTTTCACGGCGTCCGGCCAGCCCTGCAGCAGCTTCTTGGAGCGCGCGTCCAGCGCCGCGTCCTTCTGCTCGATAAGCGACTTGAACTCCGCGGGTGCGGCCTTGCCGAGCATCGCCTTCGCTGCGGTCAACTGCTGGCGTTCGCGCGCGACGCGCGCCTGTGCTTCCGCATGGCGATGGTAATCGCGCACTGTTTCGGAAATCTCGGCGAGGTAGCGCGCGCGCTTGGGCGGCAGCACCACCTGCACGAGGGACGGCGTCCTGCCCTTGACCGGCGGCAGCTTTCCGGCGGACAGCCGCAGGCCCTTTTCCGCCAGCTTGGCGGCCACGCCCTGGTACAGCGCCGTGACGCCGTCGTCGTTGAAGCGCGCGGCGATGGTGCCGTAGACCGGCATCTGCTCCGGACCCTGCGCGAAGCTCTCGCGATTGCGCTGCATCTGCTTGCGCACGTCGCGCAGCGCGTCTTCCGCGCCGCGCCGGTCGAATTTGTTGATCGCGACGAAGTCCGCGAAGTCGAGCATGTCGATCTTTTCCAGCTGGCTGGCGGCGCCGAACTCGGGCGTCATCACGTAGAGCGAGCAGTCGACGTGCTTGACGATGGCCGCATCGCCCTGGCCGATGCCGGAGGTCTCGACGATGACCAGGTCGAACTCCGCGGCGCGCGCGGCCGCGATCGCGTCGGGCAGGCAGGCGGCGATTTCGGCGCCCGAGGCGCGCGTCGCCAGCGAGCGCATGAAGATCCCCGGCGCGTGGATCGCGTTCATGCGGATCCGGTCGCCTAGCAGCGCGCCGCCGGTCTTGCGGCGTGAGGGATCGACGGCCAGGACCGCGATCTTCAGCCGGTCGCCCTGATCCAGCCGGAAGCGGCGCACCAGTTCGTCCGTCAGCGAGCTCTTGCCCGATCCGCCGGTACCGGTGATGCCCAGTACCGGTGCGGGATGCTTGCCTGCCTTTGCCTGGATCTGCTTTTTAAATTTTTCGTCGAGAACGCCGAGTTCGAACGCGGAAATGACTCTCGCCAGCGCGCGAAAGTCTCCCGGCTTCAGCTCCGTGGGCGGCTGCTCGACCGGGCTGAAGTCGCAGCGCGCGAGCATGTCGTTGATCATGCCCTGCAGGCCCATCTTCTGGCCGTCCTCGGGCGTATAGATGCGCGCAACGCCGTAGTCCTGGAGTTCCTTGATTTCCTCGGCGACGATCACGCCGCCGCCGCCGCCGAAAATCTGGATGCGTGTGCCGCCGCCCGGGTTTCCATCCCTCTTTCGCAGCAAATCGACCATGTACTTGAAATACTCGATGTGTCCGCCCTGATAGGAGGAGATGGCGATGCCCTGCACGTCCTCCTGCAGGGCCGCGTTCACCACCTCGTCCACCGAGCGGTTGTGGCCGAGGTGGATCACCTCCGCGCCCGAAGCCTGCAGGATGCGGCGCATGATGTTGATCGAGGCGTCATGGCCGTCGAACAGGCTCGCCGCGGTGACGAAGCGGATCTTGTGCTTCGCCTTGTAGCGCAGGCTCTTGGATTCGGAGAGATCGGTCATAAAAAGAAGGAAAAGCCTACTTTACGTTTACGTAAACGTCAACTCTAGCCCCTCTGCTTCAGCGCAGCAGGAATTCCCTCACCGCTGCGATCTGATCGTAGCTCATCAGTGCCGGCGCGTGGCCGATCCCGGGCAGTTCCAGCACCTCGACGCCGGGCCGCAGCGCCTGCATCCGCATCAGCGTCTCGTGCGAGAGCACGTCGGATTCGGCACCGCGCAGCACCAGCGTCGGACAGCGGATTTCCGTCCAGGTTTTCCACAGATCGATGCCGGCGAGGAAATTGGGGCCCAGGGGAAACTCCGGGTCCGGCGCGCTCACGCGCATGGTGTCGCCGATCGCGGGATCGTAGCGCATGCGGTACAGGGCTGAATTCGGGCCGTCCCCGACCCGTGCAGCGCTGTGCTCAGCCAGGTGGCGCCATTGCTCATCGGTCAGCGGGCCGAAGGGCGCGCAGGCGTCGCGCAGGTAGGCCTCGACCTCGGCGAGGTCGCGGAACGAGCCGCCGCCGGCGACGTAGCCCTTGAGGCGATACAGCGATCCCCACGATATAAACGCGCCGATGTCGTTCAGCACCAGGCGGCGGATCGGCGAGCCGCGCTTGGCCGCGAGCAGCATGCCGATCAAACCGCCCATGGAGGTGCCTACCCAGTCGATGGTCGCCGGCCCCTGCCCGGAGCCGCGCAGCCTGCGCACGGTGCCTAGCGTCACCGGCGGCGCCGGCGCGGTGATGCGGGCGATCAGCGACGCGGCATCCGAAAGATAGGTGGAAAAACTGTAGTCGCCCTTGTCCGCCAGCCATTCGCTGTCGCCGCGTCCGACGACGTCCGGGCAGATGACGCGGCAGTCGCGCGCCAGGTCGCGCGCGAGATAGTCGAAGTCGCGGCTGTTGCGCGACAGGCCGTGTACGCAGACTACCACCTGGCTGGACGCCGGCTTGCCCCAGTCGAGGTAGGCATTTCGGTGGAAGCCGCCCGACGACAGGCTGAGAAACGACGCCTGAGAAAAGCTCACGGACATACGCCCAAGCATAGTGCATGCCCGTGACATGCCCGGCTGGCATGCTTCCTGCGATTTCCGCTGCATGAGCTTCATGCCTGCGGCAAGCGACCATCGGCCGATCGAAGACAAGATCGACTGGGTGGCCCGGGTGATATTGATCGCCCTGTTGGTCGCGACGCTTTACTGCATCGCCTGACAGGCTGCGTTGTCCTGGTGCAGGCCGGGCACCAAAACGAAACCTGAACGGGCCGCGTTGTTCTGGTGCAGGTCGAGCACCGATACCAATATTGTGCACCGCAGCAGTGCGCCCAAACTGGATTTCCTTCCTGTTTTCATTGAGGAAACAATGGCACAGGTCTTGCGAAATACGACTTCCATGGGACCTCTTGTCACCTTGATCGGCGCCGGGCCGGGCGATCCGGAGTTGATGACACTCAAGGCGGCACGCGCGCTTGCCGAGGCTGACGTCGTACTCGTGGACGAACTCGTGAACCGCGGTTGTCTTGCGCATGTGCGCGCTGGCGCAAAAGTCATCGAAGTCGGCAAGCGCGGCGGCTGCCGATCCACCCCCCAGGCGTTCATCGAGAAGCTCTTGGTTCTTTATTCACGACAAAAGAAGAATGTCGTGCGGCTCAAGGGCGGCGACCCTTTCGTCTTCGGCCGCGGCGGTGAGGAGGTTGAGGCGCTGCGCGCGCATGGCATTGCGGTCGAGGTCATTCCCGGCATCACTGCGGGCACGGCGGTGCCGGCGACGCTCGGGATCCCGGTGACGCATCGTGACGTGGCGCGCGGCGTCACGTTCCTGACCGGCCACGCCAGAGATGGCGCCGAACCCGACTGGCAGGCGCTCGTGCGCTCGCGCACGACTCTCGTGGTTTACATGGGGCTCAAGAACCTGCCGAAGATCGCCGGCGCGCTGAAGTCGGCCGGAATGGATCCAGCGACGCCCGCCTGCATCATCGAGAACGGCACGCGCGGCGACCAAAGGCAGCTCGTCACGACTTTGGCCGGACTGCGCGGCGAAGGCTTTGCCGGACCCGCGCTCCTCGTCATCGGCGATGTGGTGCGCTTTGCGCGCGTCGCCGCGAGGCAGCCTCACACGAGGGCCGCCTGATGCGTATCGCGGTCATCGGTAACGGCATGGTCGGCCAGCGCTTTCTCGAGCAGCTGGTCGCGCACGCCCAGAAGACGGAAACCGAGCTCGATATCACGGTCTTCGGCGAAGAGCCGCGCCCCGCCTACGACAGGGTGCAGCTGACGAGCTTCTTCTCTGGAAAGACCGCCCGCGATCTGAACGTCGTGCCGGAGCAGTTCTTCCAGCAGCACAACGTGACGCTGCGCCTGAACGACAGCGTGCTCGCTGTCGACCCGGTGCGGAAAGTGGTGCGCTCGACGCGCTACAAGGAAGTTCCCTACGACAAGCTCGTGTTCGCAACTGGCTCAAGTCCCTTCGTGCCGCCGGTGCCCGGCCACGATAGGCGCGACTGCTTCGTCTATCGCACGATCGAGGACCTCGAGACCATCGCGACGCGGGCCGCGGGCGCGAAGTCCGGCGCGGTCATTGGCGGCGGCCTGCTCGGCCTCGAGGCGGCGAAGGCCCTGCAGGAGCTCGGGCTCGAGACGCACGTGGTGGAATTCGCGCCGCGCCTGATGGCGGTGCAGCTCGACGACGCGGCCGGTCGCCTGCTCCGCCGCAAGATCGAGGCGCTTGGAGCCACGGTCCATGTCTCCAAGAACACGAAGGAATTAGTCCAGGGACAGAACGCCCGCAACAGGCTCGTCTTTGCAGACGGCACCTTTCTCGAGACCGACTTGGTGGTTTTCTCCGCGGGCATCCGGCCGCGCGATGACCTTGCGCGCGCGGCCGGCATCGGAGTGGGCGAGCGCGGGGGCATCCGCATCAACTCGCACTGCCAGACCGCAAACCCCGACATCTACGCGATCGGCGAATGCGCGCTCTGGGAGGGCCGCACATTCGGTCTGGTCGCCCCTGGCTACCAGATGGCCGAGGTCGCCGCGCGCCACATGCTCGGCGAATCGCAGCTCCAGTTCCTCGGCGCCGACATGAGTACCAAGTTGAAGCTCATGGGAGTGGACGTCTGTTCGATCGGCGACGCGCACGCCAGCACGCCGGGGGCGCTGAGCTACGTCTATACCGACGGGATCGTCTACAAAAAACTGGTGGTATCGGGCGACCGCAAGTCGCTGCTCGGCGCGATCCTGGTGGGCGACGCAGCCGACTACGGCCCGCTGCTGCAGCTCGCGCTGAACGGCGTGGCGCTATCCGAGCACCCGGAAGACCTGATCCTCCCGGCGCGCATCGGGGGCGGCAAGGGCATTGGCGTGGACATGCTGCCGGAGTCGGCGCTGATCTGCTCATGCAACAGCGTATCGAAGGGACAGATCTGCGACGCGGTGCGCGGCGGCGCGGCCACGCTCGGCGCGCTGAAGAAGGCGACGAAATGCGCCACCAGCTGCGGCGGCTGCGGGCCGCTCGCCAAGTCGATCATCGACGCCGAACTGAAGAAGCAGGGCGTGGCTGTGACCAACCACCTGTGCGAGCACTTTGGTTTTTCAAGGCAGGAATTGTTTCATCTGGTGAAGATGAACGGCATCAGGACTTTTGCCGAGTTGATTTCCAGGCATGGAAAAGGCAAAGGTTGCGACATCTGCAAGCCGGCGGTGGCCTCGATCCTCGCCTCTTGCTGGAACGAGATGATCCTCGAGCCGAAGCACGCGCCGCTGCAGGACACCAACGATCACTTCCTCGCCAACCTGCAGAAGAACGGCACCTACTCGATCGTGCCGCGCGTGCAGGGCGGCGAGATTACGCCGCAAAAGCTGGTCGCGCTCGGCAGGGTCGCGGAAAAGTACGGCCTGTACACCAAGATCACCGGCGCGCAGCGCATCGACCTCTTCGGCGCGCGCGTCGAGCAGCTGCCGGCGATCTGGCGCGAGCTCATCGACGCGGGCTTCGAGTCGGGCCACGCGT
>DATJYN010000048.1:0-9368 GCA_035499575.1 Burkholderiales bacterium | reverse complement strand
GGCAGCAGCGTCTGCACGCAGCAGCCCATCGCCGAATCGAGCATGGTGAAGGCGATGCCGCCGTGCACGACGCCGATCGGGTTGTAGTGCTGCTCGGCGGGCGTAAGCGTGAACACCGCCTTGCCTTCCTCGACTTCCACCAGGTCCATCGACAGCAGCTTGGCGATCGGCGGCGCGGGCAGCTTGCCGCCGACGAGCGCGCGCAGGTAGTCGAGCGGCTTCGGCAGCTTCTTGCCTTCCTCGAAGGTGGCGAGCGGGTCTTCCCAGGTGACGGTGAGCGAACGGGTCATTTCGTCGGTTCCTTTTTCGAATTTAGTCCGACGCCAACACCACGAGCGCGGCGCCGAGCGCGAGGCAGAGCGGCGAATACAGCAGCGTGTCGATGCGGGCGAACTTGGAGCCGCGCACGCGCTTGAAAAAACCCACCAGGCGGAAGTCACCGATGGCGCGCAGGATCAGCACCGCCGCCGCGCAGGCGAGCAGCAGTTTCAGGTCCAGCAGTACGATCGCTGCGACGCCCAGCAGCGCCAGGCCGACGGCCGCCGTCGCCGCCTTCGAGGGCCTGAACGCAGGCGCGCCGTCCACTTCCGGGATCGCCGCGTTCTTGCCGTTCCCGCCGCCGCTGGCCCAGTAGAAATGCATGCCGGCGAGAAAGACAAAGACGATCGCCGTCGCCAGTGCAAGCATGGTGAGTTCTTGCTCCTAGTGGGGTGCCGCGCGCCGTCTGGCGAGCGACGTGGCAACGGTGTAGCGAGCAATCAATGCGTCGAAAGCTGCGAGTGCGCGCGAACGCGCCTTGGCGTAACCGAGCAGGCGGCGGTGGTGGTGCACCACCAGTGCGATGCCGAACAATTCGAAGGAAATCTGCTCCGGGTCGGCGTCGGCTGCGAGCTGGCCCTGCTCGATGGCCTGCCGGGTGGCACGCGTCAGCGTGCCGATCCAGGCGCGCTGGCCGGCGACCAGCGCGTCGCGCACGATCCCCGGCTTGTCGTCGAACTCGATGGCGCCGCCGATCATCGGGCAGCCGCCGGGCAGGTCGGCGGATTCGGTCCAGCCGATCCATGCCACGAACAGCGATTTCAGGCGCGGCAGGCCGCGCGGCCGGGCGAGGGCCGGATTGACGACGATTTTCAGGAATTCCTGCTGGCCGCGGTCCATCACCGCGAGCAGCAGTTCTTCGCGCGAGCCGAAGTGGGCGAACAGGCCCGACTTCGACATGCCGGTGGCTTCCGCCAGCGTGCCGATGGTCAGGCCTTCAAGACCGGCCTTGCTGACGATGTGGAAGCCGGCGTCGAGGATCGCGGCGCGGGTCGTCTCCCCTTTGGTTCCCTTGCTGCTTGGGTTCATGCGCCGGAATAATAGCACGAACGTTCGTATTGGTCAACACGCGCTTCAAGTACTGGCCGGTTTGGCTCTCCGGCACGGCGGCAACTTGCTCCGGCGTGCCGGCGGCGACGATGCGCCCGCCGCCGTCGCCGCCCTCCGGGCCGAGGTCGATCACCCAGTCGGCGGTCTTGATGACGTCTAGGTTGTGCTCGATGACGACGATGGTATTGCCCGCGTCGCGCAGCCGGTGCAACACGTTCAGCAGCAACTGGATGTCGTGGAAGTGCAGGCCGGTGGTGGGCTCATCGAGTATGTAGAGCGTGCGGCCGGTGTCGCGCTTGGAGAGTTCCAGCGACAGCTTCACGCGCTGCGCCTCGCCGCCCGACAGCGTGGTCGCGGCCTGGCCGAGCTGGATGTAGGCGAGGCCCACCTCGGACAGCGTCTCCAGCTTCTTGCGGATCGCCGGCACCGCCGAAAAGAATTCCACCGCCTCGGCGACCGTGAGCTGCAGCACCTCGTGGATGCTGCGCCCCTTGTAGCGGATCTCCAGCGTCTCGCGGTTGTAGCGCCTGCCGTGGCAGACGTCGCAGGCGACGTAGATGTCCGGCAGGAAATGCATCTCTACCTTGGTGACGCCGTCGCCCTGGCAGGCTTCGCAGCGCCCGCCCTTGACGTTGAACGAGAAGCGCCCGGGATCGTAGCCGCGCGCGCGCGCTTCCGGCACGCCCGCGAAGAGCTCGCGGATCGGCGTGAAGAGCCCGGTGTAGGTCGCCGGATTGGAGCGCGGCGTGCGCCCGATCGGACTCTGGTCGACGCTCACTACCTTGTCGAAATTGTCCAGGCCCGAGATGGATTCGTGCGGCGCGGGCTCTGCCTGCGAGCCGTAGAGATGGCGCGCGACAGCCGCGTACATGGTGTCGTTGACTATCGTCGACTTGCCCGAGCCCGACACGCCGGTGACGCAGACGAACAGTCCCGTCGGCAGCTCGAGCGTTGCCTTCTTCAGGTTGTTGCCGGTCGCCTCGCGCACCACGAGCTTCATCGGGCCGGGCCGGTTGCGCAAGCGCGGCACGCCGATGCTGATCGAGTGCGAGAGGTACTTGCCGGTGAGCGAATCGGCCGAGGCGATGATCTGCGCGGGCGTGCCTTCGGCAACGATCTGTCCGCCCGCCCGGCCGGCGCCCGGACCCATGTCCACCACGTAGTCGGCCGAGCGGATCGCCTCCTCGTCGTGCTCGACCACCACCACGCTGTTGCCCAGGTCCCGCAGGTGCTTGAGCGTGTCGATCAGGCGCGCGTTGTCGCGCTGGTGCAGGCCGATGGAGGGCTCGTCCAGCACATACATGACGCCGGTCAGCCCCGAGCCGATCTGCGAGGCCAGGCGGATGCGCTGCGATTCGCCTCCAGACAGCGAGTTCGCGGCGCGATCCAGCGCCAGGTAGTCCAGGCCGACGTTGACCAGGAATTCCAGGCGACTGGAGATCTCGCGGACGATGCGCTCGGCGATTTGCTGCTTCGCGCCTGCAAGCTTGAGGATTTTGAAGAATTCGACAGCGTTTTTCAGTGGAAGGGAAGAAACCTCATAGATCGCTTTTTCCGCCACCTTGACGTGGCGCGCCTCGCGCCGCAGGCGCGTGCCGCCGCAGTCGGGGCAAGCTTGCGCGTTGCGAAACTTGGCCAGCTCCTCGCGCACCACCACCGAATCGGTTTCGCGGAAGCGCCGCTCGAGGTTCGGCAACACGCCCTCGAAGGCGTGCTCGCGCACTTGGTTGCGGCCGCGCTCGGTCATGTAGTGGAAGGCGATCTTTTCCTTGCCGGAGCCGTGCAAGATCAGCTTCTGCGTGGCATCCGGCAGCATCTCCCAGGGCATCTCGACATCGAAGCCGTAGCGCTGCGCGAGGGAATTCAGCATCGAGTAGTAAAAATGGTTGCGCCGATCCCAGCCCCTGATCGCGCCGCTGGCGAGGCTCAGGTTAGGGTGCGCTACGACGCGGCGCGCGTCGAAGAATTCCACAGTGCCCAGGCCGTCGCATTTCGGGCAGGCGCCCATCGGGTTGTTGAACGAGAACAGGCGCGGCTCGAGCTCGGCCAGCGCGTAGTCGCATTTCGGGCAGGAAAAGCGCGCCGAGAACAGGTGCTCTTTGTTGCTGTCAATTTCAAGAACGACGGCTTTGCCATCCGCGTGCCGCAGCGCCGTCTCGAAGGATTCGGCCAGACGCTGCTTGGACTCCGCTTTCGCGCTCAGCCGGTCGATCACCACTTCAACCGTATGTTTGCCGTACCTGGCGAGGCGCGGCGCGGCATCGAGCTCGTGCACCTTGCCGTCCACGCGCACTCGCGTGAAGCCCTGCGCGCGCAGTTCGTCGAACAGCTCCGCCTGTTCGCCTTTCCGGCCGGCGATCACGGGCGCGAGGATCATCAGGCGCGTATCTGCCGGCAGCGCGAGCACATGGTCCACCATTTGCGCCACGGTCTGCGCCTGCAGCGCGGTGTGATGGTCGGGGCAGTACGGCGTGCCGACGCGCGCATACAGGAGGCGCAGGTAGTCGTGGATTTCGGTGACCGTGCCGACCGTGGAGCGCGGATTGTGGCTCGCCGCCTTCTGCTCGATGGCGATTGCCGGCGACAGTCCCTCGATCAGGTCGACGTCGGGCTTCTCCATCAATTCGAGGAACTGGCGCGCGTAGGCCGAAAGCGACTCGACGTAGCGGCGCTGGCCTTCGGCGTAGAGCGTGTCGAAGGCGAGCGAGGACTTGCCCGAGCCGGAGAGCCCCGTGATCACCACCAGCCGTTCGCGCGGCAGCTCAAGGCTGATGTTCTTGAGGTTGTGCGTGCGTGCGCCGCGAATTCGGATCTTGTCCTTCGCGCGAATTTGTTCCAAGTGCGATGAACCCCAGAGGGAAACCCGCTACTATAGCTCTTTCACCCCGCCTCACTCCACCCTTTCATGCCGTCGAAAGCAGTCAACCCGGGACGTGGTCAGGCGTTGTACATTCATACAGTACTCAACACGCACAGAAGGGGACAGTCATGGCATCCGTGAACAAGGTGATCATCGTCGGCAACCTGGGCCGCGATCCGGAAACACGCTACCTGCCGAGCGGCGAGGCGGTCACCAACATCAGCGTCGCCACCACCGATACCTGGAAGGACAAGGCGAGCGGCGAGAAGAAAGAAGCCACCGAGTGGCACCGCATCAGCTTTTTCGGCAAGCTCGCCGAGATCGCGGGCGAATACCTGAAGAAGGGCTCGCAGGTCTACGTCGAGGGACAGTTGCGCACGCGCAAGTACCAGGACAAGGAAACCGGCAAGGACCGCTACAGCACCGAGATCCGCGCCGACCGCATGCAGATGCTCGGCTCGAGGGCCGGCGCGGGCGAGCCGCGCGACGAACCGAGGGGCGAAGCGCGGGGTGAACCTTCCTCGAAGGGCGAGGGCGCGGCGAAGCCCGCCGCCAAGAAGCCCGCGGGCAAGTTCGACGACATGGAGGACGACATTCCGTTCTGAGCCCCCATTGGCGGTATAATCCAAGCCAATTCAGGAACTTGAAGCAGGGCCATGCCCATTTACGAATACCGCTGCGCGGCCTGCGGGCACCAGGAAGACCACCTCCAGAAGCTGAGCGAGGCGCCGCTGACGAAGTGCCCGGCGTGCGGCAAGAAGAAGTACCAGAAGCAACTCACGGCGGCGGGCTTCCAGCTGAAGGGCTCGGGCTGGTATGCGAGCGACTTCAAGGGCGGCGGCAAGAAGCCGGACGAAGCGAAGCCTGAAACCAAGGCCGAGACCAAGGCGGAATCCAAGAGCACGGAAGCCAAGAGCGAAGCAAAGACTGAAGCGAAGCCGGAAAAAAAGAAACCGGCGACGACCGCGAATTGACAATTAAAGGGCCACGCAATCGGCCCGGCTTCGCGCCGGGCCTTTTTGTTTTACGCAAATGAAAAAATACATCATCACGGGGCTGCTGATCTGGATCCCGATCGTCATCACCCTCTGGGTGCTGAAGCTGATCGTCGATTCGCTCGACCAGGTCCTGCCGCTGTTGCCGAGCGCTTTCGAGACCGAGAACTGGCTCGGCGTGCATGTGCCCGGCATGGGCGTGGTGATGACGCTGGTGATCGTGTTCCTGACCGGTCTTCTCGCCACCAACCTGCTTGGAGCGAAGCTGCTGCAATGGGGCGAGGACCTGCTCAACCGCATCCCGGTGGTGCGCTCGATCTATTCCAGCGTCAAGCAGATTTCCGACACGCTGTTTTCCTCGAGCGGCCAGGCGTTCCGCAAGGCGCTGCTGGTGCAGTGGCCGCACCAGGGCATGTGGACCATCGCTTTCCTCACCGGCATCCCCGGCGGCGACGTCGCGAACCACCTGAAAGGCGATTACCTGAGCGTCTACGTGCCGACCACGCCCAATCCCACCGGCGGCTACTTCGTGATGGTCGCGCGCAAGGACGTGATCGAACTCGACATGAGCGTCGACGAGGCGCTGAAGTACATCATCTCGATGGGTGTGGTCCCGCCCGGCGGCGGAGTGAATGGAAAATGAGCATGCGTACGCATTACTGCGGTGAACTTTCGGCCGCACTGATCGGCAAATCGGTGTCGATCGCCGGCTGGGCGCACCGCCGCCGCGACCACGGCGGCGTAATTTTCATCGACCTGCGCGACCGCGAAGGCCTCGCGCAGGTGGTCTGCGACCCGGACCGCGCCGAAGCCTTCAAGCTCGCCGACCAGGTGCGATCGGAGTTCGTGCTTCGCGTCACCGGCCTGGTACGCGCGCGTCCGGCGGGGACCGCGAACCCGAACCTGCGCTCGGGCGAAGTGGAAGTGCTTGCGCACGAGGTCGAAATCCTCAACCCTTCCGCGCCGCCGCCGTTCCAGATCGACGACGACAACCTGTCGGAAACCGTGCGCCTGGAGCACCGCATCCTGGACTTGAGGCGCGAGCCGATGCAGAAGAACCTGCGCCTGCGCCACGCCACCGCCAGGGCGGCGCGCAGCTTCCTCGACGGCCACGGCTTCGTCGACATCGAGACGCCGGTGCTCTACAAGTCGACGCCCGAGGGCGCACGCGAGTTCCTCGTGCCCTCGCGCATCAACGACGGCCAGTTCTACGCTCTGCCGCAGAGTCCGCAGCTCTTCAAGCAGATGCTGATGATCGCGGGCTTCGACCGCTACTACCAGATCGTCAAGTGCTTCCGCGACGAGGACCTGCGCGCGGACCGGCAGCCGGAGTTCACGCAGATCGACATCGAAACTTCTTTCCTTGGCGAGGCGGCGATCCGCAGGCTGATGGAAGAACTCGCGCGCCACCTGTTCAAGGAGGTGCTCCAGGTCGCGCTGCCCGATCCGTTTCCCGTGATGACTTACGAAGACGCGATACGCGATTACGGCGTCGACAAGCCGGACCTGCGCGTGCCGCTGAAGCTGACCGAACTCACCGATATCGTGAAGAACGTGGACTTCAAGGTGTTCTCGGGGCCGGCGAACTCCCCTGGCGGCCGCGTTGCGGCGCTCTGCGTGCCGGGCGGCGGCACGATTTCGCGCAAGGAAATCGACGACTACACCGAATACCTGCGCGGCCTGGGCGCCAAGGGCCTCGCCTGGATCAAGGTGAACGAGCTCGGCAAGGGCGCGGATGGCTTGCAGTCGCCGATCGTCAAGTTTTTCCCGTTGTCCGTCATGGAAGAAATTCTTTCCAGGACAAAAGCAAAAGCGGGCGACATCATCTTCTTCGGTGCCGACAAGGCCGAGGCCTGCAACGCGCACCTGGGCGCGCTGCGCCAGAAAGTCGGCCACGACCGCGGCCTGGCCGAGCGGGGCTGGCGGCCTTTGTGGGTGGTGGACTTCCCGATGTTCGAGTACGACGATGAGTCAAAGGAGTGGAAAGCCCGCCACCATCCCTTCACGAGTCCGAAGGACGGCCACGAGGCCTTCATCGAAGCCGACCAGGCGAAGGCCTGTGCCAAGGCCTATGACATGGTGCTGAACGGCTGGGAGATTGCCGGCGGTTCGGTGCGGATCCACCGCCAGGAAGTCCAGCAGAAGGTGTTCCGCGCGCTGAAGATATCGCCGGAGGACCAGCAGGCGAAATTCGGCTTCCTGCTGCAGGCGCTGCAGTACGGCGCGCCGCCGCATGGCGGCATCGCCTTCGGCTTCGACCGGCTGGTGACGCTGATGGCGGGCGCGGAAGCGATCCGCGACGTGATCGCCTTCCCGAAGACGCAGCGCGGGCAGGATTTGGTCACTGGCGCGCCCTCGCCCGTGACCGAGCGCCAGTTGCGTGAACTGCACATCCGCCTGCGGAACGCCACGCCGCAGTGAGACTGCTGGCCGGGCTGTTTTTGCTATGGGCCTCGAGCGCCTTCGCTTTTTCCGAAATTCGCGCGGTTGATCTCCCGACTGAAGCCCGCGCAACCATCGTTCTCATTCGCAAGGGAGGACCGTTTGCCTATCCGCGCGACGGCGTTGCGTTCGGCAATCGCGAGAAGCTGCTGCCCGCGCGCGAGCGCGGCTGGTACCGGGAATTCACCGTAAAAACGCCGGGAGAGCATACGCGCGGGGCGCGCCGCATCGTCGAAGGCCGCGATGGTACGCTGTACTACAGCGACGACCACTACCGCAGCTTCAAGCGCATCCTTGAATAAGCCGTGAGCAAGCTCTTGCAGCGACTGAGCGACGCCTCAAAGTCCGGCGTGTACCGCGCACCGCATGGCCGCGACATCGCCGACGCGATGCAGGGCAGCCGGTTGCGGTTGGCGCGCATCGACCTTGCCGGCGTCGCCACCAAGGAGGCGCTGCTCGCGCGCATTGTCGCCGCGCTCGATTTTCCGCCGTGGTTCGGCGGCAACTGGGATGCGCTGGAAGACTGCATGACGGATTTCACCTGGTCGAAGTTCTCGGGCCACGTGCTGGTGTTCGAGGCGGCCGGCGACCTGCCGGCTGACGAGCGCGGCATCCTGATCGACATCCTCGCCACCGCGGCGTCGTTCTGGAAGGACCGCAAGCAGCCGTTCTTTGCGGTATTCGTGGACGGCCCCGCGCGGCTGCCCGAGCTCTATCGCGCGAGCGAGTGAAACCGAAACTGCCGCTGTCAGTGCTGGTCGTCGTGCACACCGCCGGCCGCGAAGTCCTGCTGTTGGAGCGCGCGGCACGCGCCGGTTTCTGGCAATCAGTGACCGGATCGCTCGAGAGCACCGACGAACCCGCAGCGGAAGCGGCGCGGCGCGAAGTGCTGGAAGAAACCGGCATCGAGGCGCGCGCGCAGGATTACCGGCGCTGGAGTCTCGCCTATACCTTCGAGATTTTCCCGCAATGGCGCGACCGCTTTGCGCCGGGCACGACGCACAACACGGAACAGGTATTCAGCCTGGCGCTGCCCGCGCGGATACCGGTGGCGCTCGCGCCGGCGGAGCACGTCGCGCACTGCTGGCTGCCCTGGCGCGAGGCGGCGGCCAAATGCTTCTCCTGGTCGAACCGCGACGCCATCCTCATCCTCGGCGCGGGCTGAGGCGGATCCCATGCTGCGCGTCGTCACGCTGAACATCCACAAGGGCCTGTCGCAGTTCAACCGCCGTATGGTGATCCACGAGCTGCGCGAGGGCCTGCGCCTGTTGCAGCCGGACCTCGTGTTCCTGCAGGAGGTCGCCGGCCTGAACCGGCGCCATGCGCTGCGCTTCGAGGCCTGGCCGGACGCGCAGCACGAATTCCTCGCCGGCGGCGAGCTGGAACACGTCTACGGCCGCAACCGCGTGCACCAGCACGGCCACTACGGCAACGCGCTGCTGTCGCGTTTCCCGATCCTGTCCTCGGAAAACGAGGACATCTCGGACCACCGCTTCGAGCGGCGCGGGCTGCTGCACACGGTGGTCAAGGTGCCGGGTTGGAAGCGCAACCTGCATTGCCTGTGCGTGCACCTGTCGCTGCACGAGCGCGGCCGGCGCCGGCAGCTGGAGGCGATCGCGGCGCGCCTGAATGCGCTCGCCGACAAGCGGCTGCCGGTCATCCTTGCCGGCGATTTCAACGATTGGCGCCAGCGCGCAAGCTCC
>DATJYN010000047.1:0-5636 GCA_035499575.1 Burkholderiales bacterium | reverse complement strand
TGGCGAGAGCTGATCGGCCGGCATTACCCGGCGATGGCAGTGGTGCAGGTGGGCGCGCTGATGGAGGACGCGGCCAGGGTCGAGATCGAGACCACTGCGGTCGTGCCGGAAGGAAACCCGGCGTGAAAGTCTCCATCGTCGGGGGCGGCCCCGGGGGACTGTACTTCGCGCTGCTCGCGCAGAAGGCCTGGCCGCGCTGGGACATCACCGTCTACGAGCGCAACCGCCCGGACGACACCTTCGGCTTCGGCGTGGTGTTCTCCGACCAGACGCTGGACAGCTTCAGGGCCTATGACATGCCGTCCTACGAGATGATCCGGCGGCGCTTCGCTTACTGGGGCGACGTGGACGTGGTCTACAAGGGCCGCACCATGCGCTCGGGGGGCAACGGCTTTTGCGGCTGTTCGCGCGTGGCGCTGCTGCACATCCTGCACGACCGCTGCCGGGAGCTGGGCGTGAAACTGCAGTTTCAGCGGGAAATAGCAGGATTGGAAGAGTTTGCCGATTCCGACCTGGTGGTTGTTGCTGACGGAATAAATTCTTCCATAAGGGAAAAAAACAAAGGCCACTTCCAGCCAAGCGTTGACCTGCGGCCGAACAAGTTCACCTGGCTGGGTTCCACAAAACCGCTCGACGCGTTCAAGTATTTCTTCCGCGAGACGCCCGAGGGCATCGTCCTCGCGCACTGCTACCAGTACGAGCAGGACCGCAGCACCTGGATCATCGAGACCGACGAAGCCACCTGGAAGAACTTCGGCTTCGACGCCAAGGACGAGGCCGCGACGCTGGCGACCGTGGAACGCGTGTTCGCCGATGAACTGGATGGGCACAAGCTCATCCCGAACCGTTCCATCTGGCGCAACTTCCCCACCATCACCAACAAGACCTGGGTGAAGGGCAACGCGGTCCTGATCGGCGATGCCAAGGCCACGGCGCACTTCTCGATCGGCTCGGGAACGAAGCTGGCGATGGAGGATGCCATCGCGCTTTTCGAGGCTGTCAGGAAAAATCCTTCCGTAGAAAAGGCGTTGAACGTCTACGACACAGCCCGTCGCGAGGAAGTCGAGAAAACGCAGCATGCCGCCAACGTCTCGCTCGCCTGGTTCGAGCACATGCGGCGCTACTGGGACATGGACCCGCTGCAGTTCGCGTTCGGGGTCATGTCGCGCTCCAAGCAGATCACCTGGGAGAACCTCGAGCTGCGCGATCCCGGCTTCGTGAAGGAAGTGAAGTACTGGTTCGCCAGGAAACTGAAGGATCAGGGCTACGCGATCGACCTTGAAAACCCGCCGGTGCCGATGTTCACGCCGTTCCGGTTGCGCGGCATGACGGTCGAGAACCGCGTCGTAGTGTCTGCGATGGACCAGTATTCTGCGATCGAGGGCGTGCCGACGGACTGGCACCTGGTGCACCTGGGCTCACGCGCCATCGGCGGCGCCGGCATGGTGTTCGTCGAAATGACCTGCGTGTCGCCCGAGGGGCGCATTACGCCGGGCTGCACCGGCCTGTGGAACGAAGCGCAGCGCGACGCCTTCAGGCGCATCACGGACTTCTGCCACGCGAACTCGAAGGCAAAGCTCTGCCTGCAGCTCGGCCATGCGGGCCGCAAGGGCTCGACGCAGCTCGGCTGGCAGCGCATGGACCATCCGCTCGAATCCGGGAACTGGCCGCTGGTCTCCGCATCGCCCATTGCATACGACGAGGGGGTTTCGCAGGTACCGGGGGAGCTTTCTCCTTCGGGCATGGAAAAAATAATTCTTCAGTTCAAAAAATCCACGCATCTGGCAATCGAAGCGGGATTCGACATGCTCGAAATCCACATGGCGCACGGCTACCTGCTGGCGAGTTTCATTTCGCCGCTCACCAACCGGCGCGGCGACGAATACGGCGGTTCGATCGAAAATCGGATGCGTTTCCCGCTGGCGGTGTTCAAGGCCTGCAGGAACGAATGGCCCGGGGACAAGCCCATGTCGGTGCGCATCTCCGCCGCGGACTGGGCGCCGGGCGGGCTGTCGGGCGAAGATCTGCTCGCGCTGACGAGAATGCTGAAGGACGCCGGCTGCGACCTGGTCGACTGTTCCACCGGCCAGACCGTCCCGCAGCAGCGGCCGGTCTACGGGCGCATGTTCCAGGCGCCGTACGCCGACTGGGTGCGCAACGAAACCGGCATCGCCACGTTGACGGTCGGCGCGATCACCAGCGCCGACCAGGTCAATACGCTGCTCGCTTCGGGGAAAGCGGACCTGGTGGCGCTCGGTCGCCCGCACCTGAGCAATCCCTACTTCACGCTGCAAGCCTCGACCTGGTACCAGCACGCAGGCCAGTTCTGGCCGCCGCAGTACCTCGCAGGCAGGGACCAGGCGTTCCGCAACGCGCCGCGCGAACGATCGGAGCTGACCGAACTGCGCCTGCGCGCGCGGCCCGCGAGCCACGAAGTAAAGGATGCGCCGCCGGCCTACTTGGCCACAGGTACCAGGGCGTAGCCCTTGTCGCGCATGCAGACGGTGACCGCCTGGCTCTGCTGCAGCCGGCGGTCCGCGGGCGACGGGCCGGTCGGCCCGAAAACGGGGCTCATATCCGAGCGCGGCGCGGGCGCGGCGCCCCACATCCGGTCCACCTTTTCCTGCGCCAGCTTGTTGCAAGCTCCCAGGTCTTGCGCGAGCTGGGACTCGTCGCCGCCCGGTTTCTGCCAGTGCACGTCCGAGCAGGCAGCCAGTGCAATTGTCATAAGAAGTAAGGCGGCGGGCCGCATGGCGTCGCCGGGATTCTAGCCCGTCGGCATGGGTTAGCATTCCCCTCTCATGCACTCGCACATCGGCAAATACGAGGTCCGCAAGCTGCTCGGCAGGGGCGCGACCGGCTCGGTGTGGCTCGCGAGCGACCCCTTCAACGGCCGCGAAGTGGCGATCAAGGTGCTCGACGAAATGCCGCATGACCCGGAAGAGGCGCGGCGCGCGATCAAGTTCTTCCAGAACGAGGCTTCGCTCGCCGGCAAGCTGCGCCACCCGCATATCGTCAGCATCTTCGACGCCGGCGTGGACAAGAAGGACGGCAAGGACCTGCGCTATCTGGTGATGGAACTGGTGGACGGCACTTCGCTGCAGCCGCACTGCGAACCGTCGGCGCTGCTGCCGACGGCGCGCACCGCGCAGATCGCCTACAAGTGCTGCCGCGCGCTCGAATATGCCAACGCCGCCGGCGTCGTGCACCGCGACATCAAGCCGGCCAACATCATGCTGCGCTCCGATTTCGACATCAAGGTGTCCGACTTCGGCGCCGCGCAGCTCGCGCGTTCGGACACCACGCAGGTCTCGGGTGTCGGTTCGCCCGCCTACATGTCGCCAGAGCAGATCCGCGGCGGCGAGGAAATCGATTTCCGCTCCGACATGTTCTCGCTCGGCGGCGTCATGTACCACATGCTGACCGGCAACCGGCCGTTCATGGGCGGCACCGCCTGGGAACTGATGGAGGAGATCCTGTCCAAGGATCCGCCGGCGCCTTCGACGGTACAGCCGGGGATCCCGGCCGCGCTCGACGACATCGTGATGCGCGCGCTCGGCAAGTCGCGCGACGAGCGCTACGGCAGCTGGGACGATTTCGCGGCCGTGCTGGAGCCGATGCTGTCGGAGGAAGACGCCACCATCTCGCGCCTTTCGGACATCGAGGAGTTCAACGCCATGCGGCGCCTGGGGTTCTTCAAGCGCTTCTCTGACCTGGAGCTCTGGGAGGTGGTGCGCGCCTGCCGCTGCCGCAAAGTGATGGCCGGCGCCGAGCTGATCCGCGAGGGCGTGGAGGACGACCATATCTACGTGCTCGCCGCCGGGCTGCTGAAGGTGACGCAGAAGGGCAAGCTGCTGAACGCGGTGACGCCGGGCGACTGCGTCGGCGAGATGGTCTACGCGCGCCGCAGTTCCGCGCCGCGCAGCGCCACCGTCACCGCGGTCGAGATGAGCTGGGTGCTCCCGCTGCGCATCCAGGACATCGACGGCTTCACCGATCCCTGCCGCGCGCGCTTCTCCGAGGCTTTCCTCTCGGTGATGGCGGAGCGCCTGTCGATGCTCGGCGGGCGCCTGGTGTCGCTGATGCAGGAGCAGAAGGTCGGCCTCGTTTAACGGTGGGAATGGAACCGAAGCGCTGCCGCTGGGCGAAGAACCCGCTGGCGATCAGGTATCACGATCGGGAATGGGGCGTGCCCGTCCGCAGCGACCGCAAGTTTTTCGAGTTCCTGGTGCTGGAGGGCGCCCAGGCGGGCCTGTCCTGGGACACCATCCTCGCCAAGCGCGGGAACTACCGCAAGGCCTTCGACGGCTTCGATCCCGGAAAAATCGCGAAATATACGGCGCGCAGGAAAAAGGCCCTGCTGCAGAACGCCGGCATCGTGCGCAACCGCCTCAAGATCGAGTCGACCGTGACCAACGCGGAGGCGTTCCTCCGGGTGCAGGAGGAGTTCGGCAGTTTTTCCGCGTACGTCTGGGCCTTCGTGGACGGCCGGCCGATCCGCCTGAAGCGCGGGGCGGCGGTGCCGGCGCGAACCAAAGTCTCCGACGCATTGTCCAAGGACCTGAAACGCCGGGGCTTCAAGTTCGTCGGCAAGACCATCATGTACGCGTTCATGCAGGCGACCGGCATGGTGAACGACCACGCAGCAGATTGCTTCCGGTACAAAAAGGCTTGCCGATGAAAAAACTCCTGCTCGCTGTCCTGCTTTTTCCGAATCTTGCTGCGGCTGCCTACGAGGTGAACGGCGTGGCGCTCGGCGGCAAGGAGGCCGACGTGCTGAAGGCTTTCCCGAGCGCGCGCTGCAAGCCGCTCGAGTGGAAGACCGACGCCGCCGACCGGCGCTGCGATGACGCGCAGATCTCGCTGGGCGGCACCGCGGGCAAGATCACGGTGTTCTTCAAGGCCGGCGTGATCCAGGCGATGGACCTGCGCTTCGATACCAGGGACGTGGACCGCATCAAGCAGACGCTGCGCTCGCGCTGGGGAGACCCGCTGGGGGAGGCGACCGAGATCTTCACGGCCAAGGACAAGAAGGACCGCAGCGTCTTCAAGATGCGATGGGAAAAAGGCGCCGACCACGCGGTGTTCACCGCGCAGATGGACAAGAAGCGCGCGACGCTCGAAATCTCGCGCGGCAATTTCCTGGTCGAGATCTACAAGGTCAAGTAGCCGGGTAGATCCACGGCCGCCGCGCGCGGTCGGCGGCTTCGAAGGCGGAAATCCTCGGCTCCAGCGCCATCGTCAGGCCGATTTCATCGAGGCCCTCCAGCAGCATTTTCCTGCGGCGCGGCGAGACTTCGAAGCGGATCGCGCCATTGACGGTCTGGCGTTCGAGATCAATCCTGAATGTTTTCCCCTGTTCCGCTTCTCTCATGAGGTCATTTACAACGGGAGAAGAAAGAACAATCGGCAGCAACCCGTTCTGGAAGCAGTTGCCGTAGAAGATCTGGCCGTAGGAGGGCGCGATCAGGCAGCGGATGCCCATGCCGGCGAGTGCCCAGACCGCCATCTCGCGCGAGCTGCCGGTGCCGAAGAATTCGCCGCAAACCAGGATCTGCGCGCCGCGGTAGCGCGGCTGGTTCAGGACGAACCCCGGATTCTCGCTGCCGTCCTTGTGGAAGCGCGCCATCTCAAAC
>DATJYN010000046.1:0-33775 GCA_035499575.1 Burkholderiales bacterium | reverse complement strand
CTCATGAAGCGCCCGGCCGCCGCCGAGAAGGTTGCGGCGCGAATTCGCGGATGGCGGCAGGCTTGCCCGGAGCTCACCATCCGGAGCACCTTCATCGTGGGCTTCCCCGGCGAGACAGAAGCGGAATTTGAAATGCTTCTTGAGTTTTTGGAACAAAATGAATTGGACCGCGTCGGCTGCTTTGCCTATTCCCCTGTAGACGGCGCTGCGGCGAACGAGCTGCCGGATCCGGTGCCGGAAGAGGTGAAGGAACAGCGCCGCAAGCGCTTCATGGACCTGCAGGCGCGCATCAGCCGCAAGAAGCTGAAAGCCAAAGTCGGCACGACGCAGAAGGTCATCATCGACGCGCCGGGCGTCGGCCGCTCGATGGCGGACGCGCCTGAAATCGACGGCGTGGTCAAATTCAGGGGCGGCAAGGCGGGAGAATTCGCCGACATTCGCATCGATCGCGCCGACGAGCACGATCTACACGGGAGAATGGCATGAGCACACGCGAGGTAGTAGTGGTTTCGGCGGCGCGTACCGCGATCGGCGGCTACGGCGGTTCGCTCAAGGACACGGCGCCGACGAAACTCGGCTCGATCGCGATCAAGGAGGCGGTGGCGCGGGCGAAGATCGATCCATCCAGCGTCGGCCACGTCGTGATCGGCAGCGTGATCCACGGCGAGGCGAGGGACATGTACATGTCGCGCGTCGCGGCGATCGACGCGGGGCTGGCGGTGGGCACGCCCTGCCTGACGGTGAACCGGCTGTGCGGCTCCGGCCTGCAGGCGATCGTCTCGGCCGCGCAGCACATCCTGCTCGGCGATACGGACACGGTCATCGGTGGCGGCGCCGAAAGCATGAGCCGGGCGGCCTATTTCCTGCCCACCGGGCGGTGGGGCCAGCGCATGGGCGACGGCGCGGTGCTGGACGCGATGACCGGCGCGCTGCACGACCCCTTCGGCCACGGCCACATGGGCATCACGGCCGAGAACATCGCCGCCAAGTTCGGCTTCACGCGCGAGCAGCAGGACGAATTCGCGCTTGAATCGCACAAGCGCGCCGCCAACGCGCTGGACAGGGGGCATTTCAAGGATCAGATCGTTCCCATCGAAATCAAATCCAGGAAGGGAACGGAAACCTATGCGCTCGACGAACACGTCCGCAAAGGCGCGAAGATCGAGGATTTCCAGAAGCTCAAGGCGGTGTTCAAGAAAGACGGCACGGTGACCGCGGGCAACGCCTCAGGATTGAACGATGCAGCTGCGGCGATTGTGATGATGGAATCCGGCGCGGCAAAAAAAGCCGGCGTGAAACCGATGGCGCGCCTGGTCGGCTACGCGCATGCCGGCGTCGAGCCGCAGTTGATGGGCCTCGGGCCGATTCCGGCTGTGCGGCGCGTGTTCGAGAAGACCGGCCTCAAGCCCGCAGACATGGATGTGGTCGAATCCAACGAAGCCTTTGCGGCGCAGGCGATGGCGGTGACCAAGGATCTCGGCCTCAATCCGGCGAAGGTGAATCCGAACGGCGGCGCTGTCGCGCTCGGTCACCCGATCGGTGCTACCGGCGCGATCCTGACCGTGAAGGCCCTCTACGAACTCGAGCGCACGCAGACGCGCCACGCGCTGGTCACCATGTGCATCGGCGGCGGGCAGGGGATTGCGGCGATCTTCGAAAGGCTCTAGCCGACCTGCACGCCTTTCCAGAACGCGATATGGCCCTGGACGTGCTTGGCAGCGTCCTTGGTCTCCGGGTAGTACCAGGCCGCGTCCTTGTTGGTCTTTCCGTCCACGACGATGTCGTAGTAGCTCGCCGTGCCCTTCCACGGGCAGACGGTGTGGGTCTGCGATTCCCTGAAGTACGTCCTGTTCACTGCCTCGGGTGGGAAGTAGACGTTGCCTTCGACACGCTGTGTCTTGGCGGCGTCAGCCTCCGCGAGCACCGCGCCGTTCCAGGTGGCTTTGAGCATGGCTCGATTCTAGTTCAGGCGCGGCGCACGGTAAGGCGATGCCGGCTGGCGGTGAACAGGCCCGAGGCGACGATCACCGCCATGCCCGTGACCGACCAGCCGTCGGGCAGCTGGCCGAAAACGAGGAAGCCAAGCAGCACCGCCCATATCATTATCGTGTAAGTGAACGGCGCGAGCAGCGTCGCCCCTGCGTATTCATAGGCGCGAATCAGCAGGTAGTGGCCGATCGAGGCAAGCAGGCCGATCAGGCCGAGCAGCGCCCAATGCGAGGCCCGCTCGGGGGCCTGCCAGTAGAACGGCGCCGCTGCCGACAGCAGCACCGCGCCGACTATGGCGCCCCAGACCAGCGAGGTGAGCGGGTGCTCCAGCCCGGCGACCTTGCGCGTGAGGATCTGGTAGAGCGCGTTGCACGCGGCCATGCAGACGGGCAGGAGGGCGTACCAGGTGAACACGCTCGTACCCGGCCGTACGATCAGCAGCGCGCCCACGAGGCCCGCCAGAATCGCGATGCCGCGCGGCATATCCAGCCGCTCGCCCAGCATCGGCACCGCCAGCACCGCGACAAACAGCGGCAGTACGAAGCTGATCGCCGCCGCGTCCGCGAGCGGCAGCACGCGCAGCGAGGTGAAGTAGAGAAAGGTCGCGGCGGCGAGCAGGAAGCCGCGTGCGAGCTGGATGCCAGGCCGCGCGGTGCGCACGCGCTTGAGTTCGCCGCGCACCGTAAACCAGGCGATCAGCATCGCCAGGTTGATGACATAGCGCGCCCAGACGATGCCCGGGACCGGATACCACTGCGACAGGTATTTCGCGGTGGTGTCCATGCAGACGAAGAAGCCGACGGCCGCGACCGACAGCAGGATGCCCCGCAGAGCGGGAGTCACGCCTCGGGCCGCATGTGCGGGAACAGGATCACGTCGCGGATCGACGGGCTGCCGGTGAGCAGCATCACCAGGCGATCGATGCCCAGGCCGCCGCCCGCAGTAGGCGGCATGCCGTATTCGAGCGCGCGGATGTAGTCGGCGTCGTAGTACATGGCTTCCAGGTCACCCGCTTCCTTGTGAGCCGCTTGTTCCCTGAATCGCTCGGCTTGGTCCTCCGGGTCGTTCAGTTCGGAGAAGCCGTTGGCGATCTCCTTGGCGTCGATGAACAGCTCGAAGCGGTCGACGATTTCCGGATCCTTGTCGTTGCGGCGCGCGAGCGGCGAAACCTCGGCCGGGTACTCGGTGACGAAGGTCGGCTGCAGCAGGTGCTTCTCTGCGAGAGTTTCGAAGAGCATCAGCTGCAGCGCGCCCCAGCCCTGCTGGGATTTGGTTTCGACGTGAAGTTCCCGGAGCTTCCCCGCAAGATAAGCGCGGTCCCGCAAGTCGCCCTGTATGCCCTGGCCGCGAATGGCCTCGGGGATGGGCAGTCGGGCGAACGGTTTCTCGACATCGATCGAGTCGCTGCTGAAAGAGACCGCGCGCGCGGCATGGCGCACCAGCTTCTCGGTGTGCGCCATCATGTATTCGCAGTCCTCGTAGGCGCAGTACCACTCCATCATCGTGAACTCGGGGTTGTGGCGCGTCGAGATGCCCTCGTTCCTGAAGTTGCGGTTGATCTCGTAGACGCGCTCCATGCCGCCGACCACCAGGCGCTTCAGGTAGAGCTCCGGCGCAATGCGCAGGTAGAGGTCCATGTCGAGAGCGTTATGGTGGGTCTTGAAGGGCCGCGCCACCGCGCCGCCGGGGATCGGCTGCATCATCGGCGTCTCCACCTCGAGATAGCCGTCGGCGGCCATCAGGTCGCGCAGCGCCTGGACGATTTTCATGCGCTTGAGGAAAGTATCCCGCGACTTCTCGGTGACGATCAGGTCGACGTAGCGCTGGCGGTATTTCAGTTCCTGGTCGGCGATGCCGTGGAATTTCTCCGGCAGGGGGCGCAGCGACTTGGCGAGCAGGCGCAGCGAGGCCGCCTGGATCGTCAGCTCGCCGGTCTTGGTCTTGAACAGCGTGCCCGAGGCGCCGACGATGTCGCCCAGGTCCCAATGCTTGAACTGATCGTGTACTTCGGGACCGATCACATCATTCTGGATGTAGAGCTGGATCTTGCCCGACTGGTCCTGCAGCGTGGCGAAGCTCGCCTTGCCCATGACGCGCTTCAGCACCATGCGACCGGCGACCGTCGCCCCGATCTTCAAGGGTTCGAGCTCCTCCTTCGTTTTTGCGCCGAATTTTGCGTGCAGATCCCCCGCGAAATCCTTGCGCCGGAAGTCGTTCGGGAACGCGACGCCCTGCGCGCGCAGCGCCTTGAGTTTCTCCCGCCGCTCCTCGACCAGCTTGTTGTCTTCTTCCATGGGGCTAGACGCCTTGTTTTAGGCTGGCGGAAATGAAGTCGTCGAGGTCGCCGTCGAGCACGTTCTGCGTGGCGCCCTTCTCGACGCCGGTGCGCAGGTCCTTGATGCGCGACTGGTCGAGCACGTAGGAGCGGATCTGGTGGCCCCATTCGATGTCGGTCTTCGAGGCTTCCAGCTTGCTCGCCTCGGCGTTCAGCTTGCGCAGCTCCAGCTCGTAGAGGCGCGACTTCAGCATCGCCATGCATTCGGCGCGGTTGCGGTGCTGCGAGCGGTCGTTCTGGCTCTGCACCACGATGCCGGTCGGGATGTGGGTGATGCGCACCGCCGACTCGGTCTTGTTGACGTGCTGGCCGCCGGCGCCCGAGGCGCGGTAGACGTCGACACGCAGGTCCGCCGGGTTGATCTCGATCTCGATCGACTCGTCCACCTCCGGGTAGACAAAGACGTTGGCGAACGAGGTGTGCCGACGCGCGTTGGAGTCGAAGGGCGACTTGCGCACCAGGCGGTGCACGCCGTTCTCGGTGCGCAGGTGGCCGTAGGCGTACTCGCCGGTGATCTTGACGGTGGCATTCTTGATACCCGCGACTTCGCCGTCGGACTGCTCCAGGATCTCGGCGCGGAAGCCCTTCTTGTCGCAGTACTTCAGGTACATGCGCAGCAGCATCGAGGCCCAGTCCTGCGCTTCGGTGCCGCCGGCGCCGGCCTGGATGTCCATGAAGCAGCTGTTCGGGTCCAGGGGATTGGAGAACATGCGGCGGAATTCCAGCGCCGCGACCTCCTTCTTCAGGTTTTCCGTGTCGGAGGAAACGCTCAGCAGCGTGGCCTCGTCGCCCTCGGCGCGCGCCAGCTCGAACAGTTCCTGGGTGTCGGCGATGCCGCCGCCGACGCGCTTCAGCGTCTCGACCACGGCCTCGAGCGATTTTTTTTCCCTGCCGATTTCCTGCGCCCGCTTCTGGTTCTCCCAGAGCTTGGGGTCTGCCTGCTCGCGGTTCAGCGCTTCGAGGCGTCTCTGCTTGGCGTCGAAGTCAAAGATACCTCCGCAGCTCGGCCGACTGCGCCTGCAGCCCGGAGAGCGTGGAGGCAATCTGGTTTATGCGTTCGGCTTCCATCGGGGCGCAATTATACGCGGCGCGCCGTGTATTCCTCGTCGATCTTGTCGTCGAAGAACGAGGTGGGATTAGGCGCCGCCATGAAGCGGCGGTAGACCTCGGGGTAGACCTTCGGATACTGGTAGACCTGCCCGTTGGCGAGCTCGACCTCCAGCGTCATCGTCTTCTCGTCGTAGCCGACCGAGCGCAGCTTCGAGGAATTGACGCGCTTGCGCTCCATCTACTTCGGGCGGGCGGCGGACCAGGCGGCCTTGATGCCGCCGCCTTCGACGATGCCGTCCATCGTCTTGTCCGTGGCCGTGCCGCTGAATTTGTACCTCTGCTCGCCCGAGTAGAACTGGAATTGGACCTGCTCGCCGCGGACGATGCCCTCGTCGATGGGCAGATCCTTGCCGGCGACGCGCGCGCGGCCGGTGAGCCGCACGACGCGCTTCATCTCGAACGTGAGGTTGACCGGCTGCCTGCTGATCGCCGCGGGCACCCTGGCGATCCAGTCCCCCTCGATTTTTACGGGCACCCTGTAGAGATAGAGGATCGTCGTGGTGACGCCGGTGATGGCGATCTTGTCCTGAAGCTCGAATTGCTTCGTGTCGTCCGGCAGCCAGCCGTGCAGCGGGTAATCGTGCGACAGGATGCGCGTGCCGGGACTGAGTTCGGCGAGCAGCTTGTCCTTCAGCATGTTCACCGTGTTCGGCAGCAGGTACATCGTCAGCACCGTGGCCTTGCTGATATCGGTCTTGAACAGGTCCTGGACGGCGAAGCTCGCGCGGTCGCCGATGCCCTGCAGCCGGGCCGCCTCGTTCGCGTCCTTCACCAGTTTTTCGTTGATATCGACGCCGAAGCCACGCGCGCCGAATACCTTGGCCGCGGTCAGCACGATGCGCCCGTCGCCCGAGCCGAGGTCGATGACGAAATCCTTCGGCCCGACGGCGGCGAGCGTGAGCATGTCGGCGACCACGCTGGTGGGCGAGGGCACGTAGGGACCTGCGTCGACGGGAGGCGTGTCCGCGCCCTGCACGGCCGGCGCGATCAGCGCGGCAGCGAGCAGCGGCAGGAAACGACGGCGGCAGGGGCGCATGAAAGCTTGGTGCAAGCTGCTGGGAGAGGCGGCGACTGTAGCGCAGAACCGCAGGCGAGGAAAGGGAACCGGTCCGGCCCGTTTCTGTCCAACCGGCATCCGAACTGCTTGAGGAACTTCACCATGCAACCGATGAAAACAGTGGCTGCACTTGCCATCGTTGCCGCCTTCGCCGCCGGTGGCGTCGCCACCCAGTATGTAGGCCAACCCGCGCACGCGGCCGCGCCCGTGGCGGGCGCGACGGCGCCCCAGGCGGCGCTGCCGGATTTCGCCAGCATCGTGCAGAAGTACGGCCCGGCCGTCGTCAACATCACGGTCTCCGGCACCCGCAAGACCGGCTTCCAGATCGAGCAGGACGATGACGAGGACAATCCGCTATCGCAATTCTTCCATGGCATGCCGTTCCGCTTCGGCCCGCCGCCCGCGGAAGTGCCGATCCGGGGTCAGGGTTCGGGATTCATCGTCGGCGGCGAGGGCCTGATCCTCACCAACGCGCACGTGGTGCAGGGCGCATCGGAAGTCACCGTCAAGCTCACCGACCGGCGGGAATTCCGCGCCAAGGTGCTGGGCAGCGATCCGACGAGCGACATCGCCGTGCTGCGCATCGACGCGAAAAACCTGCCGGTGGTGAACCTCGGCGACCCGGCGCGCACGCGCGTGGGCGACTGGGTGGCGGCAATCGGCTCGCCTTTCGGCTTCGAGAACAGCGTCAGCGCCGGCATCGTCTCGGCGAAGGGCCGCTCGCTGCCGGGCGACGCCTATGTGCCGTTCATCCAGACCGACGTGGCGGTGAACCCGGGCAATTCCGGCGGGCCGCTGTTCAACCTCGCGGGCGAAGTGATCGGCATCAACTCGCAGATCTACAGCCGCTCCGGCGGCTACCAGGGGCTGTCGTTCGCGATACCGATCGACGTCGCGCTCAAGGTCAAGGACCAGATCGTCGCGACCGGCCACGCCTCGCACGCGCGCCTCGGGGTCTCGGTGCAGGAGCTGAACCAGGCGCTCGCCGATTCCTTCGGTCTGAAGCGCGCCGAGGGCGCGCTGGTGTCCTCGGTGATGCCGGGCAGCGCCGCCGAACGCGCCGGCCTGCAGCCGGGCGACGTGATCATGAAGTTCGACGGCAAGCCGATCGTCGCCGCGGCCGAACTGTCGGCGATGGTCGGGCAGGCGGCGCCCGGCGACAAGGCGAAGCTGGAGGTCCTGCGCAAGGGATCGACAAGCGAGTTCACGGCGACGCTGGGTGCGGTGAAGGCTGACCCCGAGGCGAAGGCTTCAGCGCAGGGGCAGGACAAGGGCCGGCTCGGCCTCGCGGTGCGGCCTCTGACGCCGGATGAGCGCAAGCAGCTGAAAGTGTCGGGCGGCCTGCTGGTCGAGGAAGTCAACGGGCCGGCGGCGCGCGCCGGCATGCAGCCTGGCGACGTCGTGCTGATGGCCGCCGGCAAGCCGGTGCAGAGCGTGCAGGACCTTCGCTTGGCGGCGACCGGCAGCGGCAGCGTGGCGCTGCTGGTGCAGCGCGGCGAGGAGCGCGTGTTCGTGCCGCTGAAGCTCGGCTAGGCTGGTTCGACGTTCTCGAAGGTGATCTGCGGCCGCTTCAGTCCGTTGAACTCGTTCACGCCCAGCCGGTAGGCGGCGCGCACCTTCGCGGGCAGCGGCTCGAGCGAATTGAAGCGCATCGCCTCCATGCGCCGGCCGTCCTTCGCGAGGCGCAGCTTCAGGTGGCGCTCGCCGACCACGCGCTGGTCCTCGACGCCGAAGCTGCCGCAGAAAAGCGGCGGCGGGAAGCCCTGGCCCCAGATCTGCGCTTCCAGCATCTGCGCCACGTCCAGCGAGTGGTAGGCAGCCTCGAGTTCGCCGTCGGTTTCGACAATGCGGCCGCGCGCTTCCTCGGGCAGCAGTTCGGACGCCGTTTTTTCGAATAGCTCCCCGAATTGCCCGAGGTCGGATTCGCGGATCGTCAGCCCGGCCGCCTGCGCGTGGCCGCCGAAGCGCTGGATCAGTCCGGGCGCGCGCTTGGAAACCAGGTCGAGCGCGTCGCGCAGGTGGAAGCCGGGGATCGAACGCCCGGAGCCGCGCAGCTCATTCGATTTTCCCCTGGCAAAACATATGGTGGGCCGGTGGATGCGTTCCCGCACCCTGGACGCAATCAGGCCCACCACGCCCTGGTGCCAGCCCGGCTGGAACATCACCTGCGCCGCGCCCGGCGCCTCCTTGAAGCCGTCCAGCGCCGCGTTCGCCTCGTCCAGCATCTCGCCTTCGATCTTGCGTCGTTCGCGGTTCAGGCGGTCCAGCTGCTGCGCGCAGTTGGCGGCGTGCGCCTCGTCGTCGGTCAGCAGGCATTCGATGCCCAGGCCCATGTCGGCGAGGCGCCCCGCGGCGTTCAGGCGCGGGCCGAGGATGAAGCCGAGGTCGAAGCAGCTGATGTTGGCAGGTACGCGGCCGGCGGCGCGAGCGAGCGCCGCGAGGCCCGCCTTGCCTTGCCCCGCGCGCAGGCGCTTCAACCCCTGCGAGACGAGGATGCGGTTGTTCGCATCCAGCGGCACCACGTCGGCGACCGTGCCCAGCGCGACGAGGTCGGTGAGCGAAGCGAGATTGGGTTCGCCATTTTTCTCGAACGCTTTTCGATTCCTCAACTCGGCGCGCAAGGCGAGCATGACGTAAAACATGACGCCCACGCCGGCGATCGCCTTGGACGGGAAGCCGCAGCCCGCCTGGTTCGGGTTCACGATGCACTCGGCGTCGGGCAGCGTGTCGCCCGGCAGGTGATGGTCGGTGATCAGCGTGGCGATGCCGAGGCTGGTCGCGCGCGCAACGCCGTCTACGCTGGCGATGCCGTTGTCCACGGTGATCAGCAGGTCGGGCGCGAGTTTGGCGGCGATGTCCACCAGCTCGGGCGACAGGCCGTAGCCCAGTTCGATGCGGTTGGGCACCAGGTAGTCGACGCGCGCGCCCATGCTGCGCAGTGCGCGCACGCCGACTGCGCAGGCGGTGGCGCCGTCGGCGTCGTAGTCGGCGATGATCAGCAGCTTCTTCTGCTGCGCGATGGCGTCGGCGAGCAGGCGCGCCGCGCGGTCGGTGTTGGCGAGCGCCGCGGGCGGCAGCAGATGCGAGAAATCCTGCTCCAGCTGTTCGGCGGCGGAAATACGCCGTGCGGCGTAGAGCCGGGCGAGCAGCGGGTGCACGCCCGACTCCTGCAGCCGCAGGCGGTCCGCTTCCGCGTAAGGGCGCGTAACGATCTTCATGCGGCGTATGCGTTGTACGTGGCGAGCGGTTTCGGTCGCCGCCAGAAGCGGCGCAGGTCGTTGCGTTCCGTCTCGAACGACGCGCCCGCGTCCGGAACGTGCACCGTCAGCATGCCTATGCGGCCGGCGCGCAACGCCGCGAGCAGCGGCGCGAACCAGCGGTCTTCGAGTCCACGCAGCCGGCCTTCGACCGTCTTGGCGTCGCCTAGCACCTGCGCGCCGCGCAAGGCTTCGAGGATCACGAGGTGACGGCCGTCTTCCGGCGTACGGCCCAGCCATGGTGCGGCACCCGCGCCGGGTGGACGATGGCGCACTCCGGCCAGGCGCGCGAGTCCGAGCGCGAGCGGGTCATCCGCGCTTAGGGAATGCCAGGGACCCGTATTGGACAATGCAGCCGCAGCCGGCAGCCGGCCGGCGCCCCAGAGCCAGACGCCGTTCACCACCGGGTCGCCGCGCGCCTCGCGCGCGGTATTCACCGGATGCTGGTACATGGCCATCTGGATTTCGTTCAGCAGCGCGTGCCAGCGCTTGTCCGGCAGCTCCCCGTCGACGCTGCGGCCGGCGATCTCTATGGGCGGCCGCTCGCTTGCCGGTATTTCGCGCCCACCCCGCAGGCACCAGACATCAGGGCGCAGCGCGGCAAAGAAAAATTCGCCGGCATAGTGCGCATCCAACGCCGCGGCCAGCGGCTCCGCTTCTTCCGCTGTCAGCGCGAACCCCTGGCTGGGGTAGAGCAGCACGCGGTCGCGGTCGGCGCGCAGGTGCACGGGGTCGGCGCGCATCCAGTACGCCGTCCCGGGCTCCAGCCCGCAGGCGAGCGCGGTGAGGGCGCCGGCGGGCAGCGGCGAGCCTTCAAGCCCGAATGCCCTCGCGCACCATTCCTCCAGCGCCGCGGCTTGTCCTGGCGTACGGCGGCCGCGCGCGAGCAGCATTTCCAGCGCAGGCGCTGCGGCCTGCGCCTGGAACAGGCCCGGTACGACGAGCTCGACGTGCATCAGTGGACCGCCGTGCCGGGCGACCCGGCCAGGTCCACTATCTTGGCGCGCCCGGCGCGCAGGTGGCGCGTGAGGATCTTGTAGTGGTCGAGGTCGAAACGCGTGCGTTTCTGTCCCGCGAGAATTTCGGCGACCTCGGTTTCGGATCGCGCAGTGCCAAGGAGGCACCAGTTGTCCACGACGTGCAACTCCACGGCCTCGCGCTCGCGGTCTTCTTCGACGATCGCGATCGGTCCGCGCCAGGGCCAGGCAGCGGTCTTCAGGCCGGCAAGGGCGGCCGCGGCGCGCGCATGGTGCGCGTGCACGCTCTCGCGCCCGGCGCAGACGCCCGCGCAGCGCTGGATCTGGTGGCGGAAACACGCACCCCTGCCTGCCTTCTCGAAGCCGAGCGCGCGCAGGCAGAGCCGGTGTTCGTTGGCGAGTTCGCGCAGCGCGTCCATGGCCGCACGCTTCGAGCGGAACACGCCACAGAGGAAAGGGACGGTTTCGGAATTGATGTCGTCTTTTTGTATCAGTTTCAGTTTTTTTTCATCAAAAACAAAACCGCACAATTCACTCGCGCGCCGCAGTTGCCGATTGAAGACGGGCAGCAATTCTTTCACCAGCATCGCCTCGCGCAGCAGGCCGCCCAGTTCGCCGCAGCTGCGGCGCCATTCGATGCTGCGGATCTCGCGCGCGATCTGCGCCTCGCGCGAGGAATGCACGTCGCCGGAGAAATGCTGCAGCACGCGGCTGCGCATGGCGACGCTCTTGCCGACGTACAGCGGAGTGCCGTTCTCGCCGTAGAACAGGTAGACGCCGGGCGCTTCCGGGATGCCGTCGACGATAGCGCGGTCGATGTGCGCGGGCAGGGCCGGCAGCTGCGCCAGCTGGCGCGCGACGTTCTGCAGTTCGTCCGCGCCGCGCTCCTCGGCGGCAATGCGCAGGAACTGCCACACCGCCTGGGCGTCGCCGAGCGCACGATGGCGCGCATTGCACCGCAATTGGTGGCGGTCGATCAGGCTGTCCAGGTTGTGGCGCGCGTAGCCGGGGTAGAGCCGGCGCGAGAGCTTTACGGTGCAAAGCGTCCTCGCCTGGAAGCGCAGGCCGGTGCGTTCGAACTCGTGGCGCAGGAAGCCGTAGTCGAAGCGCGCGTTGTGGGCGACGAAGACGCGGCCTTCCAGCCGCTCATAGAGGCCCGGCGCGAGGTCCTCGAACGCGGGCGCATCCGCGACCATGTCGTTGGTGATGCCGGTGAGCGCCTGGATCGCCGGCGGGATGCTGGTGCCGGGGTTGACCAGCGTGGACCACTCCGACACCACCTCGCCATCCTGCACCTCGACCACGGCGATCTCGGTGACGCGGTCCCAGACCGGGTGCGCACCGGTGGTTTCCAGGTCGACGATCGCCAGCGGCGCGTCGAACAGCGGCTTCATTGCACCTTTACATCGGCTTTGCGGATCACCTCCGCCCAGCGCACCGTGTCCGCGCGCACGCGTTCGGCGAACTGCTCGGGCGAACTGCCCACGGGTTCGGCGCCGACCGACGCGAAGCGCTCGCGCACGTCCGGCGCATTCAGGGCCGACGCGGTATCGGCGCTCACCTTTGCAATGATGTCTTTCGGCGTGCCCGCCGGCGCGAACAGGCCGAACCAGGTCTCCGATTCGAAGCCCGGCAGGCCGGCCTCGGCCATGGTCGGCAGGTCGGGCGCGAGCGGGGTGCGCTGGGGCGAGCTGATCGCTAATGCGCGCACGCTGCCGGATTTGACGTAGGCCAGCGCGGTCACGATGGAGTCGAACAGCACGGCGACCTGGCCGTTGGCCATGTCCGGGATCGACAGCCCGGTGCCTTTGTAGGGCACGTGCTGCAGGTCGACGCCGGCCATCAGCTTGAAGCGTTCGCCGGTGAGGTGCGGGATGGTGCCGATGCCGCTGGAGGCGAAATTGAGCTTGCCGGGATTCGCTTTGGCGAGCGCGATCAACTCCTTCAGGGTGGTGACGCCGAGTTTCGGGCTGACCAGCAGCACGTTGGTCGCGTTCGAGACCTGGCTGATCGGCGCGAAGTCGCGCACCGGGTCGTAGGGCAGCTTCTGCAGCGAGGGCCCGATCGAGTGCGTGCTGCTGGTCCCCATGAGCAGCGAGTAGCCGTCAGGCGCGGCCTTGGCGACCAGGTCCGAGCCGATCGTGCCGCCCGCGCCGGGCTTGTTGTCGACGATCACCGGCTGGCCCCAGCGCTCCGACAGCTTTTGCGCCACCACGCGGGCGAGAATGTCCGTGGGGCCGCCGGCCGGGAACGGCACGACCATCTTGACGGTACGTTGCGGGAATTGCGCCAGACCCTGTAGGGGCAGCGCGAGAAGCAGCGCAATGAGAAATCGCATCATGAGGCCTGCAGTGTGGATATATCCAGTAGCGCAATCTACCGCAAAACCACGGCGAGTTGCCAGACCGCGAAGCAAAGAATGACGACGCCGGAGACGACGTTGACGACGTGGAATAGTTTCGGACCGATCCGGTTGCGCAGCCAGCCGGCGCCGGCGGCGAGCAGTATCCACCACGAGGCCGAGCCGAGGAACACGCCCAGGACCACGAGGGATGCGGCGGCATAGTCCGCGTTCGAAGCGAGGCCGAGTCCCGCGAAGATGGCGACAAAGGCCAGGATCGTCGGCGGATTGGCAAGCGTCAGCCCCAGTGTCGAAAGGAACCCTTGCAGCAAGCCCGCGGGATTTTCGTTCGATTCCGCGAGTTCCGGATTGGCCAGCAGCGTCTTGATCCCCAGGTAAACCAGGAAGATTCCCCCGACGAGGCCAATCCAGTAGCTGTACCGCAGCAGGAATCCCGAAATCGCCGTGAGGCCGAAGGCGGCGACCGTGCCGAAGAGGCCGTCGGCGACCGCGATGCCCATGCCGGAAGCGAAGCCGGCGAGCGGGCCCTGCGCGAGGGTGCGGCGAAAGCACAGCACCCACATCGGGCCGACCGTAGCCGCGAGCAGGAAACCGAACAGGAGGCCCTTCAGAAACAACATCACGCGGAGACGATCCAGCCTTCGCAGGATTCTATGCGATCGGGCAGGCCGAAATTGCGGCGCCGGCGCCGCCAGCCCCAGGCGGCCTGCACCGCACAGATGGCGGCGTCGAGCGAATCTCCAGTGGGGTCATCGAGCAGTCGCAGGAGGATTCCTTTGTCCGCTTTTACTGGAAGCCGGGCAATAATTTTCATGCGGGCCTGTTTGCGGGCCGCGGTCTGCTTGGCTTTCGAATCGTTCTTGTATGAAACATTGCCGATGAGGCGCCTCGCAAGCAGGCCCGGATAGGCTTCCAGCGCGATGCGCGACCGGTCGCCGTCCGCCAGTCCGGGGACGTATACGCCGGCATCCGCGAGCCGCGGCGCCCCCTCCTGGAACATTAGCGCTACCGGAGGATTCACCAGCTTCATCGGGCTGGAGGAACCGGCGGGCAGGTCGGTGAGGCGGTGCGCATACTTCCCGCCCGCAGGACGCGTCGCCCGGTAGCCGTCGAGGATGCCGCGGAATTCGATGCGCGTCAGGTCGCCGCAGAATGCGGCCAGTTCGCGCCATTGCTTCGGCCAGCCGAGGTCGCGCACCAGATCGCGCGGCAGTCCGAAGGGAAAATCAAAGCCGCCTATCCAGGGGCCCGGACGGCGCAGCAAGGTGTCGAACGCGCTGAAGGATTCGAGCTTTACGATATTCGCAATTCGTACTTCGGCGCGAAGGACGAGAGCTTCCGCCACCACGATCGGCTTTGCCCGCCGCGGTGCAGACGTAAAATCGACGCCGATGACTCGCAAAAGCAGCTTTCCCCTGCTAGCCGCTGTCGCGCTGGCCTGCGGCGCCTGCGCGAGCCAGGGACCGCTCGAGAAGCCCGGTGCCACGCAGGAAGAGGCCGAACGCGACCGGCTGCAGTGCGAGAGCCAGATGTATGCGCAACGCCAGTCGAAGGGCCGCGGCGCGCCGAACTGGAACCTCTACGAATACTGCATGAATCAGCGGGGCTACGCCCGCGCTCATTGACTGGCGCATTCGGCAAGCTGAGCGGCTGAAAGGTTGTGGATGCGCCCGAAGCCGGCGACGAAGCGCGCATCGCGCGGCAGGATGCGCCAGAACGAGAAATCGGCCAGTTCGAAGTTGATGGCCTGCTCGGGGAACCGGGCAAGCCAGAGCCGCTTCAGATCGGGTTGTTCGTTTGCGAGATTCTCCGCCGTTCCCCGCACGGTCAGTCTTTGCAAAGTGAACGGATCCGCCCGGCCGTCGTCCGTCTGCGCGATGGAGAGCGCGACGCGCGGGTCCCGGGCCATGTCCTGGGTATGCCAGGCGAGGCGGCTGACGTGCACCAGGAAGCCAGTGAAACCTGCGGGGCCGGCCTCGGGCAGGTAGAGCGTCATCGAGGCCATCGGCGCGCCCTGCCTGAGCGTGGCGAGGTGCGCGACGCGTTCCCCGCGGATCAGCGCCGCGAGATCGGTGGCGTCATTCACCGGGTCTGCCATTTATTCGATTGTAGTATTCTCGCCCACGGTGCGTTACGAACTCCTAGTCGGCCTGCGCTATACGCGCGCAAAGCGCCGCAACCACTTCATCAGCTTCATCTCGGCCACTTCGATGGCGGGCATCGCGCTTGGCGTCGCGGCGCTGATCGTGGTGCTCTCGGTGATGAATGGCTTCCAGAAGGAACTGCGCACGCGCATCCTCGGCGTTGCCTCGCACGTGCAGGTCAGCGGTTCCGACAACCTGCTCACCGACTGGCAGGCCGTGGCGAAGATCGCGGCGCAGGAGCCGCACGTGGTCGCCTCCGCGCCCTTCGTCAACGGGCAGGGCCTGCTGTCGGCGGGCAAGGCGGTGCGCGGCACCGTCGTGCGCGGCATCGTGCCCGCGCTGGAGGACAAGGTTGCCGACATCGGCAGCCACATGCGCGCCGGCAGGCTCGATGCGCTCAGGCCGGGCGAGTTCGGCATCGTGCTCGGCTCGGAACTCGCGCGCGCGCTCGGCGTGCTCCCCGGCGAGAAGGTGGTGCTGATCGCGCCGCAGGGGCTGGTGACGCCGGCCGGCGTGATCCCGCGCCTGAAGCAGTTCACGGTAGTCGGCATCTTCGAGGTCGGCATGTTCGAGTACGACTCGGGCCTCGCGCTGGTGAACATCGAGGACGCGCAGAAGCTGTTCCAGATGGGCGACGCGGTCTCCGGCCTGCGCCTGCGGCTCGACGACCTGTTCCTCGCGCGCAACGTGTCGCGCGACCTGATGGTGAAGCTCGACCGCGACCTCTATGCCACCGACTGGACGCGCAGCCACGCCAATTTCTTCCGCGCCGTGGAAATCGAGAAGCGCGTGATGTTCGTCATCCTGCTGCTGATCGTCGCGGTGGCGGCCTTCAACATCGTCTCCACGCTGGTGATGCTGGTGACCGACAAGCGGCCCGACATCGCCATCCTGCGCACGCTGGGCGCCTCGCCCGGCTCGATCGTGCAGATCTTCATGGTGCAGGGCGCGCTGATCGGCGTCATCGGCACGCTTTCGGGCGTGATCTTCGGCCTGCTGCTGGCTTTCAACATCGGCACGGTGGTGCCGTTCATCGAGCACCTGCTCGGCTTCAAGTTCCTCGCCAAGGACATCTATTACATCACCGAACTGCCCTCGGACGTACAGCTGGGCGACGTCACCACCATCGCCCTGGTGTCGCTGGTGCTCTCGTTCATCGCCACGCTCTATCCGAGCTGGCGCGCTTCGCGCGTCAACCCCGCCGAGGCGCTGAGATATGAGTAGCGTGGTGCTCTCCTGCAAGGGCCTGAAGAAGACCTACCAGGGTCCCGCGCCGGTGCAGGTCCTGCTGGGCGTCGACCTGGAAGTACGCGAGGGCGAGAGCATCGCCGTCATGGGGCGTTCCGGCTCGGGCAAGTCGACGCTGCTGCACCTGTTGGGCGGTCTTGACCTGCCCACGGAAGGTGAAGTGAAAATAGAAAACAAGAACATGCAAACCCTTTCGGAAGCGGCGCGCGGCAGCGTCCGCAATCGCGCGCTCGGCTTCGTCTACCAGTTCCACCACCTGCTGCCGGAATTCACTGCCGAAGAAAATGTCGCCATGCCGCTCCTGATCCGGCGCATGGCGCGCGCCGCGGCCCTCGAGCGCGCGCGCGCGGTGCTCGGCGAGCTGGGCCTGGCGAAGCGGCTGCAGCACCAGCCGGGCGAGCTTTCCGGCGGCGAGCGCCAGCGCTGCGCCTTCGCGCGCGCCATGGTGACGCGGCCGGCCTGCGTGCTGGCGGACGAGCCGACCGGCAACCTGGATGCGCAGACCGCGGACGAGGTGTTCGAGGCGATGGTGCGCCTGTCGGCCTCGCAGCGCACCGCCTTCGTGCTGGTGACGCACGACGCCGGCCTGGCCGCGCGGACCGGCAGGACGCTCGAGCTGCGCGACGGCGTGCTCAGGGACGCAGGCTGAGCAACGGGCCATGGCGCTGATCCAGGTCGTGATGTTCCTGGTGCTGTGCTCGGTGGTGCTCGGCTGGCTGTCGCGCCGCGCCGGCCTGCCGTACCCGATCGCCCTGGTGCTGGGCGGCGGCGCGCTCAGCTTCATCCCGGGCCTGCCGCAGCTCGACGTCGATCCGCAGTTCCTGCTGGTGCTGGTGCTGCCGCCGATCCTCTACCAGGCGGCGCTGCTCACCTCGTGGCGCGATTTCAAGGCCAACCTGCGGCCGATCGGCCTGCTCGCCATCGGCCTGGTGATCGTCACCACGTTCGCCGTCGGCGCCACGCTGAAGCTGCTGATCCCGGGCCTCCCCTGGGCGGCGGCCTTCGTGTTCGGCGCCATCGTCTCGCCGCCCGACGCGGTCGCCGCCACCGCGATCCTGTCGCGCCTCAACATGCCGCGCCGCATCGTGGTGGTGCTGGAGGGCGAAAGCCTGGTGAACGACGCCTCGGGCCTGGTGCTCTACAAGCTCGCGGTCGCGGCGGTGCTGACCGGTACCTTCTCCTTGGTCGGCGCCAGCGTCGAGTTCGCTACCGTGTCGCTGGGCGGCCTCGCCATCGGCTTCATCGGCGGCCTGGCCTTCGTCTGGCTGCACCGCTTCATCGGCGACGCCTTCACCGAAGTGCTGGTGTCGCTGTCGATCCCGTACACGCTCTACGTGCTGGCCGAATCGCTGCATTGCTCGGGCGTGCTGGCGGTGGTTGCGGCCGGCATCGTGCGCGCGCGCTACACGCCGGCCATCGTTTCGGCCGAGATGCGCATCCTCGCGCGCTCGGTGTGGAACATCCTCGTGTTCATGCTGAACAGCTTGATCTTCATCCTGATCGGCATGGCGCTCTCGGGCGTGATGGGCCGTCTGGCCGGCTTCAGCGCGCGCGAGCTCGCGGTCTACGCCGCCAGCGTGACGCTGGTGGCGATCCTGGTGCGCTTCGCCTGGGTCTATCCGGCGACCTTCGCTCCGCGCCTGCTGAGCGCGGGCCTGCGCGCGGCGGAGCCCGCGCCGCAGCACGGCGAGGTGTTCATCATGAGCTGGTGCGGCATGCGCGGCATCGTGTCGCTCGCGGCCGCGCTCGCGCTGCCGGTACAGGTCGAGTCGGGCGACGAATTCCCCTACCGCGACCTGCTGATCTTCCTGACCTTCGTGGTGATCTCGGTCACGCTGGTGCTGCAGGGCCTGACGCTGACCTCGCTGATCCGCTGGCTGAAGCTGGGCACCGACCCGGGCCAGCACGATGAGCACATGCGAGCTCGCGTTGCGCTCGGCAAGGCCGCCGTTGCGGCGATCGACGCCGCCGCTGCCAGCGAGAACGTGCCGGGCGACCTGGTGGCGCGCGTGCGCGCCGAGTTCAACGACCGCATCGGCGCCGCGATGCCGCACGGCCACCACAGCAGCTTCAGCTTCGGCCGCGACCTGCGCCTCGCCGCGGTACGCGCGGAGCGCCAGGAGTTGATCCGCATCTGGCGCGCGGGCGAGATCAGCGACGAAGTCCTGCACCACCTCGAGGAAGAGCTGGACTACGAGGAGCAGCGCTTCTAGCTCAGGCGCCGATCGCGGTCTCGAGCAGGCGGCGGCCCTGCGGCGTCGCCATCGTCACCAGCGCGTTGCCCGGCTGCAGCGTGAAATCGGCGGGCGGGTTGAACTGCCAGCCCTTCGCCACGCGTACCGCGAGCACCACGTATTCGCGGCTGGCCGGCGCCAGTTCGGCGAGCACGCGCGGCGCCGCGTTTGCCGGCATGATGATTTCCTCCACGCGCAGTTTTTCGTCCGTGCGCAGCATCTCGTCCAGGAAGCTGACCACCGCGGGCCGCAGCATGCTCGAGGCGATGCGCATCCCGCCGGTGAAATCGGGCGAGACGATGGCGTCGGCGCCGACCCGGCGCAGCTTCTCGGTGTTCCTCACGTCGTGCACCCTGGCGACGACGCGCATGTTCGGGTTCAACTGCTTGGCCGACAGCGTGATCAGCAGGTTCTTGCCGTCGTCCCCGGTCACCGCGAACAGGCCCGCGGCGCGCTCGACGCCGGCGCGCAGCAGCACGTCGTCGTCGGAGCAGTCGCCGTGCTGGACTATTTGCCTCGGATACTTCTCGTTGAAGGCGTCGATCGCGGCGGGCGCTTCCTCGATGCCGACGAAGGGGCGCTCGGTGACGATCAGCTCGTGCGCGACATTCGAGCCGACGCGGCCCACGCCGCAGACGATGTAGTGCCTGTTGAGCGCGTTGATTCGGTCTTGCATGCGTCGCCTCCGGAGTGCCAGGTTGATGTCGCCTTCGAGCAGGAAGGCAGTGAGCTTGGATGTCGCGTAGGTCACGTTGGCGATGCCGACCGTGGCGATCGCCATGAGGAAGATGCGCCCGAGCGGGTGGGGGTTGAGGTCGATGGTTTCGCCGAAGCCGATGGTCGCCACCGTGATGAAGGTCATGTAGACGCAGTCGAGCAGCGTCGCCCTGTAGTCCGAGATCACCCAGAAGCCGAACGAGCCGACCAGCTCGACCAGCAGGAAGACGAGCAGCGGGTACCGGAACGCCATGTAGGCGCGCACCGGCAGGCTGGTGGGGCTGAGCTTGATCATCGATTCTGAATTCTGCTCCGCTGGCGGGCGCGCCAGGCAAGGATGACGTAGATGCGCCAGCCGATCTGCACGCAAGCATAGCCCACCGCCGCGAGCGTCACGGCGAGGGCGACCAGGCCGATGCCGAGCGGCTTGCCGAGCGAGAGCGTCCAGCGCAGCAGCACTTCGAGGGAATCGAGCCAGTGCGCCCAGTTCCATGCGTAGGGAGCGACCTCGAAGGGTTCGCTGCTTGCGCCGAGCAGCAGGCGCCCATAGCTGTAGGCGAGCAGGTAGAGCGGCGCGATGGTGAAGGGGTTGGTGTAGAGCGTCGTCATCAGCGCCACCGGCAGGTTCTTCTTCATCGGGATTGCCAGCAGGGCCGCGACGAGCATCTGCAGCGGACCCGGCACCAGCCCGGCGAACAGCCCGATCGCAAAGCCGCCGGCGACCGAATGGCGGTTCAGGTGCCACAGGTTCGGGTGTTGCAGCCAGCCGCGGCACCACGCCAGGTACTTGTAGCCGCGTACGGTCTCGCCGTCGGGCAGGAACTTGCGAAAGAATTTTCTCGGCATGGTCGGCGCGCAGTCAGCCGTCGCGGCGCTGCTGCGTTCGATTCTAGATGACCGCTGTCATCCTTTCGTTCGCCTGCGGCGTTCTTTTTCTCCAGCTGCAGCCCGAATTGCCCGGCGCGGGCTGGTTCGCGGGTTGGCTCGGCCTGTGCGCATTGCTGTTCCTTGCCCGGATACCGCTCTTTCGCGTTCCGGCCGCGTTTGCCCTGGGCTTCTGCTGGGCGCTGGGCATGGCGCAGCTGCGCATGGCGGACCGGCTCGCACCGGAGCTCGAAGGCAGGGATGTCGAGGTGGTGGGCGTCGTTTCCGGCCTGCCCGCCGTCGGCGAGCGCGGCCTGCGCTTCGAGTTCGAGCCCGAGCATGCCGGAGCGAAGCTGCCCGGCAAGATCCTGCTGTCCTGGTACCGCGGCGCGGACGCCGGAGAACTGCGCGAAGACCAGCCCGCCGTCCTTTCTTCTGCGGTGCATCCGGGCGAGCGCTGGCGCTTCACCGTGCGCCTGCGGCGTCCGCACGGCAACTTCAACCCGCAGGGCTTCGACTACGAAGCCTGGCTGATGGAAAGGGGGCTGGGCGCTACCGGGTATGTCCGTTCCTCAAGAAATTCAATTCCTGAAAAACTGGGAGAGCGGAAAAGCCTCTCCGACCGCATCGAGCGGATCCGCGAGCGGGTGCGGGATCGCTTCCGGCAGGTGCTCGGCGAAACGCCGGCGAGCGGCATCCTCGCCGCGCTCGCGGTCGGCGACCAGCGCGCGATCAGTGCCGAGGAATGGCGCCTGTTCAACCGCACGGGCGTCACGCACCTCATGAGCATCTCCGGTCTGCACGTGACGATGGTGTCGGGATTGTTCGCCGGGCTCGCCGGCTGGCTGTGGCGGCGCTCGACCTTCCTCCTGCTGCGGCTGCCCGCGCGCAAGGCTGCGGCGCTTGCGGCCATCGCCGGCGCGCTCGGCTACACTCTGATCGCCGGCTTCGCAGTGCCGGCGCAGCGCACCTTCTGGATGGTGACCGTGGTCGCGCTCGCGCTCTGGTCGGGGCGCATCTCCGCCCCGGCGCGCACGCTCGCGCTGGCGCTCGGCGTGGTGCTCGCCTTCGATCCCTGGGCGGTGCTCGCGCCCGGGTTCTGGCTATCGTTCGGGGCGGTTGCGCTCATATTTTTCACTGCGGACGGCAAACAGGCGGCGCCGAAGCAATGGCTGCGCGTGCAGTGGGCGATCACCATCGGCCTTGCTCCGGCGGCGCTGTTCCTGTTCTCGCAGTTTTCGATCGTCGGCCCGCTTGCCAACGCGGTCGCGATTCCGCTGGTATCGGCGGTGGTGACGCCGCTCGCGCTGTTGGCCGCAGTGTTCCCCTGGGACGCGCTGCTCGAAGCTGCCGCCTGGCTGGTGCAGTGGCTGATGCAATTCCTGGAGTGGTGCGCGGCCCTGCCGGCAGCGGTCTGGCAGCAGCACACGCCACCGCTCTGGGCGGTGCTGCTCGCGATGGCCGGCGTCGCCTGGCTGCTCGCGCCGCGCGGCGTGCCCTGGCGGCTTGCCGGGCTCGCGCTGACGCTTCCCGCGATCGCGCTGCCGCCGCCCGCGCCGCCGCCGGGCGAAGCCTGGGTTGTCACGCTGGACGTCGGGCAGGGCCTTGCAGTGCTGGTGCGCACAGCGAACCGCGCGCTGCTCTACGACGCCGGGCCCGCGTTCGGCGAAACCGACAGCGGGGAACGCATCATTGCGCCCTACCTGCGGGCTGCGGGCATCGAACGGCTGGACGCGATGATGGTCACGCACAACGACAGAGACCACGCCGGCGGCGCTGCGTCGGTGGCCGGGAATTTCGAGATCGACGCGCTGCGCCATTCGCTGCTGCCGGGCCACCCGTTGCTCGCGAGCGTGCCGGATGCGCGGCGCTGCTCGGCGGGCACGGAGTGGGAATGGGACGGCGTGCGCTTCTCCGTGCTGCATCCGGCGGGAACCGCCGTGCGCGCGAAAAGGAGCAACGACCTGAGTTGCGTGCTGAAGGTGGAAGCGGGCGGCCGCTCGATGCTGCTCACCGGCGACATCGAAAAGCCGGCGGAAGCGGAGCTGGTGGCGCGCAATTCCGCGGCGCTCGCCGCGGACGTGCTGCTGGTGCCGCACCACGGCAGCCGGACATCCTCCACCAGCGAGCTGCTTGCGGCGGTGCAAGCGCCTTCCGCGGTGGTCCCGGTGGGCTACCGCAACCGCTTCGGGCATCCGGATGCGGAGGTGCTCGAGCGCTACAGGAACGCCGGTATCCGGCTCTGGCGGACCGATCTCGAGGGGGCCGTCACGGTCCGGCTGTCGAGGGAGAATTTCGTCATCTCAAGCCAGCGCCGGGAGCGCCGCAAGTACTGGCACGACGCGCCGCTCTGAGGCGATAATGGCTGCGCGGGTCTTCCGCGATCGCTCCAGGAGGGCACACCATGGCAAAGAAGGACAAGAATGCTGTTTACCGCGTTACCGACGTCATCGGCACCAGCCCGGTCTCCTGGGAAGATGCGGCACGCAGCGCGGTGAAGACCGCGGCGAAATCCCTGCGCGACCTGCGCATCGCCGAAGTCACCAAGCTCGACGTCAAAGTCGAGGACGGCAAGGTCACGCAATTCCGGACACGCCTGTCGCTGTCTTTCAAATACGGCGCATGAGCCGTATCCTGATCGTCGGAACCTGATTGGCCGGAAACGCGCGCCAGCGCTTTGTCCAATGCGCCTCGCCCAAGGGGCTGCATCGCATCGCCTATCTGGAATGGGGCGAGCCGAAGAACGACAAGGTGCTGGTGTGCGTGCATGGCCTGACGCGCTGCGCGCGCGATTTCGAGGCGCTCGCCGCCGCGATGGCGGACAGGTACCGGGTGATCAGCGTCGACGTTGCGGGGCGGGGCGAGTCCGAGTGGCTGCCCGACCCGCTGCTCTACCAGATCCCGCAGTACCTTTCCGACATGGTGACGCTGATCGCGCGTCTCGATGTCGAATCCGTGCATTGGGTCGGCACCTCGATGGGCGGGCTGATCGGCATGGCGCTCGCCGCGCAGGCGAATACGCCGATCCGGAAGCTGGTCGTGAACGATGCCGGACCGGTGGTGAGCAAGGTTTCGCTGCAGCGCATAGCATCCTACGTGGGCATGGCGCCGGTGTTTCCGAACATCGAAGCGGCGGACAAATACGTGCGCACCGTAAGCGCGACCTTCGGGCCGCACAGCGACGCCGAATGGCGCTTCCTGACGGAGATCGTGATGCGCAAGAATCCCGACGGCACGCTGCGGCTGCACTATGACCCGAAACTCGCCGAACCTTTTCGCGCCACCATGCCGGAAGGCGACCTGGAACTCTGGCCGTTGTGGGATGCGATCAAGTGCCCCACGCTGGTGGTGCACGGCGCGCTATCCGACCTGCTGACGCGCGAGACCTGCGAAAAGATGGCCGGGCGCGGACCGAAAGCGAAAGTGGTGGACGTCGCCGGCGTCGGCCACGCGCCGACGCTGATGCACGACGATCAGGTCAAGATCGTGCGCGACTTCCTGCTGCAGTAATCCAGAATTTCTCGAGGTTGGCGATCAGCGCCGGGCTGAAGTGGCAGTGTGCCTGCTCGCGCGCGTAGACTGCCATGTAGCGGCGGAAGGAATCCAGCGGCTCCTCCGATATCCGCAGCGCCCGGCGATTGCCCGCGGCGCTGACCATGCCGGAGCCGGTGACGTGCCCCACGAGCCGCTCGATCTCGAAATCCATCGCGTCGGGCGCGACGACGTAGTCGCAGACCAGGCGGCCTTCGGCGCTGGCGCAGTCGATGCGCCGTTCGGCAAGGATCGCCTGCCGCGCCACGCGGTCGCCGACATGGCGCGCCAAGCGCAGGTTCGCCGCGCCAGGGATGATGCCTTCCTTGCGTGCCGGCAGCGTCATGTAGGCATCGCGCGTGGCGACCACCTGGTCGATGGTGAGCAGGATCTGGCAGTGACCGCCGATGGCGAAGCCCTCGACCGCGGCGATCCACAGCTTCTCGATGGATTCTTCCTCCGGAGGCGCTTCGGGTAGCGCCAGCCCGCGGTAGAGCTTGTTGACCAGGCCCAAGTCGCGGACCAGGTACCAGAGGAAGCGGATCTTCCCCTGGTAGAGGTGCGTGAGGTTGATGCCGGCGCCGAACAGGCGCTTGCCCGCGTGCTTGGTATGCGTGACCGTGTCGCCGCGCAGCACGCAGACCTCGGTCAACGGATCGAGCAGCGCGAGATCGACGGCGGTCTCGAGGCCGGGAAGGGTGCCTTCGTCCTCGGCATTCAGGTATTGCGGATTGCGCATCGTCACGACGGAGGCCTTGCCATGGCGTTCCAGGCGCGCGCCATCGAGATTGATTTTTCCCGATTGCATGAAACCCTTGAGAAGATCCTTCGACTCCGCCCGCGGCAGCAGCATGGCGTGGCACAGGTGCGTGCCGGCTGCCGGGTCGCCGAGCACCTGCGACAGGAAGATGCCCTGGTCCACCTCGAGCCCGTCCTTGTCTCCCTGGGCGATGCCGGATTCGCGCTCGAGCGCCTTCGCATCCGGCACCAGGCCGGGAAATTCCCTTGCGGCGCGCGCGCACAGTTCGTCCACGCGCAGGAACAGGCTGCGCTTGGCGGTGAGCACGTCGTAGATGCTGCGCGCATGCGCGCGCATGAAGCGCGTGCGCGACTCGCGAGCGAGCGCGAGGATCTCGGCGGCGGCGGCCGCTTCTTCCGCGTTGCGTTTCGGCTTTGCGGGCAACCGCGCCAGCAGCTCGCCCGCGCGCTGCCAGAAATGCCCGAAGCCCGCCTTGTCCGTGGAGAGCTCCGTCGTCCGCACCGGCACTGTGCGTGCCCAGCCCTTGACCGCTTGCTCGAAGACGTTGTCCGCCATGCGCGAATCATAGCCGCCTCGGCCGGCATGGGCTGCTAAAATTCGCCCGCAGATGAAATTCTTCATCGTCGACGACGATCCCGATACCCTGGCGCTCGTTTCGCGGATCCTGACGGACGCGGGTCACGAAGTCACCGTGCGCGCCTCCAGCAGCGGCGCGTTCCGCGACATTCCGGAAGCGCTGCCCGATTGCGTGATCACCGACGTGATGATGCCCGGCATGGACGGCTTCGAGCTGACGCGTGAATTGCGCGCCAAGCCCGAGCTGAAGTCGATGAAGATCCTGATCCTGTCGGCGAAGAGCTACGACTTCGACCGCCGGCGCGCGAAGGAAATGGGCGCCGACGGCTACATCACCAAGCCGATCAACCGCGAGACCTTCCTGCAGTCGGTCTACGAAATCGTCTCCGAGCGCATCTCGCTGCACTACTGGGGTGTGCACGGCACGCTGCCGGCGCCGGGCCCGGCCTACACGCGCTACGGCGGCAACACGCCCTGCGTCAGCGTCGAGATCGGCGGCGAGCCGCTCTACATCTTCGACTGCGGCTCCGGCATCAAGCGGCTGTCGGACCGCATCATGGAATCCTCAAGCGAGCGCTTCTCCGGCCGCATCTTCATCTCGCACACGCACTGGGACCATATCAACACGGTGCCGTTCTTCGCACCGCTGTACGCGCGCGGCAACCAGATCGAGATCTTCGGGCCCTACCAGGGCGACCTGACCATCGAGAGCGCCATCAGCGCGCAGATGGAGAGCGTCTACTTCCCGGTCACGATCCGCGAATTCGGCGCGCGGCTGGTGTTCCGCGACCTGCGCGAGGAGACCCTGCAGTTCGGTCCGGTGAAGATCGAGACCATGCTGCTGCGCCATCCGGGCTACTGCCTGGGCTACAAGCTGACCTGCCGCGAGCGCGTCGTCTGCTACATCACCGACAACGAACTCTACCTGCCGACCCACCCGCGCCACGAGGCGCGCTACGTGCAGCGGCTGGCGGATTTCGTGCGCGGCGCCGACGTGCTGATCACCGACACCACCTACCGCGACCACGAATACCCTTCCAAGGTGGACTGGGGTCATTCCTGCGTCAGCCAGGTCGCCGACCTGGCTGCGCGCGCAGAGGTGAAGCGGCTGCACCTGTTTCACCACGATCCGGACCAGACCGACGAGCAGATCGACCTGAAGCTCGCGGAAACGCGCGCTGAACTCACGCGCCTGGGATCGCGTGTCATCTGCGAAGCGCCGGCCGAAGGCTCCAACCTGGTGCTCTAGAAGACGCCGAGGGCAAGTCCGGCCGCAAAGCCAGCGCCAAGCTCTTCGCACTTCGCCAGCGCTTCAGGGGTGAGTTCCTTCAGCGCGATGACCGGTTCGGATTTCTTCTCCAGCCGCAGGCCGGTGACGATCCGCTCCACTGAATTCACCGCGCCGCTGCCGTCCTGCCCGGCGCCGACGAAGAGCGCGTAGGGCCGGCCGTTGACCTTGCCCTCGCAGGCGTAGAACACCCGCTCGAGGAAATCCTTCATCATCCCGGACATGTAGCCGAAGTTCTCCGGCGTGCCGAGGATCAGGCCGTCGGCGGACAACACATCCTCCGGCCCGGCTTCGGCGCAGCGCTTCACGATCACATTCACGCCGGCCGAATCGTCGACTGCGGAGCGGGCGCCGCGCTCGACGGCGGCGGCCATGTTCGCGGTCTTTACGCCGCCGGTGTGAAAGACGATCAGCAGGGTTTTCATGCGCGCAGCCTCTTGCCGGGATCCTGCCTGTAGAAACCCATGAAGAGTTCATAGAGTCGCGGGAAATCGTGCTTGAGCGCGTTCGGCGACTCGAAGAAAGCCTCGCTTGCCACAGCGAAGAATTCGGCTTCGTGCTCGGCGGCGTAGGGATCGAGGAAGGTCTTCCGGCCGGCGTCGACGTCGCGGCAGAAGCGGGCGAACTCGGCGTCGAAGATTTTCAGCCAGCGCTCGCGCGCGGCGCGCGAAGGCAGCGGCGGCACGCCGTCCGATTCGCCGTCCATCATGTCGAGCTTGTGCGCAAATTCGTGCAGCACCACGTTGGCGCCGCCCTCGGCGACGCTGCCCGAATCGTCGAGCGCTTCCCAGGACAGCACCACCGGTCCGCCGGGCCAGGATTCGCCCGCGAGCTCGTCTTCCCATTCGTGCACCACGCCGTCCTCGCCGGTTTCCGTGCGCTGCACGTGGAAATCCGACGGATGCACGACGACGCCGACCCAGCCGTCGTACCAGTCGAGTCCGAGTTCGAGCACCGGCAGGCAGGCCTGCAGAGCGATTTCGACGCGGTCGTCGTCGGAAAGCGCGGCGCCTCCCACCGGCGCCAGCTGCTTCTCGGCGAGGAAGATGACCGCAAGCTCGCGCAGCCGCCGCTCCTCGCCGGCCGACAGGCCGCGCAGGAAAGGCAGGTGTCGCTGCGCGCGCTTCCACAGCGCGTCGTCGATCCTGTGACGCGCGAGGATGCGCTTGCGTTTCCAGTCGCGGAGCCAGCCCATGGGGCATCCATCCAGAGCAACGCCATTACAATAGCAGCATGGTTTCCGTCGCACAGCTTCGTCCGCAGGATGCGTCGAACGACGCGCTCGTCGAGCGCGCGCTGGCATTCGCGCGGCCGCTCTACGAGGGCCAGGCGCTTTCCACGGGCGAGCCGGTGTGGCTGCATGCGCTCGGGCTGTCGGCGAGCCTCGCGTCGATCGGCGTCGATCCGGCGGCGCAGGCGGCGGGCGTGCTGTTCGCGGCGCCGAAGATGCTGCCCGACCCCGACCGGCTGGCGGCGGAATTCGGCGAGGAGGTCGCCGGCCTCGCGGCCGGCGTCGAGAAGCTGTACCAGCTGCGCGTGCTGACGCGCGCCTCGGCGGTCGAGCAGAACGAGATCCTGCGCAAGATGGTGCTCGGCATGGTCGAGGACATCCGCGTGGTGCTGATCCGCCTCGCCTCGCGCACGCAGACGCTGCGCTGGTTCGCAAAGAACTCGACCGCGGAAAGAAGGGCTTATGCGCGCGAATCGCTCGACATCTATTCGCCCCTCGCGAACCGCCTGGGCGTCTGGCAGCTGAAGTGGGAACTGGAGGACCTGTCGTTCCGCTACCTCGAACCCGAGTTGTACAAGAAGATCGCGCAGATGCTCGACCAGAGGCGCCAGGAGCGGGAGCAATACATTGCGAGCGCGATGGAAGTCCTCGGCGATGAGCTGCGCAAGGCGGGCGTGGCGGCCCAGGTCACCGGCCGGCCGAAGCATATCTACTCCATCTGGAACAAGATGCGCATCAAGCAGCTCGATTTCTCCGAGGTGCACGACGTGCGCGCGCTGCGCGTGATCGTGCCGGCGGCGGCCGACTGCTACAGCGTGCTCGGCGTCGTGCACGACCTGTGGGAGCCGATCCCGAAGGAATTCGACGACTACATCTCGCGGCCCAAGGGCAACAATTACCAGTCGCTGCATACCGCGGTGCTCGGCCCGGGCGGCCGCACGCTGGAAGTGCAGATCCGCACCGAGCAAATGCACCGCCAGGCGGAGTTCGGCGTCGCCGCGCATTGGCGCTACAAGGAAAGCAGAAAAACCGAGAATGCCTTCGACAACAAAATCGCGTGGCTGCGGGAGCTGCTGTCCTGGCGCGATGAGATCGTCGAGGGCGGCTGGGAGGAAAGGACGAAGAAAGCGTCGCTCGACGACACGATCTACGTCCTCACCCCGCAGGGCAAGGTCATCGACCTGCCGGCGGGCTCGACGCCCGTGGACTTCGCCTACACGCTGCACACCGACCTTGGCCACCGCTGCCGCGGCGCCAGGGTGGACGGCCGGATGGCGCCGCTCGACACGCCGCTGCGCAGCGGCCAGAGGATCGAAATCATCGCCGCGAAGGCCGGCGGGCCCCGTGGCGGTCCCTCGCGCGACTGGCTGAACCCGTCGCTCGGTTTCCTGAAGAGCCACCGAGCGCGCGGCAAGGTGCGGCAGTGGTTCAACGCGCAGGCGCACGCGCAGACCGTCGCCCAGGGCCGCGCCATCGTGGAGAAGGAGCAGCGGCGCGAGGGCGCGATGCAGGCCAACCTGGAGCAGCTTGCGCAGAAGCTCGGCTTCGACAAGCCCGATGAGCTGTTCGCCGCCGTGGCGCGCGACGAAGTCAACCTGCGGCAATTGCAGGGCGCGTTGCGCGAGCTCAAGGGTCTGGTTCTGGAAGCAAGAATTGAAAGCAAACCCAGGAAAACGAGGGCGAAGTCCACCGCCGGCGGAGTTCTCGTCGTCGGCATGGACCGGTTGCTGACGCAACTCGCGAAGTGCTGCAAGCCGGTGCCGCCCGACCCGGTGCGCGGCTTCGTCACGCGCGGCAAGGGGGTGTCGGTGCACCGCGAGGACTGCGCGGCGCTGAAGCGGCTCGCGGAGCGCAGCCCGGAGCGGCTGCTCGGCGCGGAGTGGGGCTCGCAGTCTCGCGGCGCATCCGACGCCGCCTACCCGGTGGACGTCCTGGTGACGGCGGTCGACCGCCAGGGCCTGCTGCGCGACATCGGCGAGGCGCTCGCGCGTGAACGCATCAACGTCACCGCGGTACGCACGCAGAGCCGCAACGAGCTGGCGCAGATGCGCTTCAGTTTCGAAGTGGCGAATGTCGCGCACCTGCGGCGCGCGTTCGCGGCGGTAAAGCAGGTCGCGGGCGTCATGAGGGTGGGGCGGGGCTGAGATTCGATGGCTGCGGGGACTAGGGTAAAATCCGCGTCCTTTAGGCGCGTAGCTCAGCTGGTTAGAGCACTACCTTGACATGGTAGGGGTCGTTGGTTCGAGTCCAATCGCGCCTACCAGAATTCCTTAGCAGGAATATTTGCTCCCATGGGAAAGGGCAAACCCGCCGCCGGCGCCTCCGCCGAGTTGCTGCGGCAGGCGGTGGCGGCGCACCGCCGCGGCCAGGCGCTGCAGGCGGAACTGCTCTACGAGCAGGTCCTGGCGGAATCGCCGGAGCATCCTGCCGCGCTGAATTACCTGGGCGCCCTGCGCTGCCAGCGGGGCGATTCCGAAACCGGTTTGCAGTTCTTCGACAGGGCCATCGCCGCCAGGCCCGGCTTCGTGGACGCGCTCAACAGCCGCGGCAACGCGCTGCGCGAACTCGGCCGTGCCGCCGAGGCGCTGGATAGCTTCGATCGCGCGCTGGCAATCGAGCCGCGCAACGCCGATGCGCTCTACAACAGCGGCACGGCCTTGCAGGCGCTCAACCGGCATCCGGAGGCGCTCGAACGCCTGCAGCGCGCGCTGGCGGCCGCGCCGAAAGACGTCCACGCGCTGAACGACATCGGCGTCTCGCTGCGGGCGCTCGGCCGGGACGAAGAAGCTCTCGAGCGCTTCCAGCGCGTGCTGCAATTGCAGCCCGACCATTCCGGAGCCCTGAGCAACCGCGGCAATGCGCTCAAGGCGCTCGGCCGTCCACGGGAGGCGATCGCAGCCTACCGCCAGGCGCTTGCCGTGGACGCGGGGAATCCCGATATCCATCACAACCTGGGCCTTGCCCTGCTCGCATCGGGGCAGTGGGAGGAGGGCTGGCGCGAATACGCGCTGCGGCATGGCGCAAAACAATATGCCGGCACGGTGCGCCAGTTCGCGCAGCCGCTCTGGCGCGGCGATGCCGAGCTCGCCGGCCGCACCATCCTGCTGCATGCGGAGCAGGGTTTCGGCGACACGATGATGTTCGCGCGCTACGTGCCCCTGGTCGCGCGGCGCGGCGCCCGCGTGGTGCTGGAAGTGCAGCCGCGCCTCAAGACGTTGTTCCAAGGGTTCGAGGGCGTGGCGCAGTTGGTGGCGGGCGGCGAGCCACTGCCCGAATTCGACCTCCATTGCCCGCTGCCCAGCCTGCCGCTGGCCTTCGGCACGACGCGGCAGAACGTGGCGTCCGCGGTTCGGTATCCGGCTGCCGCCGGAACCGGCGGAACCGACTGGAGCGCGGTGCTCGCCGGGGTGCGGCGTCCGCGCGCCGGCATTGTCTGGTCCGGCAATCCTGGCTACAGCCTGGACCGGAGTCGCTCGATCGACCTGGCAGCGCTCGATCCCGTGCTTTCCGTGCCGGGGATCGGCTTCATCAGCCTGCAAAAGGAGGTGAGCGGCCTGGACGCCGAACTGCTCGCGCGTCGCGGCATCCCGCACACCGGACCTGCGCAACAGGACTTCCGCGATGCGGCGGCGCTGGTGGCGCAACTGGACCTGGTGCTGTCGGTGGATACCTCGGTCGCGCACCTGGCCGGCTCCATGGGCAAGCCGCTCTGGATGATGCTGGCCCATGTGAGCGACTGGCGCTGGGGCAATACGGAGGAAGACGGCGCCTGGTATCCGCAGGCACGCCAGTTCCGGCAGGCGCGGCGCGGTGATTGGTCCGGCCCGGTGGCGCGCATCGCCGAGGCCCTGGCGGGCCTAGCGTAAAATTCCTCGCTTGCTGAAAATAAAACTGCCCGACGGGGCGGTGAAGGACTTTCCCGGTCCGGTCACCGTCGCCGAAGTGGCCCAATCCATCGGCGCCGGCCTCGCGAAAGCCGCACTCGCCGGCAAGGTGAACGGCGAACTCGTCGACACCAGCTACCGCATCCAGTCCGACGCGGAGCTTTCGATCGTCACCGGCAAGAGCCCCGAAGGGCTCGATATCCTGCGCCACTCGACCTCGCACCTCATGGCTCAGGCCGTGCAGGAGTTGTTCCCCGGAGCGCAGGTCACGATCGGCCCGGTGATCGAGAACGGCTTCTACTACGACTTCTCCTATAAGCGCCCGTTCACGCCCGAGGATCTCGCCGCCATCGAGAAAAAGATGGCGGAGATCGTGAAACAGGATTTGAAGGTCGAAAGAAAAATTCTTTCGCGGGATGAGGCCGTCAAATTCTTCTCATCGATCGGCGAGAAGTACAAGGCGGAAATCATCGCTGCGATCCCCGCCAACGAGCCGATCTCGCTCTACGGCCAGGGCAGCTGGATCGATCTTTGCCGCGGGCCGCACGTGCCTTCGACCGGCAAGCTGAAGGTCTTCAAGCTGATGCGCGTCGCCGGGGCCTACTGGCGCGGCGACTCGAGGAACGAGATGCTCCAGCGCATCTACGGCACCGCCTGGGCGACCAAGGAGGAGCAGGACGCCTACCTCAAGATGCTGGAGGAAGCGGAGAAGCGCGACCACCGGCGCCTGGGCACCCAGCTCGACCTGTTCCACATGGAGGAGGACGCGCCCGGCATGGTGTTCTGGCATCCCAAGGGCTGGTCGCTGTGGCAGCAGCTCGAGCAGTACATGCGCAAGGTTTACCAGGACAGCGGCTACCAGGAAGTGCGCGGGCCCATGGTGTTGCCGAGGAGCCTGTGGGAGACCACCGGCCACTGGCAGAACTACCGCGAGAACATGTTCACCACGGAGTCGGATAAGCGCGACTACGCCCTCAAGCCGATGAACTGCCCGGGGCACGTGCTCATCTACCGCAAAGGCGTGAAGAGCTACCGCGACCTGCCGCTGCGCTACGGCGAGTTCGGCTCCTGCCACCGCAACGAACCCTCGGGTGCGCTGCACGGCATCATGCGTACGCGCGGCTTCACGCAGGACGACGGACACATCTTCTGCACGGAGGAGCAAATCCTGCCCGAGTGCGTCGCGTACACGGCGCTCGTGCGCAAGGTCTATGCGCATTTCGGCTTCGAGAACATCGTCTACAAGGTCGCGACGCGTCCCGACAAGCGCATCGGCACGGACGAGGCCTGGGACAAGGCCGAGGCCGCGCTGATGGAAGCGATGAAGGCCTCGGGCTGCGAATTCGGGGTCTCCCCTGGCGAGGGTGCGTTCTACGGCCCGAAGATCGAGTATTCGCTCAAGGACGCCATCGGCCGGGTCTGGCAATGCGGCACGATGCAGGTGGACTACTTCCTGCCGGAGCGCCTTGGCGCCGAGTACGTGGCGGCGGACAACAGCCGCAAGGTCCCGGTGATGCTTCACCGCGCAACCATCGGCTCGATGGAGCGGTTCCTCGGCATCCTGATCGAACACTACGGCGGTGCGTTCCCGCTCTGGCTCGCGCCGGAGCAGGTGGTCGTTCTGAGCATCACCGAGCACCACGCCGACTACGCCGAAAGCGTGGCCGTGCGCCTGCGCGAGGCTGGTTTCCGGGCCAAAAGCGATTTGCGAAACGAGAAAATTTCCTATAAAATTCGGGAACATAGCTTGCAAAAGCTGCCCTACCAACTGGTGGTCGGCGACAAAGAAAAGCAGGCTGGAAGCGTGGCTGTGCGCACGCGCAGCGGTGAAGATCTGGGGGCGATGCCGCTCGCGGACTTCATCGGGCGCCTCGGCAACGAGGCGCGCGCGTAGCGGCACAGCCGCTTTTTTTGACGAGAAGAGGAGTTTTCACCCATCGCACTCGAGAGATCGCAACGCATCAACGGGGAGATCACCTCGCCGCAGCTCAGGCTGGTGGCGGAAAACGGCGATCAACTGGGCATCGTGGCAGTCGGCGATGCCCTGAAGATGGCGGAAGAGCAGAACGTGGACCTGGTCGAAATCGCGCCGCTCGCGGTGCCGCCGGTCTGCAAGCTGATGGACTACGGCAAGTTCCGCTACCGCGAGCAGAAGAAGGCCCACGAGGCCAAGCTCAAGCAGAAGCAGATCCAGGTCAAGGAAATCAAGTT